>JBMFNL010000045.1:0-27148 GCA_049970175.1 Chloroflexia bacterium
CCCACGGCGGAACCCACGGCCCCCCCTCGTCCCACCCGGGCGGCGACCCACACCCCGGCCACCACCGCCACTCCGGAAATCGTCCTCACGCCGCTGAGCCAGATTCCCTCCCTGGACGGCCAGGAGGTTACCGTCCAGGCCACCATCCTCTGGGTCTCCTCCTTCTCCAAGGGCTTCAAGTTCCTCCTGGACGACGGCAGCGGCCGGGCCACCCTTCTCCTGTGGCTGAACGTCTATGACGACTGCTGGGATGCCCCCAAACTCCTGGTCGGGGCAGTGGTGCGGGCCCACGGCCGGGTGGGGCAGTACGAGGGGGAGTGGCAGATCGAGGCCGGCTACGGCCGGGATGTCAAGGTCCTCTCTCCGGGCACGCCCCCACCACTGCGCCAGATCGGCACGCTCACCGGCGCCGACCTGACCACGCGGGTGACGATCGAGGGGGTGGTGAGCCGGGCCGAGGCCTTCTCCCAGGGCCAGCGGGTCTATGTAAACGACGGGACCGGCGAACTCCTGGTGCTTCTCTGGCAGAACGTCTTCGAGCGGGTGAAGGACGGGGCCCGCCTGCTCACCCCCGGCACGCGTGTGCGGGTGGACGGGGTGGTGCAAGAGTACAAGGGGACGCTGGAACTGGTGCCCCAGGTGCCCTCCAGCGTCACGGTGCTGCCATAAACCGTTGCACGTTACACGTTGCCACGTTTGTACGTTCAAAACCTGGGTGATTTTTCCCCGAGGAAAAGTCCCGGGAACCTTTTCCTGGCAAGGAGGTGAAGCGCGAACGATCAACGGAACACTTCGGACATTTCGAAAAGAGGGGCAACTGCCTGCCTGAGGGTAGCGCAGCGCAGGTAGTAGTCAGGAGGGTAAGAAAATGAGGCTACGAGGATTGCGCCATCGCTGGTTTCTCGTCGGTCTGGGGGTTGTCCTCAGCCTGTTGCTCAGTGCGCCGGGGGCTCAGGGAGGTGACCCTCGGGGCGCCTGGACGAGCAACGCCTTCCAAATTCTCAACGTGGAACCCGTCCCCCAGGCCTTTACCGCCCGTTTCCTGGCCCCGGATGGACAGGTGGTCGGGGTGATGACCGATACCCTGCCGGCCGGGACCGCCCGCTTCTATCCGGACGAGACGCTGCCCATCCCACCCACCTTCACCGGCACCCTGGCCGTCTCCGCCCCCGGCCAGGTGGCTCTGGAGATTTTGCACCTGGGGACGATCACCGGGGGAAACACCATCCTGGAGGTCCTTCCCGAAGGAGCGGTGGACACCGTGGCCCATACGCCCATAGACCGCTGCACCGTCCTCCTGATCCATAACCTGAGCCCGACGGACACGGCCATCGTGGACCTGCAGGCCTTTGGGGCCGACGGAACGAGTGCAGGCATGCGGACCGATTACATTCCCCCCGAGGGCCTGCTCCGGGTGCATCCGCTTGCGGCCCTGGGGTTGCCCCCGGACTTTGCCGGTTCGGCCGTGCTCCACACCGGCCGGCCCATCCAGGTGACGGTGCTCTCCATCTGCGGAGGTCTGTCCGCCTTCGTTGCTCCCTCGGCAGGCAGCACCCGCCTCTTGGCCCCCCACCTTCCGCCTTCCATCCCCGGCCGGGTCACCGCCACGCTCACGATTCGCAATACCGGGACCACGGTGGCCGAGGGGGAGGTCATCTTCGCTTCCGGGCTCACCCTGCCGCTGACCCTTCCGCCGGCCGGCAGCGTCTCGCTCACTTCCCCGGCCGCCTACTTCATCTACCTGCCTCTGGTCATCCAAGGAGGGGCCGGGGGCGGAAATGTCCGTTCCCCCGCCACAGCGGTGCCACCTTCATCCTTCTCGGCGATCATCTCCACGACCGCGCCGGTGGTCGCCGTCGTCCAGGTGACCGATAGCCGTGCCGGAGGGGGAAGCCTGGCCTATCGGACCTTTGCCCTCGAGCGGGCCTCCCCCGCCGTGGCCCTGCCGATCCTCTTCGCCGGCTACGAGGGCTGGTGGACGGGCAACCGCATCTGGATACGAAATGTGGGAGAGCAGCCCACCGATGTCCAGATGCGCTACGTCACCGTGCCTACCGGTACGGCAGTCTGGGGCGATCTGCCCGGCCTGGGTCCCGGCGAAACCGCCCAGGTATCCATGCCTCCTCTACCGGACGGGGCCGACCGTGCCGCCGCCATCCTCCTGGCCGATCAGCCGATCGTGGCCCTGGCCGGCGCCTTCAACACCGCGCCCTCGATGCAGGACCGCCATCTCCTCTACCCGGGCACCAACTTTGCCTTCAACTGCATCCGCATCGAAGAGGCCGACTTTACTTGGTCACCACTCACGGCGACGGTAGGCCAGGCCGTCGCCTTCACCGGAGTCGTCTCGCCGGCCGAGGCCACGACACCCATCTTCTACTCCTGGTCCTTCGGCGACGGCACCTATGGAACCGGGGACTATGTCCAGCATACCTACGGCCAGGCCGGCACCTATGTCGTAGCGATGACGGCCACCAATTGCCTGGGCTTCGGGCAGGCCGTTGCCCGGTATACCCTCACCGTCGCCCCCCCGGCAAGACTCCTCAGCAGTTACGCCGTCCTGCCCCCCACCGGCCCCTAACCTCTCATCCTGCCCACCGTGGTCTATGATTACTACGGGGCGCATAGCCACCCGGCCGTCCAGAACCAGACGGCGCAGTCCATCACCGCCACGGTGGACTTTATCCAGGGGATCAGCCCAACCCTCACCCTTTCCACCACGATACCACCTTTCACTTCCTGGTTCCTGGACGGCGCCTCGCTGCCCTCGGGCTTCTTGGGCGAAGCCTTCATCCACGCCGGCGATAGTTTCTTCGCCGTGGATCACCAGGTGACGTCGGATGCCGCCGTAGCCTATCACGGCCTGGCCCAGGCCCACTACGCGCTGTACTGCCCCGAGCTCTACTATGACTACAACGGCTGGAACAGTTCCATCGATGTGTACAATCCCAACCAGGTCACGGCAACGGTCGCGGTGGCCTACCCGGATGGGATTTCCCTCACGGCGGTGCTGGGGCCGGGGGCTCACCATATCTTCGATCAGTCCCTGGAAGGTCACCTCCCCGGCAGCCGCCTCTCGGGCATGGTGACGGCCGATCCCCCCGTGATGGCCCTGTGCTCCTGCGTCCATTACCCGAACGGCGCACGGCTCTACGAGGCCGCGGCCGGCGGCTTCACCGAGACTTTCGTCCCCTACCTGGGCAAGCCCGGCCCGGAGCCGGCCCTGTGGGTGATGAATCCGGGGACATCCCCGGTCACCGTTACGATCGGGGGCTCCCTTATCACCATACCCCCCGGCGAGACCTGGGCGGAAGACATCTTCCCTCCGGGATATGCCGGTGGGACCGGGTTGGAGAGCACGGGGGAGGTGATCGTGATCGCCCATGTCGATGGGCCGGCCGGCCCCGGCGACCCCGCTAGCGCCTACACCGTCCAGGCGCAGCCATACCCCACCCTCTTCTTCCCCTTTGCTCCCAGGAACATAGGCCTGCAGGGCTATACCTGGAACGCCATGCTGGTTATCCAGAATACTTCCCCCGAGATAGCTCAAGTTATGGTAACTTTTTACGATGAGTTCGGAAGCGTCTACTCCCCCGTCCTCCTGGGCGCACCGGGCGGTCCGATCGGCAACCCCTTCCTCCTTGACCCAGGCAACAGCCAGCCCATCCTGCTTTCCCAGACGATGGAACTGCCCGACGGACGTTTCTCCGCCGTCGCCGCAAGCGACCGGCCGCTGGTGGGGATGGCCCTGCTCGAGGGGTATTCGCCCCTCCTGGGGACGGGAGGGCGAGCAGTGCACCTCCGCTGGTCCGGACCACGGATGCGGTAGCCGCGGTGTGAGGAGACCTGGCCCCGCACGGGTAGTTCGGATTGATCATCCGACCTACAACGGGCGATCTGATATGCCCCCGTTGAGGGTGTAGGGGCGGGGTTACCCCGCTCCTACACCCCGGCCTGCAGGACCTCCCGATTGACCGGGACGTTTTCCAGAAACGAGCGCCGAAGACGGGGGTCCCGGAGGCGGCCGGCCTGCTCCTGCACCAGGTTCCGGGCCTGTTTCAGAGCCGCCCGGGCCCCTTCTTCGTCTCCCAGCCCCCGGCGGACCCGGAAGATCGCCCACCAGACCTCCTGCTCCGGCGCATCGCCGCCGTACCCCTCGTCCTGCAGGGCCTTCTCGACCCTGGCCAGCAGGGTGCGGGCCTGCTCCTTTTCTCCGGCCTCCAAACAGGCCAGGCTCAGCCAGGCCCGGCTGACCAGGGCGTTGCCGACCTCGCCGATCTCCTCCCGGAGGGCCAGGGCTTCTCGGAACGCCTCCACGGCCGCCGGCGCATTTCCGGCCCAGAGTTCGGCAACTCCGGTATGGTGCCGGGCCACGGCCTCGCCGCGGCGATGGCCGATGGCCCGACATTGTTCCAGGGAGCGTTGCAGGTACGAGCGGGCTTCCTCCCAGCGTCCCTGGTAGGCCGAGAGCAGGCCCAGGCCGGAAAGGCTGGTGGCCTCGCCTTCGCGGTCCTGTAGCCTCCGGGCCAGGTCCAGGGCCTGCCGGTGGTGGGACGTCGCCTCCTGGACATCTCCCAGGGTCATAGACAGCGCCCCCATATTATCCAGAACCATGGACTCGCCGGCGGTATGGCCGATCTCGCGGGAAAGGGCCAGGGCCTGGCGGTTGCATTCCAGAGCCTCCTCATAGGCCGTGAGATAGAAATAGGCCAGCCCCAAATTGATCCAGCCCCGAGTTTCCTGAAGACGGTCGCCCGAAGAACGAAACAATTCCAGGGATTGAGCGAGATGGGATCGGGCCCGTTCGGCATCGCCCTGATACAGGTCGACCAACCCCAGATTGTTCAGGCAGGAGGCTTCGCCCAATCGATCGCCCTGGACATGGTAGAGTTCGCGGGCCAGGTCCAGAAAATGCCGGGCCTCTTCGTACTCGCCCAGGCTGGCATGGGCAATCGCCAGGATTTTCTGAGCCTCGGCCAGGCCGGCCCATTCCTGCCCCTGTTCGGCCCATTTCCGGGCCTCCTGAGCCAGGTGGAGGGTCTGTTGAAACTCCCCGATATCCACCGCCCGGCGGGCCCGGCGGTTCAGCACCTCCACCCGACGGCGGGGATCGCCCAGCGCTTCGGCCAGACGGCCCATCTCCTGGAGGTCCCGCTCCTGGGCCTCGCGCTCGCCCAGGAGGTCGTAGATGCGCTCCCGGCCGGCCAGAAGTTCATAACGCTTTTCCCGTTCGTCCGGCAGCAGCCTCTCCAGCGCCTGGCCGTAATAGCCCAGGGCCGCCTCGTTGGCATACTCCCGACGGGCCTTCTCGGCCGCCTGGTGGAGGTAATGGACGGCCTTTTCCCGATCCTCGCTGCGGGCATAGTGGTAGGCCAGAGCGTCCAGGACCCGGACCGGGTCGGCGGCATACCGGCGCTCCAGGGCCGCCCCGATGGCCCCGTGCAACGCCCGACGCTGGGCAAAGAGCAGCGTGCCGTAGGTCACTTCGTGCAGGATGGGGTGCTGGAAGGTGTAGCGCCACTCGGGGAACCCCTCCTCCAGGAGGGTGAAGTTGGCCCTCTCCAGGCGCAGAAGTTGCCGGGCCAGCGCCCTCTCTCCCGGCCGGGCCGGGTGCACTTCCTCCAGGAGCGGCCGCTGAAAGGCGCGGCCGATCACCGAGGCCACCTTGAGCGTCAGTCGCTCCTCTTCCGGCAGGCGGTCCAGACGGGCCTGGACGAGGCCCTCGATGGTGTCAGGGAGTTCGAGCCCTTCCTCTTCCCCGGCCAACTCCACCTCGCCGTCGCTGCGGCGCAGACGGCCGGCCTCCTCCAGGGCGCGCAGCAGTTCTTCGATGAAAAAGGGATTGCCCCGGGCCCTTTCCTGAAGCAGGGCCTCCAGGCGAGGGGAAAGGACCGCCCCGTGCAGCCGAAGCCGGGCCAGTTCCAGAGAAGTCTCCCTGGCCAGGGGGGAGAGGGCCAGGGTGGTCTGCCCGGGGAGTTCCTGCAAGCGCCGTACCGCTTCCGGCGGCTCCCGCCAGGGCCGCTGCACGACGACCAGCAGAAGCGGGATGTCCTCCAGTCCCCGCCCAAGGTGCGCGGTCAGGAGCAGAGAAAGTTCGTCGGCCCAGTAGGCGTCCTCCAGCACGATGCCGACCGGTCCCTCCTTCGCCAGGTGGCGCACCAGCGCCTCCAGGAGGAAGAAGGTGTTATCGCGGCGCAGTTCGCCCTCCAGCGTGCGAGTGAGTGGGGTCTCGTCCACTGCCAGGCCCATCGCCTCGGCCAGGAGGGGGAAGCGGGCCTCCCAGTAGCCCGGCCGGCCGGGGGGCTCCGGCAGGGCGGCGACCGCCTCCTTCAGCCGGGCCACCCGCTTCGGCGAGTCCATCTCCGGGGTCAGCCCACAGGCCTGTTCCAGGACGGCCCGCCAGGGCAGGTAGGGGGTGTGCTGGCCATAACTGAGGCAGATGCCCTGGTAGGTTCGCCAGGACCGCTCCTGCGCCTGGCGCAGGAGGAAGCGCACCAGGGCCGATTTTCCCACCCCGGCTTCGCCGGTGATCTGCAAAAGGTGTCCCCGGCCGGCCCCAACCTGTCGCAGGAGGTCGAGGATGACCTCCTTCTCCACCTCGCGCCCGACCAGTGTCTCCTCGGCCGTTTCCGCCTGCCGCTCTTCCATGGGCAGCGGGGCAAAAACGGGGATGGCCTCTTCCCTCCCCTTGACCTGCACCGCGCCCAGCGGCCGGAAGGAAAAACGGCCGGCCGCCCGCTCCACACGCCGGCTGACCAGAATCTGCCCCGGTGCCGCCGCCTCCATCAGCCGGGCGCTGACGTTGACCTCGTCCCCCAGCACGGTGTAGGTACAGCGCGCCTCCGAGCCCAGGATGCCGGCATAAACCTGCCCCAGGCTGATGCCGATGCGCTGGTCCTGGATAAAGGGCAGGGCCTCGACGGCCTCCTGGAACTCCAGGGCAAAGCCCACCGCACGTTCCGGGTCGTCCTCATGGGTCAGCGGGGCGCCGAAGAGGATAAAGAGGAGGCTGCCCTTGTCCCCACAGGAGACCAAGGACAGGTGGCCCCCGTAGGAAGCCAGGAGTTCCTGGGCCAGGGCAATGTAGCGGCGAAGTTTACGGCCGGCGTTGGGGTCGCCGTCGTAATCCAGGCCGGCGAAGCGGACAAAGACGGCGGCGACCCGCCGCAGTTCGGCGGCGAAGCGGCCTCCGCCGGAGCGCAGGCGGCAGTAGAGCGGCCCGGCCAGCCAGCGACGGAGCGTCCGGGCCGGCAGGGTGGGAAGCCGGCCTGGCGAGACAGGAGGAGGAAGGAGGGGCAAATTTTCCAGGAGGACCAGGCCGTTCCCCAGGGGGCGAGCGGCCGTAGCGGGCAGGCCGGCCGCCGTTGCCGCATCCAGGACGATTTGCCCCGATTCGGCCCGGCCCAGAGCCTCGGCCAGGCGCTCCATGGTGGCCCCGGCCAACACCTCCAGTCGGCCGTGAGGCGGCCGGCCCACGTAGAAGCGCCGTGCCGGCCCGGTGGCCAATCCGATATGCATGGAAAGCGTCGCCAAGCCGGCCCCGCCGCCCTGGCCGAAGCCGGCGATCTGGCGCTGCATCTCCAGGGCACAGGCGGCCGCCCGCAGGGGCGCTTCTTCTCCCGGAAACCAGCAGGTCAGAGCATCTCCGCCAAAGGCGATCACCTGGCCGCCGTAGCCGTGTACCGCCTCGATCAAGGGGGCAAAGAGGGCGTTGAGCAGGCGGGTCAGTTCCTCCGCCCCCTGTTGCGGGCCTAGCGTGTTCGCCAGGTGTTCCATCAGCGGGGTGAAGCCGCTGATGTCGGCCAGCAGCGCCGTGCCTTGGGAATGCTCCGGCAGGTCCTGCCCCAGGGCCAGCGCCTGCCGGCGGTCCAGCGGCAGGAGCGCTTCCAAGGGAAACGATGGGCTAGCCGGGATAGCCTGCAACGGGTCCATCGAGCGCTCCGGAGGCATGGGGAACTTACGGTTTTGCAAGTTCGCATCGGATGTTTTGGCCGAATCAGCCGAAAATCATCCGGTATTTCAACCTTCAACTTGGAACTTTCCAACCTTCAACTGTACTTAGAGGATGTACCCCCGCCGGGCGGCGATCTCTTCCTTGATCTTGCGGAAGAGGACATCGCGTTCGGTGCCGACGATCGGCCGGCGGTAGGAGGCCAGCACCCGCTCGGCCTCGGCATCAATTTCGTCCTCGATGCGCAGGTCGGCGGCGATCAAGTCGCGGATGGCCGCCACCAGCGCGGCCCGGCCGCTTCGCCCTGGACGGCGCAGCGCCACCGCCTCCTTCTCCAGCAGGGCATCCACAACGACTTCAGCGATGCGGCCGATCTTGTCCGGCGATAGACGCATAACTCAGGCTCTCCCGGTCGGTATCGTTTCGGTGCGCTCCTGGGCTTCGGCCAGGGCCTCGACCTGTTCCTCGATACGCTTTTGTACGGTGGTTCGTTCTTTTACATAGAAATTATACCATCCACCGGCGTGCCCGTCAAACTGTCGGAGCGCGTCCATCTGTGGTAGAATCAGGCTGGCCCTCTCGGAGGATTGCCCGCTCGTCGGCGGCGTGCTGCCGGGCGACCGGGTTGGAGGATAAAAGATGAAGCGAAGCCGTGCCTGCACCCCCGGTTTTTCCCCTACGGCCACACTGTTCGGGCTGTTCCTCCTCTCGGCCGGCACCCTGCTCTTCGAGGTCAACCTGACCCGCCTCTTCTCGGTGGCCCAGTTTTACCACTTTGCCTTCCTGGTCATCAGCCTGGCCATGCTGGGCTATGGGGCCAGCGGTACGGCACTGGCCCTTTTCCCCTCCTGGGTCCGGCGCCGCTCGCTTTCCTGGCTGGCCCTGGCCGGCGCCCTGAGCACCGGAGGGGCCTACCTCCTGAGCAATGTCCTCCCTTTCGATTCTTTCACCATCGCCTGGGATCGCCGGCAACTCCTGATCCTGGCCCTGGACAACCTGGCCCTGGCCGTCCCTTTCTTCTGTAGCGGAGCGGTCCTGGGGTTGCTCTTTGTCCTGGAGCCCGGCTCCTCCGGCCGCTTCTACGCCGCCAACCTGGCCGGCTCGGCCCTGGGGGGACTTTTGGCCCTGCTGGCGCCATCCCTCTTCGGCGGCGAGGGCACCGTCCTCCTGAGCGGACTGCTTTCCGGCCTGTCCGCCCTGCTCCTGGGAAGCGGCCGACTTCAGCGCGGGGCGGCGTGTCTGGCGGTCGTCCTCTATCTGGCCGGGTTGCTCTTGCCTCCGCCCTTTCTGGAGGTGCGCCTTTCCCCTTACAAGGGCCTCAGTGATGCCCGGCAGTTCCCCGATTCCACCCTCACCTTCCGGCGCTGGAACGGTTTTTCCCGCGTGGACCGGGTGCAGAGTTCGGCCATCCGGTCTCTGCCCGGCCTCAGTTACACGTACCTTGCTCCGCTGCCGCCTCAGCAGGGCCTCTTCGTGGATGGTGATGACCTGAGTGCGGTGCTGGAACTCGACCCGTCGCTCCTGGAAGAGAGACCGCTCCCCGCCGCGCTCGATTTTACCGGCTACCTGCCCACCGCCATCGCCTATCGCCTGCACCGGGGCGGGCAAGCCCTGGTCCTGGAGCCGCGCGGCGGGCTGGAAATCTGGGTGGCCCTGGCCCAGGGGGCGGCCGAGGTGACCGCGGTAGAGGCCAATCCGCTCATCGTCGAGGCGGCCGGCGCGATCTACCGCCACCCCCATGTCGGGGTCGTTGTGGAAGATGCCCGCAGTTTTGTCCGACGCACTTCCGAGCGCTACGACGTGGTGACGCTGGCATTGAGCGCCCCCTACCGGCCCATTCAGTCGGGGGCCTATAGCCTGGCCGAGGATTACCACAACACCATCGAGGCCTTTGGTGACTACCTGGCCCGGCTGCGACCGGGAGGCGTTTTGGTCGTTTCCCGCTGGCTGCAGATGCCTCCCAGCGAGGAGTTGCGCACCTTTGCCCTGGCCCTGACGGCGGTGGAGCGGGCCGGAGGGGAGCCGGCCCGACAGATCGTCGCCCTGCGCGGCTATGCCATGTTGACGCTGCTGGTGAAGGCAGAGCCGTTCATGCCGGCCGAATTGGACGCCATTCGACGCTTTGCCGCCGAACGGGCCCTAGACCTGGTCTATGCCCCCGACATCCGCCCCGAAGAGGCCAACCGCTACAACGTACTCCGTGAGCCGGTCTACTATGAGACCTTCCGTAGCCTCCTGGAGGCCGAGGACCGGCCGGCCTGGTATGCGGCCTATCCTTTTGAGGTCTCTCCTCCGGAGGACGACCGCCCCTTCTTCGGGCACTTTTTCAAGTGGTCGCAGATCGGGGAGGTGGTGGCCGAGGCCGGCCGGCGGGTGGAGCCGTTCGGCGGTGCCGGTTACCTCGTGCTGCTCCTCCTGCTGGCCGTCGCCCTGGGGGCGGCCGTGGCGATCGTTCTGCTTCCGCTGCTGTTCCGGCGGCGGACGGAGGTTCCGCCTGGGCCGGAGCGGCCGCTTTCCTTCCTCGCCACCCTGGCCTATTTCGGCCTCCTCGGCCTGGCCTACCTCCTGGTCGAAATCCCGCTGGTGCAACAGTTTATCCTCTTCCTGGGGCATCCGGCCTATGCCCTGACGGTGGTGCTCTTTGCTCTGCTCCTCTTTTCCGGGCTGGGGAGTGCTCTTTCCGCCCGTCTGCCGCTGCGGCCGGCGCTGGCCCTGCTGGTCCTGGTGCTCGTGCTCTATCCTTTCCTCCTTCCCTCCCTCTTTGCCCGGGCGCTGGGGTGGCCCTTCGGGGGACGTGTTCTCCTGAGCGTGTTGGTACTTTCTCCGGCCGGGATGCTGATGGGCGTGCCCTTTCCGGCCGGCTTGCGCCGGCTGGAGCAGCGCCATCCCCGGCGTATCCCCTGGGCCTGGGGGGTCAACGGGGCGGCTTCGGTCGTGGCGGCGGTGCTGGCGGCGCTCCTTTCCCTCTCCTTCGGCTTCCGCTGGGTGCTCTTCTCCGGGGCATTCTGCTACGCCGGAGCGTTTCTGTCGGCCGGACGGGAGCGGGCAAACTGAGGCCTGCTTTTGACAGCCTTTCCCTCCCGTGGTATCATAGGGTCGCACACTTTGAAGGAAACAGGTCCAATGGCCACGACCATCCTGGTGATCGAAGATAGTTCCGACATCAGCCGTCTCCTGGAGCACATCCTTCGACAGGAGGGCTACCAGACCTTTGTGGCGGATGACGGGCCGGCCGGCTGGGAGGCCTTTCAGCGCCTGCAACCCGACCTGGTGCTTCTGGATGTCAATCTGCCCGGCCTCAGCGGGTTGGAACTTTGCCAGCAGATCAAGCGCGTCTCCGGAACGCCGGTGATCATGCTGACCGTACAGGCCGAGACCGAGGCCGTTCGCCGGGGATTGCGGGCCGGAGCCGATGCCTATCTGGCCAAGCCGTTCGAGATCGGCCAGTTGTTGGCCGCCGTCGAACATGCCCTGCGTCCCCGCATTCGCCCGCTGCCCGCCCGGAAAGGGGGAGAAGGTGGAGCGGAGGGTCCTGATCATTGACGACAGCCGGGAGATGAACCTGTTTCTGGCCCGCTTTCTCCAGGGTGAGGGATTTCTGGTCTCGACGGTATCCGATCCCCGCGAAGCCCTGGCCGTTTTTGATGCCTTCCAACCGGCCCTGGTGCTCTTGGACCTGAATATGCCCTATATAAGCGGCTGGGAAATCTGCCGGCAGATCAAGTCGAAACGCCCGGTGCCGGTGATCATCTTCAGCGTGCGCGATTCCGAGAGCGATATCGCCCGCGGATTTGACGCGGGGGCCGACGATTACCTGATCAAGCCGTTCGAACTTCCCGACCTGCTCCAGCGAATCGAACGCTTATGGGGGCAGGCAGAGGCCGGAACGGAAGCATCCTGATGGGTTCTGTCCCCCGGTCGGCCCTGGGGCTTGAGGCCGGTGTCGTCCGGGCGTTGGCGCAGTCGTAGACACTGGTTTCCCAAGGAGGCAGAGATGAAAACCGAATCGTTCCGAGGCCGCGACTTTATCACGCTCCTGGAGTGGAGCCGGGAGGAGGTGGAGACGATCCTCGATGTCGCCCTGGACCTGAAGCGGCGCTTCGCCATGGGCGAGCCGCACGACCACCTCCTGCGCGGCAAGACCCTCTTCATGATCTTTTACAACCAGAGCCTGCGCACCCGCAACTCCTTCGAGGCCGGCATGACCCAACTGGGCGGCCACGCCCACTACCTCGACCCGGAGAAGATCTACACCCCGGCCCTCCCGGGCCGCGAGGTGGCCTATACCACCGAGCGCGTCTCCGATGTGGCCCGGGTGCTGGCACGCATGGGCCACGGCATCGCCATCCGCTGCTACGGCGACCCGGTGGACTGGGTTTACGGCGGGGCCAACGAGATGATTCGCAACTTTGCCTACTGGGCCGACATCCCCGTCTTGAACATGGAGGACGACAAATACCACCCCTTCCAGGCCCTGGCCGACATCCTCACCGTCCGAGAAAAGTTCGGCGGCTTTCGGGGAGTCAAGTTCGTGATGAGTTGGGCCTATTCGCCCAGCATCCACAAACCCCGGGCCGTGCCCCAGAGCGCCATCATCGCCGCCACGATGATGGGGATGGATGTGGTGCTCGCCCATCCCGAGGGTATGGAACTCGACCCCGAGGTGCTGGAGGCCTGTCGGAACTATGCCCGGCGCTACGGCGGCTCCTTCACCGTCAGCCACGACATGCGGGAGGCGGTGCAGGGGGCCCACGTGGTCTACCCCAAGTCCTGGACCGCCGTGCCCATGTTCAAGCCGCCGGTGGGCGAAGATAGCCCGCAGAAGGCCAAGGAAATCTTTGAGCGCAACCGGCACTGGATCTGCGACGCCGATCTGATGAAACTGGCCCACCCCGAAGCCATCTACCTGCACTGCCTTCCCTGCGACCGCGGCTTTGAGGTCACCGACGAAGTCATCGATGGCCCCCAGTCCGCCGTCTTCGACGAAGCCGAGAACCGCCTCCACGTGCAGAAGGCGGTGATGAGCCTGGTGATGCGGTGAAGCGGTGAAATGAAACGCGAAGGATCGTCGAAGATAGGCAAGGTTTCCTGTCCCGTTACTACGGCCCTTTACCCCGTTCCGGTGGTCCTGGTCTCTTGCGGGGTAGAACGCCCCAACATCATCACCCTGGCCTGGGTGGGCACGGCCTGTTCCGAACCGCCGATGGTGGCAATCGCCGTGCGTCCCAGCCGCCATTCGCATTCCCTGATTCGGGAGGCCGGCCAGTTCGTCGTCAACCTGCCCACGACTGCCCTGCTCGAGGCCCTGGACCGCTGCGGCACCGTCTCCGGACGGGACTATGACAAGTTTGCCCTGTGCGGGCTGACGCCGCTCCCGGCCTCTCGTGTCCAGGTGCCGCTCATTGCCGAAAGTCCGATTCACCTGGAATGTGGGGTGCGTCGGACGGTGTCGCTCGGAAGCCATGACCTTTTCCTGGGCGAGATCGTCGCCGTGCAGGTGGACGATGCCCTGGTGGGTTCCGACGGCCGGGTGGACTGGGAGAAGGCCGATCTGATCTGCTACGTGGCCGGCACTTATCGCCTCCTGGGCGAGGCCCTGGCCGGCCATGGCTTCAGCCGGGATCGGAAATGATGCTGCTTGTCTAGGAGGAAAAGGTGGACCTATACGGACGTGACCTGCTTTGTACCCAAGAATGGCCCCTGGAGGGGCTGATGGCCGTGCTGGACCTGGCGGCGCGGATGAAGCGGGAGCGCTTTTCTCCACGCTGGAGCCATCTCCTTCAGGGCAAGACCTTCTTCATGTTCTTCTACAACCCCTCGGTGCGCACGCGCCAGTCGTTCGAGTGCGCGGCCACCGAATTGGGGGGCCATGCCCAGTACCTGGAGCCGGGAGCCATGCGGCTGAAGACGGCCACCCGGGCCGGCGAGACGGTGGAGGATGCGGCCAAGGTGATGAGCCGCTACGCGGCCGGCATCGGCATCCGCATCCTGGAGGACAAGATCAGCGCCTACGGCGAGGGCGATGCCCTCCTGCGCGAGTACGCCTACTGGGCCGACATCCCGGTGATCTCGATGGCCCACGACAAATACCATCCCTGCCAGGGCCTGGCCGACCTGATGGGCTGGGCCGAATGGCTGGGGAACGGGCCGGGACGAACGCTGGACCTCTCCGTCCTGCGGGGGAAGAAACTCCTCCTGACTTGGGGACACGGGGCCCTAGCCCGCTCCTGGTGCAGCGTCCAGGAGGCGTTGCTCATCGCCTCCCGCTTCGGCATGGACATTACCCTGGCCTATCCCGAAGGGTACGACCTGGACCCCCAGGTCATCGCCTGGACCCGGGAAAACTGCGCCGCCCACGGGCGCACCTTCGAGATTCTCCACGACCCCGACCGAGGTTACGAAGGGGCCCACATCGTCTACTCCCGAAACTGGATGAGCCCGCAGGCCTACGAGGGCGGCGTCTTCCATAAAGAGGAGGAAATTCAGCGGGCCCTGCAACATCCGGAGTGGATCTGCACGGCCGAGCGGATGGCGCGGACCGAAAACGGCATCTTCACCCATCCTATGCCGGTGGATCGGGGGCATGAAGTGACCGACGAGGTGGCTTCCGGCCCGCGTTCCTGTATCTACGACGTGGCCGAAAATCGGCTGCACGTCCAGAAAGCGATTATAGCGCTGACGATGGGCAACTGGTAAAATGGAGCGGGCCCGGCAGGCTTTCGGTCTGTCGGGCCCATCGTTTTTGCAAGAGGAGGAAACGTACATGGCTAAGCGGGTCGCTGTGGTTGCCATCGGTGGAAATTCGCTCATCAAGGACAAGGACCATCAGACCGTTCCCGATCAGTACGCCGCCGCGGCCGAGACCTGCCACCACATCGCCGGCATGATCGCGCAGGGCTGGGACGTGGTCATCACCCACGGCAACGGCCCCCAGGTAGGCTTTATCCTGCGGCGCTCGGAACTTGCACGGCACGAACTGCACGAGGTGCCCCTGGATTCCTGCGGCGCGGATACCCAGGGGGCCATCGGCTATATGCTCCAGAGGGCTCTCTATAACGAGTTTCGCCGGAGGGGAATGAAGAAGTGCGCGGCCACCGTCGTGACCCAGGTGCTCGTGGACCGCGATGACCCGGCCTTTCGCAACCCGACCAAGCCGATCGGCTCCTTTATGAGCGAGGAGGTGGCCCGGGAGCGGGCCCGGGCGGAGGGCTGGGTCGTACGCGAGGATGCCGGCCGCGGCTGGCGGCGGGTGGTGGCTTCCCCGCTCCCCCGGCGCATCGTCGAACTGGAGGCCATCCGCTCCTTGATCGAGCAAGGCTTTACCGTGATCGCCGTGGGCGGCGGGGGCATCCCGGTGATCGAGGACGCAAACGGCGACCTGGTGGGGGTGGAGGCGGTCATTGACAAGGACTATGCCTCCTCCCTCCTGGCCCGCAGCATCCAGGCCGACCTGTTCCTCATCTCCACGGCCGTGGAGAAGGTGGCTCTGAACTACGGCCGGCCGGAGCAGCGCTGGCTGGACCGGATGACCCTCTCGGAGGCCCGACGGTACGAGAGGGAGGGCCATTTCCCCGCCGGCAGCATGGGGCCGAAGATACGGGCGATCATCGACTACCTGGAGGCCGGCGGGAAACAGGCCATCATCACCAACCCGGAGAACCTGGAGCGGGCCCTGCGAGGGGAGACGGGAACACATATCTTCCCCGATGGAGCGTAGGACAACTCCTGTGGAGTTGTCCCACAGATGCCAAGCGTGGTGCGGGGATGCCCGTCCTCTGGAACAAGGCTTGGCGGGACCTGCGGGTGCGGCCGGCCCGTTCCCTCCTCACCCTGGTGGGCATCCTGATCGGCGTGGCCGGGGTGGTGGCGGTGGTGATGGCCGGCCGTACCCTGGCCTGGGCCCAGCGCCAGGCCTATCAACACCATTCCCAGGCCGACATCACCGTCTGGGTCTGGAACGCCAACGAGAGCGATGTCCGGGCGCTGGAGGCCCTCCCCGGCGTGGCCGCCGCCGAACGTCGGGCCGTGGCCTATACCCAGTGGCGGGCCGGAGACCGCTGGCTGGACATCCAACTGGAGGGCCTCGAACGCTTCGAGGACGTCCGGGTCAACCAGATGACCCTCCTGGAGGGACGCTTCCCCGGGCGGGGGGAGATCGCCCTGGAAGGTTCGGCCCGCGACCTGGCTCCCCTGCGCCTGGGCCAGCCGATCGAGGTGCGCGGGCCGGCCGGCGAAATCGTGCGCCTGACCATCAGCGGCTTTACCCGCACCCCCTATTACCCCGCCGCCCGCATCCTCCGCCTGACCGTGGGCTATGTCCCCGCCGCCACGGTGCGCCCCTTCCTGGGCACGCGGGGCGATAACCGCCTCCTCATCCGCCTGGAGAATGCAGGGCAGCGAGACGAGATGCGGGCCCAGATCGAGAATCTGCTGGACCGTCGCCGCCTGCCCCGTGGCACGCTGGAGGTGCGCGATCCCGAGGCCTATACCGGCCACCGTGAGTTGCAGACGCTCCTCCGCTTGATGACGGCGCTTTCCATCCTGGGCGTGGTCATCAGCGCCTTCCTGGTAACGAACACTCTGGCGGCGGTGGTGGCCGAGGAGGTGCGCGAGATCGGCATCCTGCGGGCCCTGGGGGCGACCCGATGGCAGGTTTTGCGGGTCTATTTCCGGACCGGCCTGGCCTATGCCCTGGCAGGGACTCCTCTAGGGCTGCTCGCCGGCCACCTGGGAGGCCGGTGGCTCATCTCCTACCTGGGCTATCTGCTGAATGTGGACGTGGGCCCGTTCGCCCTGGACCCGGTGGCCGGTGGGCTGGGGGTGCTGGTGGGATTGGGGGTAACCGTGCCGGCTGCCCTGTTTCCGGCCTGGCGGGGAAGCCGAATCACGGTGCGCCAAGCCACCACCGGCTACGGGATTCGCGCCGAATCCCCCCGTTTCCTGAGCCGGCGCTTCCTGCCCCCGCTCTGGGCCCTGCCCCTGCGCAACCTGGCCCGCCGGCCCGGACGCAGCCTGACCACGCTCCTGGTCGTGGCGGTGGCCGTGGCGGCCTTCCTCTCGGCGCGCATCACCCTGGCCTCGCTGGAGCATTCCATCGTCGCCCTCTTCGGTGTCTATGCTGCCGACGCCTGGGTCTGGTTCGAAGCGCCCGTGGGCGCCGGCTTTGCGGCGCAGTTGCACACGGTGCCCGGTGTGGAGGCAGCCGAGGGCTGGGATATTTCTTACTGTATCCTGGGCGGCGAACGGGTACGGCTGTGGGGGCTGCCGGCCCGGACGGCCCTCTACCGCTACGACCTGGTGGCCGGCCGCTGGTATCTGCCCGACGAGGCCCAGGCCGCCGTCCTTTCGCTGGACCTGGCCCAGCGGCAGGGGTACAAAGTCGGAGATGGGGTGAATCTGGAAATTGCCGGGGAGGAATTCCGCTTCGGCGTGGTCGGCATCGTGCGGGATGAGGCCATCTTCGGCCTGGGCGATGCCCCGCTGGGCAAGGTCTTTTTGCCCCTGGAGGTCGTGCAGCGGATCTACGGGCAGTGGTGGGGCGTCTCGTTCTTCGCCCTGGAGGTGGAACATAACGATCGGGAAGACCTGAACGCCGTGCTGGCCGAGATCGAGCGCAAATTCCGCACCCTGCATCCGACGACGGAGGCGATGTACGTGGGCTATGATCAGGCCCGGGAGGGCACGCGCATCGTCGGAGGGCTTCTGAACGCGATGGTGGCCATCGTCAGCGGGGTGGGCGTGGTGGGCATCCTGAACACCCAGACGCTCAACGTGCTGGAGCGCCGGCGGGAGATCGGGGTTCTCCGGGCGCTGGGGGCCCGTTGGACGCATCTCTGGCGCTTTTTTCTCCTGGAGGGGGCGGTTCTGGGCATGCTGGGCCTGGCCCTGGGGGTGCCGGCCGGCTGGGCCCTGGCGCAGGGCCTGGTGAGCATCATCAGCGCGGCGCTCATCACGTTGCGCTTTACCTTCCTTCCCGTGGACGTGATATGGAGCCTGTTCTTTGCCCTCCTTCTGAGCAGCCTGGGCGGGCTTTTGCCGGCTCTGGCGGCGGCGCAGTTGCGCCCCGTGGAGGTGTTGCGCTATGAGTGAGCGTGTGCAGGTACGGCCGGCCCGTCCGGAAGACCTCGAAGCCCTCTCGGCCATCCTGGTGGAAGGTTTTCGCAGCAAGTTCGAGGCGGCCTTCCGGGGGCGGATGGACCGGGCCGGGCGCATCATCGCCCGCACCCTGCGGGCGGAGATGCGCCGGGGGCTGCCGGGGCTGTATGTGGCCGAACAGGCCGGCCGGGTCGTCGGGACGCTCTCCCTGCGCCGCCGGGAGGATCCCGAGGTGGCTTCCTGGTCGGCCACGGCGGTCCTCTTCCAGGAACTGGGGCTGTGGGGCGGGCTGCGGGCGATGTTCTACCTCTCGCTGGTTGACCAGCCGATAGGGAAGAAGGATGTCTACGTCTCCGATGTCGCCGTGGCGAGGGCTTTCCGTCGGCAGGGAGTGGCCCGGGCGATGCTCCTCCATGCGGAGAAGGTGGCCCGCCTCTGGGGGAAGGAGGCGTTGGTGCTGGATGTCAACGCCGAAAACGAGCCGGCCCGCCGGCTCTACCTGAGCCTGGGGTACACCGAGGAGCGGGTGCGCCGCTCCCTGCTGACGCGCTGGCTTCTGCAAATGGGGGAATGGGTGCGGATGCGCAAGGTGTTGGGGTAGGGCCAGTTGGAAATGGGCGATACTTTCCTGCAAGAAATTGTGCACAAAGGCAAGGTGGTCTATGAACGAACTGACGGCTGAATGGGTAGAAAAGGCCGAATCGGTACGCCGTACGGTATCGGTATCCGGGCGAATCGGCTGACAAGGGGGAGGCGTCCCGGGCTTTCCAGACCGCCACCGCAGTTCGAAGGTTCGTCCGGGAGCGTCTGGAGATGGAGCTCTGATCCGGTTTATCGGAGGCCGGCCCGCAGCACCAGCGGCAAGTAGAGAAAATAACCGCCGGCCGGCCGGACGTTGAGGGCAACCGGCACCGTCCGTTGGGGGTGAAGGGGATCGTTGGAGGCTACCTGAAGGCTCGTCGTGTACAGGCCTTGCCCCAGACCGCCGGCATCCAGATGCACGGCGACGATGATGCTTTCGGAAGGGGCCAGCGTCCCGCCGAGCGGGCTGGCCTCCAGCCAGGAGACCGGAGGATCTTCCTGCAGAAGCCAATACAGGGTTCCCCGGCCCCCGTTCGTTATGGAAAGCCCGCGGGTGGCACTCAGCCCGGCGGTGAGGGTAACCCGGAGAGAGGAAGGCGAGATGACCACCGTTGGGGAGAACAGGCCGACCGCGACCACCGCCTGGGCAAAGTTATTGGTGGGAACAGGGTCGGGGAGGGAGGATTGTACCCAGGCCGCGTTGAACAAGGGGCCGGTGTAGGAAGGGGTGGTGGTCAGGGTGAGGATCAGGCCGGCGGTGACCGGGGGGCTTCCGGCCGGCAGGGCAAGGGTACAGGTCACGCGGACCGCGGGCGGATGGACCTGGCAACCGGCCGGTGCGCCGATGAGGGCCACGGCAGAAGTGGGGACAACGGTATCGGTCAGGGTGACCGCCAGCGTCTCGGAAAAGGGACCGGCGTTGGTGATGGTCAAGGTGAAGTGTACGGCCTCGCCGGCACCGATGGCGGAGGCATCCGGGGATTTGGCCAGCCGAAGGTCGGCATAGGGGGAGGGGGCGGTGACCACGGTGGTCCGTTCCAGGGCATCGGCCCGGAGGAGGGGGTTGGCCCAGGAGACGGCGGATAGGATTCCGGTCTCGCTCAGGCCGGCGGTGGCCGTGGCCGGCACGTTCACCCGGACGGCGACGGTGGTGGAGGTCTGGGGGCCGACCGTTATCGGCGAGGGGGTGAGCAGCCCAGACCAGCCGGCCGAGGAAGAGAGGGTAAGGGTATAGGTATCGGTGGCGGTGCCGGTGTTGAAGAGTCGGTGGGTATGGGTGACGGTCTGGCCGGGCGTCGCCGTCTGGAGCGAAACGGCCGGCAGGAGCACGACTCCGGCGGGCTGCATCACTTCGTCCGCCCCCAGGTCGTATCCGGCCCCGGAAGGGCGCAACTGGCCGTCGATATCCACAAAAAGGTCGGTCCCGGGGAGGGTGAGGGCGATGGGCACGCCGGCATCTACGGCGGGGGAGTTTTCCCGGAGGTGGTAGGGATTGGGGCAGGCCGGCACATCGCCCATACAGGTGAACAGGGGGGCGCTGTAGACGTTGGTCTGGCCCAGGTCGAACTCGCCTGGGCCGGCCGTGTCGCTCCCGTTACCCCACCAGAGGGTGCCGCGCAGGGTGGCCCGGTTCTCCAGCGGCGGGAACCAGCCGGTGCTTTCCACATACACCCCGACGGTGTGGCTGACGATGATCGTGTTGGTGAAGGTAGGCAGGCTGGGGATGGGAGGAACG
Organism: Chloroflexia bacterium; assembly: GCA_049970175.1. Taxonomy (GTDB): domain Bacteria; phylum Chloroflexota; class Chloroflexia; order DTKN01; family DTKN01; genus JASFBA01. The sequence continues at coordinate 20,364 of JBMFNL010000045.1, forward strand.
GGCGGCCAGAGGGAGCCGGGCTGATGGGTCAGGTAGAGGCCCTCGGAGCCGGTGTTGCGGGCGATGGTGTTATGGAAGCCCTGGGGGAAAGAGGCCCAGAGGTAGAGACCCCCGCCGTGGCCGGTGGCCTGGTTATCGGCGATGACGGTGTTGACCAGGCCGGCCACCGCAAGGTGGAAGTAGACGGCCGCGCCGTCCGCCGCCCGGTTATGGCGGATGTAACTGTTGGCCAGGATGGGGATCTCCTCCGGCAGGAGGCTGATCGGCCCGTCCAGGTAAAGCGCTCCGCCGGCCTGCGATGCCGTGTTGGAAAACACGAGCGTGCCGGCCAGATGGAGTGCCCCGTTGAGGCTGTAGAGGCCTCCGCCTCGTTCGGCCGCGTTTTCCTGCACGATGCCGCCCAGGAGGTTCGGCGCACCTCCCTCCACATAGATGCCCCCGCCTTCCCCGGCCTGGTTATCCTGCACGATAACTCCGCTGAGCACGGCCTGGCTTTCCCGCAGGTAGAGGCCTCCGCCGCGCTGGGCATTTCCCCCCTGAAGGATGATGCCCAGAAGTCGGGCCCGGCCGCCCTCGATGTAGGCGTTGCCCCCCTCCGTCCCGTGGCCCCGGGAGAAGGAAAGGAGTTCCAGGGTCGGCGAAATTTCCCCGCTCAGGACCAGGCCGCGACGCAGGCCCTCGCCGTCCACGGAGGAGGGGAGAAGGGTGGGGGTCCAGAGGTGGAGGGGAGGCAGGTCGGTGTGGGTGTAAGCATAGCCGCCGCGAAGGGTCAGGTTTTTCTGCAGGGAGACGACGGCGCTCCCCTCGCCGGTGTACACGGCCGGGGTGAGGTTGTCCAGGGTGGCGATGCGGATCTCCGAACCTTCGGGGGCCAGGTCCACAGCCCGCTGCAGGGTACGGCAAGGGGCGTTGTCGGTACAGAGATTGGCATCATCGCCGGATACGGAAGATACATAGAAGACGCCCGCCTCGGCACGGGTCGGCCATGGCCGGGGCGAGGCCATTCCGGAAAGGGTCAGGGAGAGGTACAGGAGCAGGGCCGGCAAGAGTTTGGGACAGGTGCGCACTTGGGCCTCCGAAACTCGTCGAGGGACAACCGCCAGCGTTGTCCCTCGGCATCCGAGGGGTGCGATAGGTACCCTCCGGTTGTTGGGCCGGCGGCAGAACAACCGGCCAGGCGGCCGTTCTCCAAGCCCAACCGTGCCGCAGCGGTTATTCCCGTCCCTGCGGTATTTCCACCTCGACGATGGCCGGTATCAGGCGCACCCCGACCTCCTGGGCGGCCCGCAGGCGCAGGAGGCCGTCCACAAGTTCGTAGCCTCCGTCGCTGGCCCGGCGCACGCGAATGGGGCGCAGCCGGCCGGCGGCCACCTCATTGAGGAGGCGCATGGGGAGCGGCTTGTTCATCTTACGCAGGTGGCGGGGCAGGACCACGCGCACACGGCTGGTCTCGACCTGTACGGTTCCGGCAACCACGGCCCGGCGCGGCTGAGGCCGAATCACAATGGGCACCAGGGGCAGTTTTTCCGCCTGGGCCGCCCACAGGCGGGCGGCGGCCCGCTTGCCCCGCCCCAGGAGGTAACGCCCGGAGCCGTCGGAAGTGACCACCAGCGGCGGGAAGACCCAGCCCACGCTGCGGACCTTTTTCTGCGCTTCCAGGGCTCGGGAAAGGAGGGGATCGGGGCCCTGGATGGTCTGGGGCTCCACCCAGAGGAGTTCCCAGCGGGGAAAACGCGCCGCCACGACGACGCGTACCTCGGTCAGGCCGGCGTCCACCGCCGCGGCCAGGGCAGCGAAGCCACGGGCCAGGACGCACTCATCGCCCATTTTCCAGACCTGGATCGGCCAGGGGGATTGGGAAGTCTCCCGTGCCCGGCGCACGAGTTCGGCGTGGTCCTCCACGATGGTAGCACGCCTCTCCCAGTCGGCCAGGTGGACGGGGTTGCGCAGGGTGATGCGTTCGATGGGGACGACTTCGTAGCGCGGCGGCCGTATCCGTACCCTCGACCGACGCCTCGGCCGGCCCTCGCGTGGTGGTCGGGGCGGCCGCTCGAGCCTCTCCGGCCTGTCCGGCCGCTCCGGCCATTCCTGTTGCCAGGGTGGTTTCGGTCGGTAGGGGTAGACCCCACTGTTTCTCGGACGTTCGCCCGTGGGGCGAATCCAGAGCGGAACACGCGGGAAATCCTTTCTTCTGTCCACTGCTTCCCTCTCCTTTGCTTCTTGGGTCCCGGGGGAGATCGAGACACCCCGGACTTGCTCTTTCCCAAAAACCTTGCCTATCTTTCATCCGGCGCTTCGGCGGCCTGGGGAGATCCGTTTGGTCACCACGCCGCCGTCCCGCGCTGTAACCCCACCTGGACGCTGCCCCGGTTTCCCGTGGGGTTTCAAGGCGAAAATATCATACCATACCTGGCCGGATTTGGCAAGTGCGATTCACACACCGGCAAAAGCCCATTTGACACCCGAGCGGATTATGATATACTACACGCGCTACCGAATTCCAGGAGGAAGACCATGGGCAGGCATAGACCCAGGAAATTGACCCAAGCCAACCATGGCAAGCGGCCGGCTTGCCGTAAGAAGATTCGCCGCTGGCGGCATTGAACCCGGCGACCGTGCCCGGCAAGGCCGGCCCGGACCCGAGGCCGTTTCACCGAAGGGTGGTGGCGGGCTGGTGGCCACCACCCCCTGTTTTGTAATCCGTTCACCGATGGACCGGGCCGGCGTCAGGGCCTCTTGTGTTTGAGGACTTCAGGCAAAAAGATGAGCGAGCGCGGCCCGATGGTGGAGCGGAAATACGGCCCGCAGTTATCGTCCTGGTCGCACATGCACACACGCCAGTAGTAATTGCCCGGCGCATAGGATTTGGTTGCCACAAACCGGGTGGCATCGGTGGAGACGGTCTCCACGCAGTTGCTGAAGTAAGGGTCCCGGCATACCTGAACCTTGTAGTAGGCGGCCCCCTGGAGCGGTGCCCAAGTCAGATCGGGAGAGGGATCGAAGGAAGCGGTCAACAGGGTGGGCGAGTAGTAGGTTTTGTAAAAGACGCCGCCCGATTCCTGATAGGGGCCCTGGTTGCCCGCCGAATCGATCATGGCCACCTTCCAGTAGTAGGTTCCATCGGCCAACCCCAGGAGGTGGCTCCATGGCGTGACCGAGATGGTGTCCACCGTCTCACTCTGTCCCCAGATGGGCGAGGAAAAGTTGGGGTCATCATCCAAAAGCAGGCGGTAGCGGGGCGCGCTCACCACCGGTTCATTGTCCGGATACAACACGGCTTCCCATTGGAAGGTAGGGAGTTCATGGATCCAAACGCCCGTCGTGGGGGTGATCAGAGTGGGCATCGGGGAGGTTTTGGTAAAAACCTGTACGGCCGACCAGGAGCCGGCCCGTTCGGAGCCGTCGTATATCTGTACTCGCCAATACCAGGTGCGATCGGCCAGAGCCTCCGAGCCGATATATGGCGTATAACTGGGGCTATCCGGGATCTGATTGACCTTCAGTGTGCTAAAGTTCCTGTCGCTGGAGACCTGTATCCGGTAATAGGAAGCCCCCTCGACCCGATCCCAACGGAAAGAAGGGGTAGCGTAGGGATACTCCACGGTCAGATTCGAGGGCACGTAATTCCTCTTGGTAAAGCGCACCGGCTGCGACCAGGGACCGCAGGAAGGGTTACCGGGGTTATCGTGGCATATCCGCACCCGCCAGTAGAGGGTATTGTTTTCTTCAAAGGTCTCCGTCCAGGTCCAGCGGGTGCCCAGAAACCAGTACTGCGGCGGGGTCCCGGATTTCCAGTAGACAAATCCCCCCGGCAGAACCAGGTCGGTGAAGCCGATATCCCGGGCCACCTGAATCTTGTACCCACTGACGTAGGAACGTGGCAGCGGCTTGGCGAAACTCAGCGGGATGTTCTGATGCTGGATAAAGGGGTTGCTGAAGGGGTTGTCCCAGGGGTGCAATGGGTTCAGTTTGTCCGCCGCGGCGGTAAAGTTGGTCAAATTCCCCGTCGGTGAGGCGCTTTCCGAAGGGACGGTATCCTGGGCATTCCCTCCCGCCTGGGCCGTAAAGACCTCCAGCGAGACGGTGCCCAGCCAGTTCTCGCTGATGTCAAAGGCGGTCAGGGGAACACGCAGTTCCAGGTAATGCCCACGCTGGTAGAGCCACTGCCCGCCGATAGATACCAGGTCCTGAGGAGGCCCCCAGGAAGAGCCCTGCCAGGTGTACAACCCCACCGCATCGAGCGTGCCGGCCGTGGTGTGATGGGCATAGAGCACGCGCTCTGGATAGTAGATGGGATCGGCCTGCACGGCCATCCCCAGGGGGTCGATGTTGCCGCCGGAATAAGCCTGGTGGTTCAGGTCCACGTAGAAGACAAAATACATGTCGGTTGTGTTCGTCGGAGGAAGGAGGATGGTCAGATACCAGTAGCCGTTGTCCTGGGCCAGATAGAGGTTGGTGAGGTCGTAGGGGGAAGCCACGTCGCCCGAGGGATCCTGGCCGACGAGGGCGGTGGCATCCACGGAGATGGGGGTTGTCAGGGGATAGGTGTTATCGCCCCGGCGCAACGGGTGCGTGATCACCACCCGCCGGGTCTCGCTCCAGGTGCCGATGTAGCCTCCGCCGGCATCCTGAGCCGCCACTCGCCAGTAATACGTATCGGCGGGAAGATGATTCTGGGGGGTATAGAACGGATACAAGGGGTGGGCTTCATCGGCCAGGGAAGCGAAATCGGGCAAAGTGCTCAAAAGTGGTAACGGGCCGCCCCCTGGACGGGCGACCAGCCGAAGAGGGGGGCGTCGTAGACACTATCGGTTCCATCGGCGGGGAAGTAGAGGGCGATGGTGGACACCGGCGTCTGCAAGGAGGGGTCGAAGCGGGCCGGCCAGACCTCGCTAGGTCCGCCCATCGGGCTTCCCCCCCGGTAGGCCTGTACCCGCCAGTAGTAGACCGTGCCGGGCACCGGGGAAAAGGGGGACTCGAGCGTGGGCGCAACGCTCAGGTTGGCGGTCGTCGCCGTCCAGTCCACGCCGGTAAAGGCCGGGTTATCATCCACCTCGATGACATAGGAATCGGCCGCCGTCTCCCCCGCATCGGTGTGGTGCACCACTCGATCCCACATAAAAACAGGGAAGGGGACCGTCGGGTCGGTGCGGATGTCCAGGTACTGGGTGGAAGGGGTAGTCGCCGGATCGTAATAGTAGGGCGGGTAAATCAGGGTGGGGCCGGGCGTCCAGTTGAAGGCGAAGGAAAAGGTCTGCCCCCACCAGGCCACGTTTCCCCGTCGGTCCTCGGCCCGCACCCGCCAGTAATAGTAATTGGGCGGGTTCGGGTAGATCGTGCCCCAGTTCAGATGGTCGTAACGGGGATCGATCAACGTTACATCAAACTTCAGGGGGGAGGCAAAGGAATCCTCGGTATCCCCCTCGATGTTATACTGCTTCGCCCCGGCCACGGGGGTCCACTGGAAGACGGGGAAGGGGGCATAGATGTAGCTATTGTTGGGGCTCAACATCGTGGGAGCCAGATGCCAGGCCATCACGAAGGAACGGACCGCGCTCCAGGGGCCTTCGGTATTGGCCGTATCCCGGGCGGCCACCCGCCAGTAGTACTCCCGGTCGTTGTTCAGGTTGCTCACCGGGGTATAGCGCGTGTTGTAGGTATAGATGTTGATCACCAGCGCGGTGAAATCGGGGTTCGTGCTGATCTGGAAGTGATAGTCCTTGGCCCCCTTCACCGCCGTCCAGCGAAAGTCGGGGGTAAAGGTATGGGTAGAGTCATCCTCCGGACTCAACAGGGCAGGCACCTGCAGATAATCCATATAGAAGGGACGGCACTCGCTGGCATTGCCCTGATGTCCCCGGTGATCGACCGGCGTGACCTTCCAGTAGTACTGTCCCCGGGAGATGCGGCTTGTCGGCGAGTAGGTGTTCTTCATGGCGTTCTTGGGATAACCGGAAAGCGGCGTGTTGCAGAAGGAATCGGTGGCGATGGTCAGGCGGTAATAGGCGGCCCCGACGACCGGGGACCAGGAAAAGATCGGGTACTCGAAGAACTCGACGGTCTCATTGGGGGCAGGAGCCAGGAGGGTAGGGGCCAGTGCCCCATCGGCCAGCCACGATTTCGTAAACTGCCAGGGCGTGCTATAGGGTCCCCAGCCGTCGGCGTTGTGGGCACGAACACGCCAGAACCAGGTGCCATCGGCCAGGGCCTGGAAGGGGGTAAAACGGGTGGAGTAGGTCTCCTGGGAGACGACCGTGGTGGCGCACTCGGCCGAGGGGCAGACCTGAATCTGGTAGCGGTCGGCTCCGGAGACGGGACTCCAGACGAAGGTGGGCGTGCCCGTGGGAGGATAGTTGGAGGCTGAGGTCGTCTGCCCATCGCTTGGCTGAAGCAGCGTGGGGGCAGGAGGAGGGGCAGCCGCGGCCGGCGCAATCCCCCACCCAACGGAGAGAGTCAGGGCCCCAGCCAGCACCAGGGGCCACCGAAGACGCCAAACTCGGGTCATCTCAGCACCTCCAGAAGTAAACCATAACCGGATGCCAAAAGGCGATTTCACTATACCATACTCCTGAAACTGGGTCAAGGCGGGCTGCCCCGGCCGGAATTCGGTGGGCATCCGTGCCTATCCTAGGCGAGCGAGCCTCCGGCCGGCCTATACCCCCCGGGGGTATGGGAGGCGGGGCTCCGGCCGGCCCCGGCCGGGCCTTCTTGCGGGAGCCCTGTCCCGCCCTCTTGCAGGGGCCGGGCCGTCCCCGTTCTCGGCCGGCGGGCCGGGTGTTCCCCCT
>JBMFNL010000046.1:0-26538 GCA_049970175.1 Chloroflexia bacterium
CAGGAGCGCGATGGGATCACGCTCCTCGGCGTGCGCCGGCCGGCCCGTCGCCTGGGTCGGCCGCGCGTCTGGTGGCAACTCTTTCATCGGGCGTTCCGGTTGCGCCCCGACGTCATCCACTTTCACGATCCTGAGCTGCTTCTCCTTGTCCCCTTCCTTCGCCTGACGCTGGGGCGACGCACCCGCCTGGTCTACGATGTCCACGAGTACTTTGCGGACGCGCTCCGTGTCAAACACTGGATCCCCCACTTCCTGCGGCCGGCGGTGGCCACTCTCGCCGGCCGGCTGGAGCGTTTCCTGGCATATCGCGTGGACGGGCTCATCCTGGCCGTCGAGGGGCAGGCCGCCCTCTACCCAGGCTTCCGCGGCCCGGTGGGCGTGGTGCGGAACCTTCCTGTCCAGGCGCTTTTCGCCGATCCCCAGCCCCATCCGGCCCTGGACGTGCCCGGCTTTCGTCTGATCTACGTCGGGTTGATCCTGCCCCAGCGGGGCATCGGCGTGTTGCTGGAAGCGATGCGGCTGTCAGCCGAGCAAGGCGTACGGGACGTCGTCCTCTTCCTCGTCGGCCCGGAAACGTCGCGTGCCTATATGGGGCAGATTCAGGACTTTGTCCGGCAAAACGACCTTGAGGCGCAGGTCCGTTGGCTGGGGCCGGTCCCGCCCGACCGGCTGAAGGACTACCTAGCGGCGGCCGACGCGGGTGTGGCTCCGGGGCTGTACACGGCCCAGTACCGCCGGCCCAGCCTATTCACCAAACTGTTCGAGTACATGCTGGCCGGCCTTCCGGTGATCGTCGCCGACTACCCCTGGAGCCGCCCCTACGTCGAGGAAGGCGAGTGCGGCTTTGTGGTCCCGGCGGAGGATGCGGCGGCCTATGCCCAGGCCATCCGTTGGCTGCGCGACCACCGCGAGGAGGCCCGGGAAATGGGCCGGCGGGGACGGGAACTGGTGTTACGCAAGTACACCTGGGAGCGCGAGCAGGAGCGCCTGATCACGTTCTATCGGGAGATTCTGGAGCAGTGAACCGTGCGCGTCCTCAACGTCGTCGGCGCCCGACCAATTGATCGCCCCCCTGGTGGAGGAGATGCGACGACACGCCGGCATCGAGCAGCGCCTGCTGCACACCGGCCAGCACTAATTGTCGCAGGTCTTTTTCGATTCCCCCGGCCGGACATCTACCTGGGGGTGGGCTCCGGCTCCCACGCCGAACAGACCGCCCGGGTGATGATCGGCTTCGAGCAGGTGCTCCTGGAGGAGCGGCCCGATGTCGTTTGCGTGGTGGGCGACGTCAACTCGACCCTGGCCTGCGCCTTGGTGGCCGCCAAGATGGGGGTGCTGCTGGCCCATGTCGAGGCCGGGTTGCGCTCCTTCGACCGCACCATGCCGGAGGAGGTGAACCGCATCGTCACCGATGCCCTGGCCGATTTCCTCTTTACCACCTCGCGCGACGCGGACGAGAACTTGCGGCGCGAGGGCATCCCGGCGGAGAAGGTCTTTTTCGTGGGCAACGTGATGATCGACACGCTCCTCAAACACCGCCGGCGGGCCGAGAGGCTGGGGATGCCGGCCCGCTTCGGCCTGCAGCCGGGAGGCTACGCCCTGCTCACCCTGCACCGCCCCTCGAACGTGGATGATCCGGCCGTCTTCGCCGGCATCCTGGACGCCCTCATCGAGATCCAGCGCGACCTGCCCATCCTTTTCCCCATCCACCCCCGCACGGCCGGCTGCGCGATTTTGGGTTCGCCGAACGCCTAAGCACGGCCGCGCGCCTGCATCTCGTCGAACCGCTGGGCTACCTGGAGTTCCTGGACCTTATGATGCACGCCCGGGTCGTCCTGACCGACTCCGGCGGCATCCAGGAGGAGACCACCATCCTGGGCGTTCTCTGCCTGACCCTGCGCGAGAACACCGAGCGGCCGGTGACGATTACCGAGGGGACCAACACGCTGGTGGGGACGGACCCGGCGCGTATCGTGGCCGAAGTGCGGCGCATCCTGGAGGGGGAAAGCAAGGCCGGCCGGACCCCGGAACTCTGGGACGGCCACGCCGCCGAGCGCATCGTGGCCGTGCTGCGGGAACGGTTGGGCCGCGGGTCTGGTAGGTCGGTTTGACAAACCGACCTACTTACCGAAGCCAGATGGGAGGTTCTTTCTCCTCCCTTGCGCCCAGCGGGGTCCAGGAAAATATCATCTCGAAACGGGGACCGCCCAGATAGAAGAACTCCAGAAGTTCCTCCAGCCCCGATTTCTCCGCATCCCGCAATCGAGCATAGCGAAAGATCACCACTTGGCTGAGATGGAAATGGCCCACCTCCGTGCACAGAGCCGTCGGCAGATGGAGGAGCACGTGGCGGAAGATGGCCCCATAGATGCGATCCAGGAAGGTCACATAGGCCGCCCGAACGGCCTGTAAAGTACCCGCCGAGGCCTTTTTCTTCCCACCTTTCAAAGACTCAAAGTAGTCATGGACCCGACGCAGATGTTCGTCCTTGGCCCTGGACCCCCAGAGAAACACTTCCTCCAGAGCCTCCTGGACCAACCCGGCCAGCCGGTTCCACTCCCGCTCGGATCGCCGGTTCGGCCAGGGCCCGGCCAGGGACGCCCGCGCCTGCTGGATGATGCTCTGCAATTCCTGCAGGGTGAGAATCTGATGCGGAAACCAATCCATGGCCTCATACTGTACCATAGTTCGCCTCCTATCGGGACCGCCATCCTCCACCGTCTCAAGCGCGCGGATGTCAGCCTTTTACCTTGACGACATGGATGTCGTATGGTACACTGCAGATAGGCCGGCCGGATTTTCGAGACATGGGGGAACCGATGAGATCACGGCTCTGGAATCGCGAGGACATTCGCAACATCCTCTGGTCGATCTATACGGCCCAGTTGTCCCACTGGCGTGAACCCGGCACGCAGGCGGGGGACATCCAGAAAGAGCGTTTCTTTATCAAGGGATGTCGGGTGGCCATCCTCACCCTGATGATGGCCCTGGGCCTGCCTTTGGAATCGCCGGTTCCGCCGGCCCCGTACTGGAAGGCGAGCATTCTGCCTCCCGATGCGGCCTTGCCGCCGCCCTCTCCCGCTCCTCCCAAACGGGGGAAAAAGGGGGCTCGCCTTTCGGAAACCGGCTCAGCCCTCCCACCCGACGCCCTTCCCCAAAGTGGGCAGGAAACCCCGCGCTCCGGGAAAAACCCCCGGGCCTTGTGGTGGGTCGAAGACCTGGAAAACGTCATCGCCGCCATTTATCACTCCGCGATGCTCACCCCTGCTGCCCAGGCCCATACCCCCCAGAGCGAAGCGTATTTCGAGGGCTTCAAGGCGGTTATCTCCAGCCTGCTTCGGGCCATCGGCAGCCGGAAAGACACCGACCAATGGCTGCAACAAACGCAGGCGAAACGCATATGGGAAGGTACCCTGTAGAAATTGCCATGGGCTTTTCCATCCATGGGCGCTCCGCAAGGGCTGCCGCGCGGGCGAATTCCCCGTCCAGACGCTACGGCTCCGTTGGCCCCGATTCCCTCGGGAACGGACCCGAGGAGGGGCCGGACATACCCGCCCTCCCCATGGCTCTCTCCTCTTCCACCCGTCCTGAAGGTCCGGGCAACTCCTTGCGGGCCTCATGGTAAGGTTGCACCAATTGCAGGAACCGCTCCAGAACGGTCCCCAACGTGCTCACCAGGTTCAGGAGCAGATGGGGACGGGTTTGGGTCGCATCCACAGGGATACTTGCCTCGATCTGGGCAATCGCCTGCGCCAGTCCCTCGGAAATCCCGACGACGGCATCCCGCTGGGTATGCGCCCACCCGATGTCTACCTCGTGCCTCACGGGCAACATCAGCAACTCCTGCACCTCGCCGGGCACGGATACGGCCCCCATATCCACGCCGATGAGGTTGACGCCGCGCTGCAACAGGTCGGGACGCGCCGCCGCGGTCACCTCTTGAAGGAAACTTTGTCGGGCATTCCTAGCCCTATCCCCCCGAACCAGGTCCAGGAGGTCGTACCGGGAGGCCACACGACGCAGGTGGTATTCGACCATCCCCAGGACCCGCCGGCCCCATTCGACGGGCTCTCCCTTCTCATCGTAGAGCAACCCTCCCCGGTACACCAGATCGAGCACGGCCTGTTCTGAGTAACCGTAGTCGGCTTGCTGGGGATAGGCGGTAGCCACCTGGAAGAGGACGTAGAGCGGCTTGATATCGAATTTCAGGCCGTCCCGAGTCTGGACGCCCTCGATCACCGCCCGGCGCAGTTGCGGGCGCAGGTCGATCACGTGGGCCACGCGCTCGAAACGCCGGGTATAGACGATGCCGGGGCCGTGCACCCGGGTATACTTCCCGCTCCGTTCGAAGACGACGGCCAGGCCGTTCTCAATGACCACGATGGCCGGCGCCCCCAGCCGGGCGAAGAGGGGGGCCAGGGGACCGGCCGGCCGCACCGTCTTGACCTCCAGGCCCTTCTGGCGCACCATCTGCACGGCCAGGGACCCCAGAAAGGCGCTGGCCACCCAGAAGAGGAAGCCGTACCACCGGGACCGGGGTTCATCATAGAGGGCGAACAGGATGCCGACGGAATGCTCGATCAGGAAGACGATCAGGAGGAGCCAGAAGAGTAGAGCCGGCCATCCGCCACGATAGATCAGGTATCCCCCCAGGCCCAACAGCAGCAAGATCAGAATCAGGCGTAGAACCAACTGAAACCTCTGCCGGCCTCGGGGCACACGGGGCTGCTCTTCCATCATCTTGCTCCTCGGGACGGGAAAGTGCTTATCCGGTCTGCCTACAGTTTACCTGCAAAGGTAGCCCTTGTCAACTACCGGATTTGTCCGGGCCGGCCTGTATCCTCACCGGAGGCCGAACCGCCGGCCGAGCGATGCCCCGCGTGGCCCACCGGAGGACACCCGGAGGGTTAGGGCGGTGGCTACGGGGCGACCGGCAGGCGAATCGTCACCAGGGTGCCGCCGCCTTCCTGGCTGACGAGCGCCATCTCGCCGCCGTGGGCCCGGATGGTATGGTAAGCCACAAAAAGCCCCAACCCCAAGCCCCGGGCGCGTCCTTCCTCCACTTTGGTGCTGAAGCCCGGCTCAAAGACGTGGGCCAGCCGCCCGGCCGGAATGCCCCGCCCGGTGTCCTGGATGCTCAGGAGGACATCCCCGTCTTCCACCCGACCGGTAATGGAGAGTCGCTTGGGCCGCTCCTGTCCCTCCATCGCCTCCAGGGCGTTCACCAGGAGGTCGCGGAGCACCTGGAGGAGACGGGGACGCGAGCCCCAGATGGCAGGCAGCGGCCGGCCGATCTCCACCTCGACGACCGTCCCCTGATGTTCCACCCGATCCTGCACCAGCGAAAGCGCCTCCTCCACCAGCGGCCGAACCTCCACCGCCTCGAAGCGCTCCTCGCGCAAGAGTTCCAGGTCGCCCAGGAGATGCACCAGGCGGGCGATGCGTTCGCCGGCCTCCCCGATCGCTTCCAAACTCTTCCGCGCCTCGGCATCCAGGTTCGGTATCTCCAGGGCCAACTGGATGTTCCCCAGGATGATGCTCAGGGGGTTGTTGAGTTCGTGGGCCAGGCCGGATAAGAGTTCCCCTATGGCGGCCAGCCGGCCGGAGCGCACCAGTTTCTCCTGCGCCTGGCGCAGTTCCTCCAGCGTCTTCCGGCTTTCCTCATAGAGCCGGGCGTTGGCCAGGGCCACCGCTAACTGCCGGGCCACGCCTTCCAGGAGGTCCTGCTCTTCGTCGCCAAAGGCCGCCTTTTTCTTGCTTCCCAGCCCCAGAACGCCCAGACAACGCTCCTGGTAGAGCAGGGGAACCATCAGCACCGAACTGCTGTGCCGGTTGCCGGTGTAACGAACCCGGGGGTCGGCCTCCGTATCGGGGCTGCAGAGCGTCTGCCGGTGGCGCAGCACCCAGCCGGGATGCCGTTCCATGGCCGTCGCCTCGGCCTCCCGAGCCTCCTGATCGGAGAAACCCCAGGTGGCCACCAGGCTCAGCCGGTCGTTCCTTTCGTCGTAGAGGTACAGGCCGGCGTAATCGAAAGAGGCCACAGCCTGCAATTGGGTAAAGATGCGCGAAAGAAGCGTCGGCCCTTCCAGGATGGCGCTCAGAGAACGGGAAAGTTCGTTGACCAGGCGCATCTTGTGCGCCTCTCGTTGGGAAGCCTGGTAAAGGCGGGCGATTTCGCTCTGCTGGCGCTCCAGACGCTGGCTGACGTAGCCGCCCACCACCGCGCCCACCAGGAAAAGACCGGCTACGGCCAGGAAAGAGGCGGCGATGCTCTCCGGGCGCCGATAGAGCAAGCCCCAGAGGACGCTGCCCGAGACCAGGGGGTAAACCGGAGGAAAGATTTCCGTGGCCTCCAGGCCGATCATGACGCCGTAGAGCAACACGGCCCACGCCGCTTCTACGCAGGCCGGAAGAAGGCCCAGACCAAAGGAAACGATCACGATGTGCAGGAGCAGGAGCAAGGTGTAGGGGCTGAGGACGCCGCCGGTGAGGTGGCAGAGCAGCACTGCGGCGGTGGCATCCACCAGGGGAATCAGCCAACGGGCCAGGAGGAGAAAGGCGCGGCGTTCTCGCAACCGGCGGAGGAGAGGGTGCAAAAGGAGGCTGTAAGCGATGGCCCAGGCCAGAATGAGGAGGGCCGGCCACAAGGCTTTCCCGCCGATCTTCCCCACCAAGGCTACCCCGAGGCCCAGGAGGGCGCTGAGCAAGAGAGCCCCCCAGCGCACCCGCATGAAAAATTCTAGCGATGGAAAGATTTCCTTCCGTTCCATACCGACCTCTCCCCCGGCCGTTCTACCTCGCGCCGCACCAGCACCAAGGTGATGTCGTCAAAGGGCGGCTGCCCCTCGGTGAACGCTTCCAGCGTATCCAGGAGCGCCTGGCGGAGTTCGGCGAGCGGCCGGCCCCGATGGGCACAGAGCGTCTCCTGGAGACGTTCTTCGCCGAATTGCTCCTCCTGGCGGTTGATCGCCTCGGTGACCCCATCGGTGTACAGGACCAGCGTATCCCCGGCCTCCAGGCGGACGCTCCTTTCCTCCAGGTGAACTTCGGGAAGGACGCCCAGGATGATGCCGGGGGCTTCCAGGGAGAGGATGCCCCCCTCTCGCCGGCAGAGGAGCGGGGGATTGTGGCCGGCGCTGGCATAGCGCATTTCCCCGCTTTCCAGGTCGATGACGCCGTAAAAGACCGAGACGAACATCTCGGCCCGGTTGTCCTGGAGCAGCAACTGGTTGGCGTGGCGGAGGGCCTCGGCCGGCGAACGGTGGTTCGAGGCGCTGGCCCGCAGGAGGCTGCGCGAGAGCACCATGAACAGGGCCGCCGGCACCCCTTTATCGGAAACGTCGGCGATGACGAGGCCCAGGCGGTTGGCGGAAAGGGGGATAAAGTCGTAGAAATCGCCGCCGACCTGACGGGCGGCCTGCCAGGCGACTTCGACCGACCAACCCGGCACCTCCGGGCCCGAAGGAGGCAGGAGGCTGCGCTGGAGTTCGCGGGCCACGGCCAGTTCCTGCTCCAGACGCTGCCGCTCGGACGCCGCCCGGCGCAGACGGGCCTCCTCGATGGCGATGCCGGCCTGGTTGGCCAGCCCGGTCAGGATGGTATGCTGGCGGGCGCTCAGGTAGACCGCCGGCGGCTCCAACCCCAGGCCGAGCAGCCCGATCACCTCTCCCCCGACCAGCAGCGGGTAAAACCAGCGGCTTCCCTCTCCCAGCGCTCCGTCCAGGGGAGGAGGCAGGTTTTCTTCCTCCGGCCCGACGGGGGTGACCGGGACGGCCTGGCGAACGGCCCGACCGAAGACGGGGACCTGGGCCGGCGTGTAACGCATCTCCGGTAGGAGGGCCTCGGGCACCCCATAGCCTTTGACGGCCTGGAAGACGTCCTCCTCCCGTTCCCGCAGCAGGAGGACGACGCGTTCCACGCCCACCAGGATGGGCACCAGGCGCACCGCCACTTCCAGCAGTTCTTCCAGGTCGGGCGCCTGGGCGATGTTCTGCGCCACCTGCAGGAGCGCGTTCAACACCCAGGCCTCCTCCTGCTGGGCCTGGTAAAGCCGGGCGTTTTCCAGAGCCATGGCCAGTTGATCGGCCAGGGTGCGCAGGATAAAGGCATCCTCCGCGTCAAAGGCCTCGGCTTCGTCGCTCTGCACGTCGAGCACGCCCACGACCTGGCCGGCCACCTTCAGGGGAACGGCCACCTCGGAAGTCACGTCGCTCTGGTCGGGTAGCCAGCGTGGGTCCCGATGCACATCGCCGACGATGGCCGCTTCCCCCTGCCGGGCCACCCAGCCCACCAGTCCCTCGTCTAAGGAAAGACGTCCTCCTCGCTGCTGCCAAAACGGGCTGTCGGGATCGGTGCTGGCGCGGAAGACGGCCTCTCCCGTGGTCGAATCCAGGGTAAAGATATGCACGTGGGCGTAGCCGAAGCGTTCGCGGATCAGGTGAACCACCTCGGTGAGCAGGCGGTCCAGGTCCAGGATGGAGAGGATGCTGCGCAGCACCTGGGCGATGGTCTGCAACTGCACCGCCCGACGGCGCTGGGCCTCGTACAGCCGGGCGGCTTCCAGGGCCACGGCGGCCTGTTCGGCGATGGCGCTCAGGAGCGCCAGGTCGGCGGGGGTGAAAAAGTCCCGCTGGGGGTGGGTCAGGGTAATGGCTCCCCAGGCCGTTTCCCGATGCAGGATGGGCACCGAGATGGCCGAGCCGACCGGCCGGCCGGTGGGCAGCCAGCGGGGGTCCTGGCCGACGTCGCCCAGGAGCGCCCCCTGGCGGTTCTGGATGACCCATCCGGCCAGCCCCCGCTTCAGCACCGTCTGCAGGGCGCCGTGCTCCTCATCGGGGATGGAGATGGCCCGGGGCGGATCGCGACGTGTGCCCAAGAGCAGGATGCTGCCCGATTCGGCCCGCACGCTTTCCCGGGTACGCTGGAGCAGCCGGCGCAGCAGGTCGTCCGGGTCCAGCCGGCGGGTCAGGTCGCGGCCGATGTCGTAGAGGAGTTCCACCCGGTCGCGCTCTTCGCGCACCTGGGCGTAGAGGGAGGCGTTCTCGGCGGCGATGCGTTCCAGTTCCGCGGCGCGCTGGCGGACCGCCTCGTACAGGCGAGCCTTCTCGATGGCCACGGCAGCCTGGTGGGCGATGAAGGAAAGGATGCGCAGGTGCTGCTCGGTAAAGGCCGAGGGGCGGTAACTCTGGATGGAGAGGGAACCGATGACCTCGCCGCGGGCGATGAGGGGGACGAAGACGGCCGAGCGGGGTGGGCGAGGGCTCAGGTAGCGGGGACGGGCCGGGAGGCGCTCCATTTCCCGCTGAAAATCGCGCACCAGGAGCGGCCGTTTGCTCTCCCGCATCCAGCCGACGATGCCCTCGCCGGGCCTGAGCGTCACGGTGAGCGGCTCCTGACGCACGCCGTCTACGACCCAGATCTGGAGGGTGAGGCGGTCCCCCTCGATCAGCCCCAGGTGGAAAATGGAAGTATCCACGACCCGGCCGGCCTGTTCGTAGATGAGTTCGCACAGCCCCTCCACGCTCATCTCGGCCTGGACGATGGCCTGGGCGGCCTCGTTCAGGGCGGCCAGTTCGCGGGCGGAGCGTCGCTGCTCCGCGGCCACGGCCACGAGCCGCTGGATGACCAGGCTCGTTCCGATCAGGCCGGCGGCCGTCAGGGCAAAGGCCGCCGCCGTGCTCTGCCGGTAGGTGACCACCACCAGCAGGGAGAGGGGCAGGGGGAAGAGTTCCAGGAACAGGGAAGGGCCGATGACGGCCCGGAACCATTCCCCCACGCTCCACCAGCCCCCCAGGACGGCCTCGGCCAGGGCCCAGCCCAGGTGGTCCAGGGCAAACCAGGCCAGGAAGAGGGGGAAGGCCGGCCAGGCTGTGGCGACTTCCAGCGGGAGCGGGGGAAAACGCCCCCCTAGGAGGATGTAGAGGTACCCTCCGGCCAGGGCCATCGCCACCTTGAGGCCGCTATCGAAGAGCAGGTTGGCGGCCGGCAGGAGAAGGGAAGGGCGTTTTCCTTCCCTCCGGGCGCGCGCCATCTGCACCAGGGCCTGCTCGGCCTGGTAGAGGAGGGCACCGCTCCCGGCAACCCAGGCGCCTCCGGGGATACCGAAGAGCAGGAGGGCGGCTAGGTCCACGATGCCGACCAGGCTGTGGGTCTCCCGAGGGACGACCCGGCTGCCCAGTCCCTTGATCAGAAGGGAAAGGAGGAGAAAGAGTAGCCAGGAGGTGGCCGCTTCGGCCGGGAAGATCGGCCGCGTGAGGAGCAGGGCCGCCCAGCCGCCCAGGGCAACGAGGAGGCCCAGGCCGAGGAAAGCGTATGCGCGAACCCTACTGCGGTCTTCCGGCGTCACCTGGAGCCTCCGCGGCCTTCAGCGCGGCCTCGCGGGTCGGATAGACGGGAAGGATTTCCATAAAGCCGGTCAGGCGCAGGACGCGGGCCACGGCCGGCCGGGGACAGCACAGGACTAGGTGTCCCCCGCTCCGGTGCAACTGTTTGGCCGCCACCAGGAGCGCCCGCAGGCCGCTGCTGCTGAGGTAGGTGACCTGGGCCAGGTCCACGATCAGGGCAGGCGGCTTTCCCTCCAGTGCCTCCCGAAGCATCTGCTCCAGTTGCGGAGCGTGGGCGGCATCCAGGCGCCCCTGGGGGGAGAGGGTGGGAACGGCCGGGGGCAGGCAGACGGCCGGTGTGCGCCGGCGGACCATCCGCAGGACGTTCTCCTCGCCCCGGCGAGCGAACTCCACCTGGTTCATCATCCGGCGCATGAGGAAGAGGCCCAGGCCGCCCTCGCGCCGTTTCTCCAGGGGGGCGTGCAGGTCCGGCTCCGGGACGCTGGAGGGGTCGAAGGGCCGGCCATAGTCCCGCATTTCCACGACAAAGTCATCCCCCTCCTGCCAGCAGGCGATGTGGATGGGCCCCTCTCCTTCCCGGCCGTAGCCATGCAGGATAATGTTGGTGGCCGCTTCGTCCACGGCCGTCTGGATAGCGTAGAGGGCGCGCTCGTCCAGGTCCATCCGCCGGCCGGCCTCGGCCACCAACTCGCTGATGGCCTGCAACCGGTCCAGGCGGGCGGGGAAGGTTCCTTCGGCCAGCGGCCGGCGTTCTATCGAGAACATGATCCCCTCACGGACGTCGGTCGGTCGTTCTATCTGCCGGATAGGCCGGCGAAAGGTATCATAGCATATCCAAGCCAAAGGGGCAAGGCGGAGCGCCTAGGCGAGGTGCCGCTTGAGCAGGCCGGAGTGCAGCGACGGCCGTATCGAAATCCAGCCTCGCCCAACTACAAGCGCATCCATGAGGTCCTGACATCCGTTCATACATCCTAGGCCCTTACGGCGGCCCCCAGCCGGCCGCGACGAGCCCAAAACCGCCTCCGCGACGGCCGTTCCCCGCCATCTCAACAGCGTTTCGGGCCGCCAGGTTTCGATACGCTGGTTTCGTTACGGCCTTCGGCCTACTCAACCCTTGGGTTGAGTAGCCGCAGGCGTATCGAAACCCAAGTCGCTACTCAACCTACATTCGTGCCAGAACGGGTTATAAGCGGATGTTAGATGAGGTCAACTTGCCTGGGCCGGCCTCTTCGGGTATAATGGCCTGGCCGGGATGCCCTGGGGCGTTCCGGGTTTATCCAAACCAGGAGCGCAGGACGGCGATGGCACAAGCGCGGCCTTTTTCCACCGTGCCGGAAGCCGGCCGGCCTTCTATCCCGGCCGGCCCGGTCCCATCCCGCCGTGGGGTCACCGTGGAGACGCTCCTTTACCTCCTCATCCTGGCCCTGGCCCTGCTCACCCGTTTTGCCCTCCTGGACCAGATGGCCCTGCACCACGACGAGGGCATCCACGCCCTCTTCGGCTGGAACATCTACCGGGGCTACGGCTGGGTGCACGATGCCGTCTACCACGGCCCCCTCATCTACCACGCCGCCGCCCTCTCCTATTTCCTCTTTGGCGATAGCGATGCCACCTTCCGCCTGATCCTGGCCGTCTTCGGCACGGCCACGGTCATGCTGCCGGTCCTCCTGCGTCGCTATCTGGGCCGCTGGGGAGCGCTCCTGGCCTCCTTCCTGCTCCTGATCTCGCCGACCTTCCTCTACTTTGGCCGCTTCGGCCATCCCGACGTCTTCGGGGCTTTTTTCACCCTCCTCTTCTTCGTCTGCGTCGTACGCTATGTGGGCGAAAGGCGCGACGGCTGGCTCTACGGGGCCGTGGTGGTCACCTGCCTGCACTTTTGCGCCAAGCCGACCGCCTATCTGGCCACGGCCGTCTTCCTCCTCTTCCTGGTGGCCCGGGTCCTCTGGGAGCGCTACGGCCTGCACGCCTTCTGGCCGCTGCTGGGCCTCTTCCCGGCGGCGTTGGAGGACCTCTGGCAGAGCCTGGGGAAAGGCACGCTCTTCCCGCCGCTGATCCGGGTCTTGGGCCTCCCGCTGAGCGCCCTTTCTCTGGGGGCTCTCCTGGCGGCCGGAACGGCCGTCCTGGCCATGCTCCTGTACCACCTGGGGGAATGCCGGAGGGCCGCCCGTTCCCATCCGGCGCTGGACCTGGTGGTCCTCCTCCTGGCCCTGGTCCTGCCCCTCCTTTCCGCCATCCCTCTGAACGCGCTGATCGCCCTGCGCGGCCTGCCACCGCTGGGGTACAACTCCACCGACTTTCCCTCCGAGGTCGTTCCCCTGGCCCTTATCGCCGTCGGCGCCACCTTCGCCTTCTCGCTGGCCCTGGGCCTGTTCTGGGATTCCCGACGCTTTGCCCTGGCCGCCGGCCTCTTCTGGGGCATCTTCTTTGTCCTGCATACCTCCTTCTTCCAGAGCATGACCGGCTGGGCCACCGGCCTCCTGCAACCGCTGGGTTTCTGGCTCACCCAGCAGGAGGTCAAGCGCATCCACGTCGGCCCGCAATACTTTATCATGCTCATCTCCGTCTATGAGCCGGTTTCCCTTCTCTTCGGCACCCTGGGCGTCCTCTACTTTGCCTGGAAGGGGCTGACCCAGGCGCGCCCGGTGGACGGGCCGATTTCCCCTGCGCCGCCGGCCGCCGCCCCAGGGTTTGCCACCGGGCTCCTGGCCTTTTGGGCCCCGCTGACCCTCTTCCTCTACTCCTTCGCCGGGGAGCAGACCCCCTGGCTGAACGTCCATCCGGCCCTGCCCTTCCTCCTCCTGGCCGGGACGTTCCTGGGGCGGGTGATCGCCGCCCGGCCCGAGGAGCCGGGCCTCCTCTGGCGATGGCTGCGGCGGGGCTGGTCGCGTCCGATCCGTCCCCGAGCCGGCGGCGGCCGGCGGCGCGCCGAACGTCCCGGGGAGGGCGAGCCCGGCCCGGCCCCGGCCCGTCTCTGGGCCGATCGCGCCACCTTCCTCCTGGGCGCCGGGCTCCTGCTCTGGGCCGGCCGCACCTTCTTCGCCCGGCCGGCCGAGTTGTTCCTCTGGCTGGTCAGCGCCGCCATCCTGCTGGGGCTGGCCTACCTAGCCTTTTTCGGGGGGGAAGCCCGGCGGAGCGAGGCGGCCTTCCTGTTGCTGGGCCTGGCGGCCGTCGGGATGTTCATCCTGGGAGCCACCTCCCGTTCCTTCGGCTGGCCGGCCGAGCACCCCCAGGAGGCCTATGGAGACTGGTACGCCCTCTACGTCCCCCTGGCGATCGCCGCCGCCACCCTCCTCATCCGGGCCCTCCTGGTGGGGAAACCGGCCTGGCGCTCGGCCGCCCTCCTGCTCCTGGCCTTCCTCGGCCTCTACAGTTTCGGCAGCGCCTTCCGGCTGACCTACCTGAACAACGATACGCCGGTGGAGATGCTCATCTACGTCCAGACCTCCTCCGACCTGCAATGGGCCATAGACGAGGTGAGCACCCTCTCCACCCTCACCACCGGCGGCCGGGACCTGACCGTCCTCTACGAAAGCGAGGTGGCCTGGCCGCTGGAGTGGTACTTACGTAACTACCCCAACCGGGCCCTGGCCGGGGCCACCATCACCCCGGCCAGCCTCCAGCAGCATCCGGACGCCGCCGTCCTCCTGACCTACCGGACCTTTGGCAGCGAAAGCACCGCCTTCCTGGAAAAGGACTTTGCCCCCACCCGTTACTATGCCTTCAACTGGTGGTTTCCCGAGGAAATCTACCGGAACGCCCGCACCTTCGTGGAGCGCCTGGCGCCGGAGTTGCTCCAGGAACACGAAAACCGGACGGCCGTCACGGAACGGGCCTCGTTCCTCCTGCCCACCATCTTTTCCCAGGCCCACCGGACGGCCGTGGAGGCCGGCCGCCTCCCGCTAGGCCCGGCCGGCCCGCTCCTCATCCTCCTGCGCCCATCCTCCTTCCCCAGCGGCTACAGCCTCCTCGGGCAGGTGCGCGAAGTCGGCCTGGGCGATGTCTTCCAGGTGCTCCTCAACCCCTCCGGACAGGCCCGCATCTGGCGATACCTGCTCTTCCGCCAGATTCCCTCCCCGCTGGGCGCCCGGGAGTTTGCCGTCTACATTCGCCGCGACCTGGCCCTGCCGCTGGAATGGCTGAAGGACGATATACCGAGGCGTTGACCGTGAAATGTTGATCGTCAGGTGAAAAAATGCCCGAACGAGAAGGACAACCTGCCCGGGAAAAACCGGAAGCCGAGGATGCCGGCCGGCCGCCTTCGTTGCTGGACCGCACGATCGACTTGACCCACGTCGGTGCGCCGGTCTGGATTTTCCTGGGCCTCCTGGTGGCGGCGATGCTCCTGCGCCTCCTGGACCTGGGCGGCCGGGCGATGCATCCGGACGAGTCCCTCTATGCCTGGTTTTCCTGGCAGTTCTACCGGGGCGCCCTTCCCTACCAGTACGATCCGGCCTTCCACGGCCCCCTTCTCTACCACCTGACCGCCCTCTTCTACTTCCTCTTCGGCGAGAGCGACGCCACGGCCCGCCTGGCCCCGGCCCTGGCCGGCATCCTGCTCGTGGCCCTGGCCTTTCCCTTGCAGCGCTGGCTGGGCCGCTGGGGCGGGTTGGCCGCGCTGGCGCTCCTGGCCCTTTCCCCCTCCTTCGTCTATTTCTCCCGTTCGGCCCGGCCCGAACCCTTCGTCGCCCTCTTTGCCCTGGGTATGGTCCTCTTCTTCTTCCGCTATCTGGAGGAGCGCCGCCCTGCCGAGTTGGTCCTGGCCGCCGCCTGTTTGGCCCTGGCCGTAACCGCCCACGAGGCCGCTTTCCTGATCGGCCTCATCCTCCTTTCCTTCCTGGGGTGGGTCTACCTCCTCCAGGTCCAGGGAGAGCGTTTCCGCACCGGGGGAAGGTTCGTCGCCGGCCTGGCCTTTGTGCTCGGCATCTTGGGGGCGGCCGGCCTGGCCGCGCTGGGAACTTCCCCGGCCCTCCAGGCAGTCCTCATCCTGCTGGCCTTGCTCTCCCTGGGCTACCTGGGCCTTTCCTTCCTCCGCCTCGATGCCTCTGGACTGGTGGAGGCCGTGCACTCCCTCCGGCAGGACCCTCGCCCCTTCTTCACTGCCCTAGGCGCCTTTGGCCTGATCTTCGGCCTCTTCTTCACCACCTTCCTCACCCACCCGCGCGGCTTTCTGGACGGCCTGGTGCGGGGAATCGAATACTGGGCCGGCCGGCATTTCCTGCCCCAGAGCGGGGGGCCCTGGTCGTACTACCTTCTCCTCCTGGCCCTCTACGAGCCGATCGCCCTGACCGCCGGGCTCGCCGGCCTGGGTCTGGTCCTGGCCCGGACGGCCCGTAAGTCGGAGGGGACCGGCCGGCCGCCGCTCCCTCTCTTCCAGGCGTTCCTGGCCTACTGGGCCGTCTTCTCCATCCTGGCCTTTTCCTGGGCCGGGGAAAAATCCCCCTGGCTCCTCCTGCACGTGGCCCTGCCGCTTGTGCTCCTGGCGGGCCTGGCCCTGGAACGCTTCGCCTCCTGGTGCACCTGGCGCGAACTGTGGAAGTACGGCGAATGGGCCGTCGCCCCGCTCTTCCTCCTCCTGGCCTTTGCCTTGCGCGGACTGGTGTCCCTGCTCCAGGGGGAGGTGCCCCATGCCCGCGTGGAGGAGTACCGAACCATGCTGGCGGGCGTCCTGGCCCTGATTCTCCTCGGCCTGCTGGCCTTCCTGGCCCGACGCATCTGGCGAAGCGAAGGCCGTCGCCTGGGGCAATCGTTCGCCCTCCTAGGCCTCCTCCTCCTGGCCCTCTATACCGCCCGCAGCACCTTCCTGCTCAATTTCTACGGCGGCGATTCTCCCCAGGAGATGCTCGTCCGCGACCAAACCGCCCCGGACGTGCCGCTGGTGGTGCGCCAGATCGAACGCCTGTCCCGCGACCAGACCCGCAAGAGCGAGCGGCGCACCGCCGCCGACCCCACCGGCGGCCACGGCCTGCGGGTGCTGGTGGACAACCCCTGCCCGACGGAACCTCCCGACCCCTCCTGTATGAACACGCTGGCCTGGCCCTTCCGCTGGTACCTGCGCGACTTTGCGTGGGCCGGCACTCTTCTGGAGTTCGACGGGAGCCAGGGTCCGCCCCGCACCGAGGGCGACATCGTCCTGGTGCTGGCCGAGCACGAGCCGGCCCTGCGCTCCGCTCTGGCTGCCGGATACACCGGAATGCGGCTGAAACTGCGCTGGGGTTTCCCGGAGGAAGGCACGTTCCGGCGCTGGACCTTGCTCGACAGCGGGGCAACCGAATCGGGCTACCAGGCGGTGCCCCTCCTGGCCTTCTGGAACTATAGCCCCAAGGGGCTGGGAGACCTCTGGAACTACTGGCTCTACCGCCAGTTGCCGGCGGATGTCGTCTATCGGGTCCAGCCCGGCGAGATCATCGCCTCCATCGCCGCTCGTCTGGGAGTCTCCACCGAGAAACTGCTCTCCCTGAACAACAACAACCCCAACGTCGTCCCCGGCCAGGCCCTGCGCGTCCCCCTGGTGATCCCCGGCCAGGATTTCTATCTCTACGTCCGAAGCGACCTCCTGCCGGCCGGCCCGGCTGCCGCCGCCGAGGAGGACCCGTACCTCCAGAAACTCACCGAGCGTGCGGCCATGCAGGTGCTGGGTAGCCCCGGAAGCAGCCCCGGCCAGTTGTGGGCCCCCGGAGGCATCGCCGTAGATGCCCGCGGCAACCTCTTTATCGCCGACAGCGGCAACCACCGCGTGGCGCGCTTCGATGCCCAGGGGAACCCCTCCTCCTGGGGGAGTTTCTGCGACCTCCTGACGGGCGAGGGCTGCCTGGATCCCGACGGCGAAGGCCCCCTGCAGCCTGGGGACGGCCAGTTCAAGACGCCCTGGGGCATCGCGGTGGATGGGCAGGGGCGCGTCTACGTCGCCGACACCTGGAACCACCGCATCCAGGTCTTTGACGGCGAGGGCAACTTCCTGGGCAAGTGGGGCGAAGGCGTGCTGGTGGACACGGGGGAGGACGCGACGGCCCGTTCCGCCCACCCCTTTGGCTTCTACGGCCCCCGCGCCGTCGCCGTGGATTCCCAGGGCACGATCTACGTGGCCGACACGGGGAACGAACGCATCCTGGCCTATCGGGTGCACCCGGATGAATCCGGCCGCCTTTCCGCCGAATACCTCTACCAGTGGGGCACGACCGGTTCCGCTCCGGGACAATTCCTGGAGCCGGTCGGCCTGGCCGTGGATGCCGCCGGCCGTCTCTACGTCGCCGACACCTGGAACATGCGCGTCCAGGTCTTTGCCCCGGGCACGGATGGGAGAATCGCCCCCCAGCCGGCCGCGACCTGGGAAGTTCCCGGCTGGGAACTTTCCACCGGGGACAACAACAAGCCTTACATCGCCGTGGCTCCCGGCGGGCAGGTCTACTTCACCGTCCCGGGCCGCAACTATGTGGCCGCCACCGACGGGGCGGGGAAAGTGCTCCTGGTCTGGAGCGGGGTGGACGCCCAACAGGTCCCGATGTCCATCCCCGTCGGCATCGCCGTAGACGAACTCGGCCGGGTCTATGTGAGCGATTCGGGGAACGGGCGCATCCTGATCTTTGGGGTGCCGTAGGGACCTCGCCCCTCCGGGGTGAGGGAAACAGGAACCCCGACCATGCACCTTCTTTACGTGGCGCTGAAGGACTTTCGGAACTACCGCCACCTGGAGGCCTCCCTTTCTCCGGGCATCACCATCCTTTGGGGACCGAACGCCTCCGGCAAGACGAGTTTCCTGGAGGCGCTGGTCCTCCTGGCCACGGCCCGCTCCCCCCGGGCCGGGGCCGAGCGGGAACTGATTCGCCGGGAAGCCCCGGCGGAAATGGGGGTGCCCCCCTTTGCCCGGGTCGTCGGGCGGGTGGAGCGGAAGGACGGCCCGCTGACGCTGGAGGTGGCCGTCCAGCGCCTGGTGGACCCCCAGGGGCAGGTCACCGGGCGCTGCCAGAAGCGCTTTTTCCTCAACCGCCGGCCGGTGCGGGCCCGGGAAGCGCTCGGCCGGCTGCAGGTCGTCCTCTTCGAGCCGGAAGACCTTAACCTGATCACCGGCTCCCCGGCCCGCCGGAGAAATTACCTCGACGCCGTCCTCCTACAGGCCGACCCGCGTTACTGGCAGGCCCTGGAACGCTACCGGCGCGTCGTCCTTCAGCGCAACCGGCTGCTCCAGGGATGGAAAGAGCGGGGGTCCCTGCCGCCGGAAGCGCGGGAGCAGGTGGCCTTCTGGAACCGGGAGATGGTGCAGAACGGCGCCTACCTCATCGTGGCCCGCCACCGCCTGGTGACGGCGCTCGCGCCGCTCCTGGAGACCCTCCACGGCCGGCTGGCCGGCACCTCCGAGCCGCTGCGGCTGACCTATCGGCACCATGTTCCCTGTCGTCCCGAAGAGGATGAGGAAAGCGTGGCCTATGCCTTCCGCCAGGCGATGGCCCGGGCCTGGCCCGAGGAGGTCGAGCGCGGCATGACGCTCCTGGGCCCCCACCGGGACGACCTGAACTTTTCCCTGGGGGAAATGGACCTGGCCGTCTACGGTTCCCGGGGCCAGCAACGCACCGCCACCATCGCCCTGAAACTGGCCCAGGTGGAGTGGCTGGAGGCCCGGAGCGGCGAAACTCCGGTCATTCTCCTGGACGACGTCCTCTCCGAACTCGACCCAGAGCGCCGGAACTACCTGCAAGGGTGGCTTCTGGAAAGCCGCGGCCAGGTGCTCATCACCGCCGCCGACCGGCAGGTCTTCCACCCGATGGTGCTAGGGCAGGCCGCCGTAGTGCACATCGTATCCGGCATCTGGGAGACCCCGTAGGGAAAGGGAGGACACCGGCTACCCGAGGTGGGCTCGGGTGTGTCCCAGGTTTTTCGGGAAGCGGCCTTTTCCCTCACCCCCACTCCCCTAGCCGAGGTGAGGGGGATGCATGTTTGTAGTTGGGCGAGGCGCCGTGTGAAGTAGGCCGGAGCGCAGCGACGGCCGTATCGAAATCAGTCGCCGGGGCTGTTCGGGTCTCGATACCCGGCGAACAGCCCGCTGTGTGCAGTGTTCGAGGACAGTGCCCATCTAGGTGAGGGCAGCATTTGCCTTTCCCCCAGGGCGGGGATATAATACTCCCCAACAGGCCCCGATTTGGCCTGGAGGGAGGTTCTGGATGAAAAGCGACGCGAAAATCGACCTGCTCCTCCGCGGCGGCGTGGTGGTCACCATGGACGCCCACGGGCGCGTCTTTGACCCCGGGGCGGTGGCGGTGGAAGGAAGCCGCATCGTTGCCCTCGGTCCGGAAGAAGAAGTGGCCGGCCGTTTTCACCCCCTCGAGGAGGTGGATTGCCGCGACGCAGCCGTCATCCCCGGCCTGGTCAACGGCCACGGCCACGCCCCTATGAGCCTTCTGCGCGGCCTGCGCGACGACCTGCAACTGGACGTCTGGCTCTTTGGCTACATGCTTCCGGTGGAAACGCGCTTCGTGAACGAGGAGTTTGTCCACTGGGGCACCCTCCTGGCCTGCGCCGAAATGATTCGCGGCGGCACCACCACCTTCGTGGATATGTACTACTTCGAGGATGCCGTGGCCGCCGCAGCCGACCGGGCGGGCCTGCGCGCCCTCTGCGCCGAGACGATCATGAAACTGCCCACGCCCGATGCGGCCAGTTACGACGAGAGCCTGGCCTATACGCGCCGCTTCATCGAACGCTGGCGCGGTCACGGCCGTATCCTCCCGGCCGTCGGCCCGCATTCCTCCTATACCACCACGCCGGAAATCCTGGCCGAAGTGCGCCGGATGGCCCTGGAATACCGGGTGCCCATCCTCATCCACCTGGCCGAGACGGCCCACGAGGTCGGCGAGATGCTGGAGGAAGTGGGGCTTTCGCCGGTGGCCTGGGTGCAGGTCCAGGGCCTCTTCGAGGGGGTGCCGGTCATCGCCGCCCACTGCGTCCACGTAGACGAGGGCGACATCGCCATCCTCTCCCGGCACCGGGTCGGGGTGATCTCCAACCCCAGCAGCAACCTGAAACTGGCCAGCGGGATACCCCCGTACAAAAGTTTCCTCCGCGGCAATCTGACGGTGGGCCTGGGGACGGACGGCTGCGCCAGCAACAACGACCTGAATATGTGGGAGGAAATCCGCCTGGCCACCTTCCTGGCGAAAGTGTCCAGCGGAGACCCCACCGCCCTTCCGGCCCGCCAGGCCCTGGCCATGGCCACCATCGAGGGTGCCCGCGCCCTGGGACTGGGGGAGAGCATCGGCTCCCTGGAGGTCGGGAAACAGGCCGACATCGTCGTGGTGGACCTGAGCCAGCCGCACACCATCCCCCGCTACCGCGTGGCCGAGGACAATATCTACTCCCAACTGGTCTACACGGCCGGCCCCTCCAACATACGCCACGTCCTGGTGGACGGACGTTTCCTCCTGCGGGACGGCCGCTTCACCACGCTGGATATCGGCGAGATCGCCGCCCGCGCCCAGGCCATCGCCGACGACATCGGCCGCTTCGTCCTGGCCCGGGAGGAGAACCTCCTGGACAAGATTCTGGCCATCGGCGGGGTGGAGCAGGAGGAAATTTTCGAGGTGCAGGTCAAGGCGCGGGTGCCGGCCCAGACGGTGCTGGAACAACTCCTGGCCTTTCCTCAGATCAGCGACCGCCGGCGGAGCGAGCGGATTCAATACGATACCTACTTCCTCTTCCACGATGAACGCCGCGGCCGGCTGCGCTATCGGGAGGATAACCTCATTGACGAGAACGGCCGCCTCCACCCGACCTATACCTTGACCCTCACCTCGCCGACACGGCGCGAAGAGTACCCCAACGCCGCCATCCTGTCCCGCGCCCGCTACACGGCCACGGCCGACCGCTCGCTGCGCTTTTACCGGGAGTACTTTCAACCGGACGAGATTCGCGAGGTGGAAAAGCGCCGCAGCCGGGTGCACATCAGTTACAAGGGACAGCACTTTGCCATCAACCTGGACCGCCTGCTCAAACCGGCGGCCGGCTCCTTCCTGGAGATCAAGAGCCGCACCTGGTCCCGCGCCGACGCCGAGAACAAGGTGCGCCTGATCGGAGAACTCCTGGAAATGTTCCGCATTCCCCAGGAGGACCTGGTCAAGAAGGAGTATGTCGAGTTCTAGGGGACGGGACGGATGCGCCTCCTCCTTGCCGCCGATGTCTTTCCTCCCCGCTGCGGCGGGGCCGGCTGGAGCGCGTACCATCTGGTCCGGGCCCTGGTGCACCGCGGACACGAGGTGCGGGTCATTCTGCCCCGGGAAGGGAAAAGAGGGCAGGATGAACGCATCTACGGGGGCATCCCGGTCGGCGAATTCGGTTACCCGGCCCCCCGCTTGCCCCTGCTGCGGAACGTCTTCCGCAACGAAATCCTCTGGCCGCGCCTGGGACACTTCCTGGCCCGAGAGGTTCGAGAAAAAGGCTACGACCTCATCCATGCCCAGCACAGCCTGACCGTCCCGGCGGCGGTGTGGGCCGGCCGTGCCGCCGGCGTCCCGGTGGTGGCCACCGTACGCGACTACTGGCCGCTCTGTTACCGGGCCACCCTGCTCGGCCGCGGAGATGCAGCCTGTGCCGGATGCCGCCTTTCGCGGGCGCTCTCCTGCCTGGGGGTGCTCCCCGCCCTCCTGGCCTACCCCTATATGCGCGGCAACGTGCGCCGCAAGGCCGAGGCGCTGGCCCGGGCCGATGCGGTCATCGCCGTGAGCCGCTTCCTGGCCGACCGACTGGCCGCCATCGTCCCGGCCGAAAGGTTGCACGTCCTGCCCAATCTGGTGGACCTGGAGGAGGTGGACCGCATCGTCGCCGAAGGGCCGGCCGTGCCCTTCTCCGGGCCTTTTCTCCTCTTTGTGGGCAAGGTGGAGGCCAACAAGGGGGTACATGAACTCCTGGCCGCGTTTCGGCAGGTGGCAGAGGAGGTGCCGGGCAAGGAACGTCTGCCGCTGGTCGTGGCCGGCGACGGCTCGCTTTCCGGCCGGATGGAAAGGGAACTCGCGGCCCTGGGCTGGCCGGCCTACTTTCTCCGCTGGGCCGAGCACGATACGGTGTTGCGACTGCTGGCCCGCTGCGAACTTTTGCTCTTCCCCTCCCGCTGGGAGGAGCCGCTGAGCCGGGTGCTCCTGGAGGCCTGTGCCTGCGGGACGCCGATTCTGGCGATGAGCACCGGAGGGACACCCGAGATTCTGAGCGATGGCCGGAACGGGGCCCTCGTGCCGCCGGAGGCGGAGGCCTTTGCCCGGCGGCTGCGGGAGTTGCTGGCCGATCCGGCCGGCCGGCGCCGGCTGGGGAAGGGGGCCCGTCGTACGGCCGAGGAGCGCTTCGCCGCTCCGGTCGTGGCGGAACAGGTGGAGCGGCTGTACGGGGCTATCCTCTCCACCCGGCCGGGGAGAAACACGCCCAGAACGAGCCAACGCGGACAGACAACAGACCGTCGTGCCCTCAACGGGTTGCCGTTTCATTGACAGCGCCCCCTCGGTATTGTATAATACCGATAGATTGACCTTGCCGGGGGATCATGTGCGCGGGCAACAGCGTAGAAAAGAGGCGTTCTTCCGCATCAGGGGCTTGCTGGGGATAGCCTGGATACTGGCCGCCTTGATCGCCCTGAACGCCTGGCCGGCCCACAGTGAAACCCCCGCCCCTGAAGTGCCGGCCTCCCCTTCTCCCATCCCGGAGACCAAGGTCCTGTATACCTTTGACCTCCAGGGGGCCTTTCTCGATCACGGGACCTTTGCCGCCCCCCTCTCCCCGGAGCAACCCGTGCCCGGCAAGACCTACGGCGACCTCCTGTACGACTATGACCTGACCCTCTTCGTCTCGACCCTGCAGGGCATCGTCAACCGCGCCGGCCCCCGCCTTTACGTCTATCACGCCGCCGGCGTGGACGACTTTTGGCTGAACACCTTCCGGTCCCCTGGGGAATGGCTGGCCGACTATACCCTGGTGCCCCTGGCAGACCTGAATGCCCTCCTGGAGACCTTCCGCACCGAGGTCAGGGGGACAGTGGTCTGGGACGAGCGGACCCCGGCCACCCTGAACGTGGCCACGACCATCGCCGGCGTGGAGGACCTGGCGGTGATTCGGCGGGGGAGTGCGCTCTACGAGACGGTCACCCGGGTGCTTCCGGTGCAGGTGGACCTGAGCGACCGCTTCTCCACCAAGGCGGAGGCTTACCGCTGGGCCGTCCAGGAATACCTCCAGACCGGCCGGTGCAACCCTCGCCTCCTGGCCTATATCGAGGACGGCTGGCCGGCCGTCCTGTACGGGCGCCGGGAACTCACCCGTGGGGTGCCCTCGGTCTTTTCGCGGGACTATCTGGTGCAGAATCGGGCCTTTGTCTTCGACCTCTCCCCCTGGGCCGACGAGGCACCGGTGGACGAGCCCACCCAACCCCTGGGCCAGGACCGGGCCGTCCTGGAGGAAATCCTCGCCGCGGCGCGGCAACGGGCCGGGACGGAGATGATCGCCATCTGGGGCTTTGTGCCCTGGTGGCAGAAGTATTCCAACAGTTCGGGGGCCGGCGGAAGCCATGAACCGGTGGAAGGGGAATGGGAAATGGTCTGGCTGGCCTCCTCCTACGGGGCCTATTTCAGCGGCAGCATGGGAGATATCTTCGGCCTGGACATGGCCAACGCCTCCGTACACCGCTTCGCCCCCTTCCCTGAGCATGTGCCCCGGCCGCCTTCGCCCACCCCGGACGAACTGCGCCGGCGCGGCTACCTGGAGGGAGACCGGGTCGCCTCGAAAACGTACATCCTGTACTACATGGGCGATTTCGACTTTGCCCAGCCGCTCTACTCCCTGATGCCGGAATTGTGGTTCAACGAGGGACGGGGCGAACTGCCGCTGGCCTGGGGCATCAACCCGGAGACGATCGAGACCTTCCCCGACATCGTCTCCTACCTCCTGCGCACCCGAACCCGAAACGACTTTTTCGTGGCCCCGGATAGCGGGGCCGGCTATCTGAACCCGGAGGCGCTGCCCCAGGAAGTGCGCGAGTCCTGGCGCCGGCACAACCTGGAGTATTACCGCCGCCTGGGCCTTTCGATCACCGGATTTCTCCTCAACGGCAAGGGCGGCGAGATGCCGGACGAGGTGGTCGACCTGTATCGTACCTTCTCCCCCGACGGCATCACCTTCAACTGGCATCACCTGGTCGGCCCGTGGCCCCGGCTGCAGGGCAATACCCCGCTGACCGCCTTCCCCCACTACGGCCTGGGACGGAGCGATGCCCTGGACACCTGGGTGGAACAGGTGGACAGGGCTTACGACGAGTACCGGGAAGCCCATGGGGCCGGGCCGGCCTTCCTGACCCTGCGCTGTGTCTACACCTCGCCCGATTTCCTGGTGCAGTTGACCGAGGCGTTGCGCCAGGCCCACCCGGAGCGCGATTACCAGGTGGTGGACCCGTATACCTTCTTCGCCCTGATGCGCCGGGAACTGGGGGGGAAGAACGAAAAGCGGGCCACCTTCCTCCGGCCGATGTTGCCCCAGCAGGCCACGGCCGGCGAGACGCTCCCCCTGACCCTGGCCGTGCGTAACGACGGCTGGGAGGTCTGGCCGGCCCACGAAGTCGGGTTGGGCTTCAATATTCTCCCGGAGGCGCAGGCCGGCGAAGAGCCTCCCGGCGCCACCGGCGAGGCCCTTTTCCTGCCCCTCTTCGAGGATGTGCCGCCGGGCGGGGTATATACCTTCACCTTCCTGCTCGGCGCGCCGGTGCGGCCGGGCACCTATGTGCTGCGCTACGACCTCCTGCGCCAGCCCTGGCAATGGTTCCACCAAGAGGGCAACTTCTGGCAACGAGAGCGGATAAACGTGCAGGCCGCCCCACCGTCGGGGATGAGCCTCGAACCCCAGCCCCTTCCCTCCTGGCCGACGCCGGCCCCCTTCGGCCCGGGGGGGCTGGCGACGCCCCAGCGGTCGCAGGCCTCCCCCGAAACGCCGACCACCGGAACGCCCTCCCCCACGCCGGCCGAGACCACCCCCCTGCCCACCGGTTGGGACCTTCCCCCGCTGGTGCAGCAGGGGCTGGCCGGCCGGGCCGTCTGGGCCATCGCCCGCGATGCCCAGGGGCGCATCTGGTTCGGCGGCGAGCAGGGAGCAGCCGCTTTTATGCCGCATGGCGATTTCACCTCCGCCGACGACGAATGGCATACCTACACGCCCGACGACGGCCTGCCCAACCAGTGGATCACGGCCATCGCCGCCGATGACCAGGGTGGCGTCTGGTTTGGCAGCCAGGGCGGGGGTGCGGCCTACCTGGATGAAAGCGGCTGGACGCTCTACACCGAAGGGGACGGCCTGGCCTCCAACTGGGTGCGGGATATCGCCATCGACCCCCAGGGCCTGGTCTGGTTCGCCACCTCCAAAGGGGTGAGCGTTTTCTCCGGCTCAGCCTGGCAGACCTTCTCCAGTAGCAACTCCCCACTGCCCAGGGATGTGGTCTCGGCGATCGCCATAGACCGGGCCGGCAACCGCTGGCTGGCCACCGAGGGAGGAGGGGTGGTTTTCCTCTCGGCAGATGAACGGGAGTGGCGTACCTACACCACGGCCGACGGGCTGGGGGATGACTTTGTCCTGGCCCTGGCGGTGGACCCGGCCGGCCGAGTCTGGGCCGGCACCTGGCGGGGCGGCCTGAGCGTCTTTGACGGCAACGGCTGGATCACCTACCGGAGCGAAAACAGCGGCCTGGAGGCCAACTGGGTCCAGGCCCTGGCGGCCGATAGCCAGGGGCGCATCTGGTGCGGCACCTACGGCCTGCCCGGGGCCGGCCTGAGCGTGCTGAACCCGGAGACGGGGCAGTGGCTGCGCTTCGGCCTGGCCGACGGCCTCCCTTCCGAAAATATCTCCGCCCTGGCCGCCACCCGCCCCGGCGAAATCTGGGTGGGCACGGAAGTGGGAGCCGTCCGCTACCTGGAACCGCTCCTCCTCTTTGCCCCTCCCATTTCCCCGATAGAGGCACCCACGCCTCAACCCACCCTGGACCGGGAGCACATCATCTCCTACCGGGGCGGGGGGGAGGCCGCGCCGGCCCTGTTCGCCGGACGGGAGGCCACCCTCCTCCAGGCGACGGCCACGCCCACCCGCCTCCCCTCCCCCACGCGAGGCACGCCCACCCCCACGCCCAGCCGCCTTCCCTCTCCTACGCCGCCCCCGACCGTCTCACCAACACCGTCGCCCACGGCAACGCCCACCG
>JBMFNL010000047.1:0-19735 GCA_049970175.1 Chloroflexia bacterium
AGGGCGGTACAAATTTACGAGACATTGGCCGGTACGACTTTACGAGACTCAACAGTTTTTAAGGTGCGAGAAAGTGTCAACCGATCTCAGTTGAGAAATGAACCATCCCGATCTTTTGGTCGGTAAAGCGGTGCATCCATGTCGAGAGGATGACTGGAGCGAAGGAGTGTCCAAAACAGCGGAGTATTTTCGGGAGCGGATCACACAGATGAGGTATCCAGAACTTCGGGCAGATGGCTATCCTATTGGGAGTGAGACGGTCGAGAGTGGCTGTAAGGGATACTGAGATGTAAGAATCGAGGACAACAGGGAAGTCAAAGGGGCTGGTTGCCATACTGGCATTGCGAAGTGCTGGAATGGGAGGGGACAGAGAATAGAATTGGGCCTGGGAACCAATCCGGAGGGCTGCCTGATCTCCCCAACGGGTTTGGGACACACCCTCACTGCAGGTTCATTATACTCCCAAGCACGGAAGTTGGTTGAACGTGGCGGAGATTGAACTTTCGGTGCTGACGCGCCAATGCCTGGAACGCCGAATCCTGGACATAGAAATGTTGCGTCAGGAAGTTCAGGCCTGGTATCAGGAGCGAAATGACCGTCAGAAAGGCGTGAACTGGCAATTCAGTACAGCGGATGCCCGGATTCGGCTGAAGCGCCTGTATCCACAAATAAAAACTTGACAGACCACTAGCCGGCAGGAGCCAAGGTCGGTGTGGCCGGCGCGGCCTCGATGTCTGTATCCTTGAGGGTTCTTCGACAGGTGCACAGTCCGTAGTGGTTTGCCGCTTGCTGTTGTGGGCGGCCTTCGCGGATCAGCCGGAGGACGACGTAGCGTAAGCCCGCAGCGCGCGAGCGCCTCGGAGAGCCACTCCCGGCCGGGGGGCAAGAGAGTCTCCTCGATCGAGGCCGCGTCCGCGAGCACGCCGGCCGGCGCGCCGGCCGCGCACGAGTCCCCGCCGGTACCATTTGGCGCTGGTAGGGGAGGCCGTAGGCCTGCGCGGCGTCCTTCAGGCGCAGCCAGGTGCGGGGTTCGTCCTGAAGGTCTTTTCCTGGCATTTGTGCCCCGCTCCGGTCTTTGCCAGGGGCCTTGCGCCGGCCGTCGCTCGACCGGCGCAAGGCCCTTTCCCGGCCCCTTCGCGCCCGCCTGCAAGCGAGAGAGCCGGGGGCAAGGTCAGAAGCCCCGGGAGACCAGGGGCAGATAGACGCGGTAGGGCCACTCCGGAAGCACCCGCGCCGGGAGATGTCCCGCTTTCCCGGCGGTGTTCTCGGCGGGAGGAATGCGCCCTGCTGACCCACCCCAAGGCCTGCCCGTGGAGTCCATCGATACGTGGAATGCAGCGCTTCCTCTCGGGCGATGGCTAGAAAGCCTTTGCCACCACGGGGAGGTAGATATGCCTTACCTGGTTGTCCACCTCCCACGTCTCATCGATCGTGCCGTCGCTGCCGTGGTCTACGTACAGCATCATCGGACCAAGGCCATCCCACACGCCGTAGTCTACATAGTGGGTGTCCGTAGCCAGGATGACCAAGCCGGCATGGACGAACCACTGCACGCCGGCCGCCCCGACATGCCTGATGTCTAGCGTGTAAATCCCACCGCCAGTCTGACGGTTGTTAAAAGCCAACCGTCGGCCAGCAGTGTCCACCGTCAGAGTGACGACCTGGCCTTCTCCTACGTCGGCGTCTTTGAGCTGCATCTGCCAGCTCTCAGTCGTGCCCTCCAGGGCAAGAAGCAGGGCAACCTCCTGCTCGTTGCCAGGCTGCAAGGCCACTTCCGTGCCATCGAGGGAAAAGCGCAGACGGTGCTGAGAGGTCGGTCCTAGCACAACGTCGGCAACCTGAGCCGCATAGCCCGGCCCGAACTGGGTGACAGCCACCGTGGCCGTCTGGGTAAGGATTTGACCGTCCAGCAGGATGGTGTAGGTCTCGGTGACGGGCAGATAGTAGAGGGGCTCCGCTGGGCGGCCCAGTCCACCAGGCGGTACGGTGCCGAAAGCGCCGGGCACTTCGCTTACAAACTGATCGCCCACGTAGCCGATCCGCCGGCCCCGGGAATCGGTGATCAAGAGGTGCCCTCTTCCGGATAGCCACGTCTGCCCCAGTCGTGTTCCACCCTGTACACCCGCCCCACTGCACCAGGGACATTGGGGTGGCTGGGCATAGACCGAGATGGGAATGGCACCCAAGGAGTGGCTGTTGGCGTCGCCGCTCCAGGTGCCGATGCCGCCGCCCAGGTCGTAACTCCAGGTATTTGTAATTGCGGTCGCGTTGACCTCGACGTGGCGATTGGCGTCGTCGGGGTGGTTGTTATCATAGACCCAGATCCAGTAGATGTTCCCTCCCCGGTACTCGACCGCATAGGGGGTAACGGAGTGGCCGGAAGTGCGGTCTTGGTTGTACATAATGAGGTTTGTCGGGTCGGCAAAGCCACTGGCGATGGTTGAGCGGACCTGTTCCAGAACCTCAACCGGGGTCTTCTCAAGGGCCTGGCTGCGGGCCACCGCTACTGGATTCGGCACCTACAGCACCCAGTAGTAGGCGATGTGCCGGCGGGCGTTTTCCAGGAGGAGATCATAGGTCGTGGAAGCCCCGGCCTGGAAGTCGGCTGGGTTGTCCAGCCCCTTGAAGAAGCGCAGGCTGGTTGTGGCAAAGCCGTCGCAGTGTCCACCGCTCATTGCCAGGTGGACTATTCCCCACCACAAGAGCGCGGAAGGTCTGGGGAGGCAAGCGGAGCCCGCCTTTATGCACACTGCCCCGTCTCCGAACACACGTCGCATATCGCTGACGGTATAGTCGCCAAAGTTGACTCCCCCATAGTTCTTAAACCGATATCCGTTGGGATTCGGGCGAAAGCCGGTGTCCCAACGGCCTTCTTGTTGGCACGCGTACTTCAAGTCGCCGTTGGTGGAGTCGTAGTAAGTGATGTGCGGGAGGCCGGCAGCGTCCAGCGCCAGGGAGGTGTGCAGACCCACGTCTCCCGCGCTATCCACCGTCTCGATCTGCCAGGCCGCGCCGTCGAAGTGGGCGTACTTCAGGTCGCCGTTGGTCTCATCGTGGTAACTCACGTGCGGACGGCCCTCGGCGTCCAGGGCCAGGGAGGTGAAGGTGCCAACGTTCCCTGTACTATCCACCGTCTCGATGTGCCAGAGAAGGGCGTCGGGCGCGGTGGATTCAGTTTCGTGGGCTCCCAGGAGGCGTTCCCTCGGCTCTCCCCCGGGCAGGCGCTCCGGGGATGGAACGTGGCCTCCCCCCGGTCCCTGGGCCAGGGCCGCCAGGGGAGAGGCCAGGAGCAGGCACAGGATCAGACCCAGGTGTGCGGTGCGCATGGCTTCCTCCTATAACGATTTCAGGTATAATTCCAATAGTCGCCGGGTGGGGGAGGCCGAAGGAACCCATTGGTCTTGGGCTTCGAGCCCCCCAAGGAGTTTTTCCTCGGCCTCCCCGAACCCCCATGAGTTGATCGGGCTTCGAGCCCCTATCAAACGGGAGGTTGGGTCAGGATCCCTCGACCTCCCCCGTCCGGCCCCTATCCCAGCATACGGAGGTGAAGTATGATCGGCTATCTCGGCATCGATGTGGCCAAAGACACCTTCACGGCTACCTTCCTCACCGTGGATGAGCAGGATAACCCCATCGAAGAAACCACCGCCACTTTTCCCCTGGACCTGACCGGCTGGCAGTCCTTTAGGTTGAGTAGGGCGCAAAGCGCCCGTATCGAAACCTTCCTGGAAAGTTGGAAGGCCCAACCCGCTTCGAACTGGGTGGTCGGGCTGGAAGCCTCCGGCCCCTACACGCGCCTCCTCCTTCACCATCTCCAGTCCTTGCCCTACCCGGTCCACCTCCTTTCCCCACTTCAGGTCCGCCGCTTCCGGCAGAGCCAATCGCTCCGCAAGACCAAAACCGATCCCATCGACGCTCGCGCCCTGGCGCACTTCCTTCACGATCAGCATCGCCGGGGAGAACTGGAACCGGCCGGATGCGAAAAGGCTCTCCGCGACCTGGTCCGCCTCCACGAGCAGCTGACCAGGGAGTTGGTCCGGGTGCAGAACCAGTTCCGCCAGACCCTCCATTTCCTCTTCCTTGAACTGGAACGGCGTACCCCTCGCTTTTCCCGAGCCCTGCGCCGGATCCTTGCGGCTTACCCTTCGGCTCAGGCCGTCGCTCAGGCCGACCCCCAGCACCTCCAGACCCTGCTCACTCAGGGGCCCGGTGCCGCCCCAGCCTTCTGCATAGACGAACTTCAGGAACTGGCTCGCCGTTCCCTGGGGGTACCCGACCCGGCGGCCGCCCTGCACCTGCAACATCTCCTGGCCCTCTGGGAAGCGCTGGAAGAGCAATGCCATCAGGTCGCCCGCACGCTCATGAAGGAAACGCGCAGGCGCTACCCTCAGGCTTGGTCGCTCCTGCTGGCCATCCCCGGCCTGGGCCCTCTTCTGGTGTCCTGCTTCCTGGCCCTGGTCGACGACCCTGGACGTTTCGCCTCGCCCAAAGCCCTTCAAGCCTACGCGGGACTGGACCCCTCGGTCTACCAATCCGGTCGCTTCCAGGGCCGTAGCCGGCTGAGCAAGCGGGGAGACCCCCTCTTGCGCAAAGTGCTTTATCTGATGGCCCAATCGTTGATCCGCTACACCCATCGCTTTCACCAGGTCTTCTGCTACTATCGAGACCGTGGCCGGCGGTATCGGGAAGCTATCGTCATCGTAGCCCGTAAGGTATTGACCGTCCTGTACACCCTCTGGACACGTTTGACGCCTTTTCAAGATACAGCCCCATCCGCGGGCTCTTCATAGGTCAAAGAATGCTTATAGTTGACTCCTTGCGTTTGGTCTCTTTCTTTCATTCTCCGCGTACAGGTTCGCTTGCCCCCTCCTTTCCTTCGCTGCCGGCAGGGCCGGCCACCAACGCATGTTGGGCGGTGCCTTGGCCCAGGGAAAGGTACTGCAATCGGCGGGCGCCGGCCCGACCCAGGGGTATCTGGAGACCGTCGAATGTCTGCCCCTGCCACCACGCCGAACGGGGTGGCACAACCCGGGCAAAGGGCACCTCCACCTGCCCGGCCTCCTGGGCGGCCTTGCCGACCAGGTGTACCAGGCGCTCGAACTGGTCGATCGCCGGGGGGGTGTCCGGGGAGAGGATGGCGTCCCGAAAGTCGTCGTCCTCCCAGACGAAGCGCTGGCCGTCCCAGGAAATGACGTTGGCCGTGCGTTCCAGGTCGGCCAGATTGAAGCCGTGCGGAAGGGGCTGCTCTGTATCCACCAGGACCAGGGCATGGACGCCGCAGCGGGGGCCGTTGGTGGCAATGCTGACCAGCCGACGCGCCGTCTCCGGGGTAAAATTGACCGGAAAGTGCACCACCACCAGCAGGCGGTAGGGCTCGGCTACTTCGCCGGCCTCGGCGTTGTATTCCTCCATCGTCCGGTAACGGTTACGCAAGTACTCCATCCGCTCCATATGGTTCCTCGTCAATGCCACGAACCCAATAGAACCTGGACCTTGTCCCAGGTAACTGCCCGTACAACCTCGATCTACGGCCCGATCGGACCGCCAACGGTCAGGGCGGGCTCTACGGTGATGGCCATCAGGGCTCCTATGGAAGAGAAGTTGCTGCGGGCCACATTCGAGATGCGGATGTGCTGGATCGAACCGTTGAGGAACTCGCTGTGGTCGGCGCTCTTGCCGAAGCGCAAGGGGCTGCCGTCGGCCGGCGGGGTCACCGATACCGCCTGCTCCTTCACCAACTGGCCGTTGACGTACAAGCGCAATACCGCGCCGTCGTACGTCCCGGCCACGTGCGCCCAGGTGTTCAGCGGCAGGGCGTCGTTGGCCATGATCCGGGTGTAGCGGTACTCAAAGGCCGGCTTC
This sequence comes from Chloroflexia bacterium, assembly GCA_049970175.1. Lineage (GTDB taxonomy): Bacteria > Chloroflexota > Chloroflexia > DTKN01 > DTKN01 > JASFBA01. The sequence goes on from JBMFNL010000047.1 coordinate 5,863, forward strand.
CAATCCTGCAGGAAGAGTTTCCAGTTCGTCTCGCTGCCGTAACGCTTGGCCACGATGACCCGCTCCACATCTCCGCTTTCCCGCCGCACCAGCGCCTCGACCGTGATCGGCACCAGGTCAAAGCCGCTTCCGTTGCTCACCTCGGCCCAGGCCCCGTCGCCGTCCTGGGGCTGGTTGAAGAACTGGAGGTAGCCGCCGAACTTGCCGTACCACCCCCACTGCCAGTTGCCGCCGGTCTGGGTCAGGATCGTGGCGTGCCGGTTGTTTCCGGAACTGTCGTGGACGGTTGTCCCGCCGCCCTCCTGGAAATGCCACAGGCCGGCGGTGTTGGCATCTCTGCCGGGAGGCATCACCTGGTCGATGTCGCCGGGTGGGTTGGCCGCGGCCGGGTTGCCGTAGTACAGTTGGTAACTGCCCGCATCGGAGGACAACGGCGGAATGGCTGCCTGGGTTTTGAACCAGATGTCGATCCGCTCCGGGGTGAACGATTGGACGAAGCGGCTGAGTTCCTGAGCATCCTGGTAGACGATGCGAAAGTCATCGCCCTTGACCGCCGACTGGGAGGCGCTGTACATCTCGGCCGCCGTGGGGGTCGTTCCGCCGTCAAAGTGCAGGTGGATGGGGTAGCCGACCGGAAGCGTGCCGCCGTCGTTGTTGAGGACGAGGATGTTGCGCTTGAGGGCATAGTTCGCATCCCACCACGGAGTCGGCGGGGCGGCCGTCGGGTCCACCAGGGTGCAGGTATCGCCATCTCCGCCGGGGTAGGTTCCCTGGTTGCCGGCGTTGTCGAGCGCGCGGGCCCGGAAGCAGTAGGTGTGGCCGGCCTGGCCCTGGAAGATGGCATTGGTGTCGGTCACGGCGGTCATCCAGTCGGTCCACTCCCCGCGCTCCCCATCGCGATACTGCACGTCGTACCAGCGGATGCCGGCCGGGCTATCGTTCCCGCCCCAGGAAACGGGCAAGACCGTCTCATAGACGATCGGCGATAGGCCGTCCACGGCTGCCGTCGGCGCTTCCCGGTCGATCCCAAAGTGGCCGATGGCCATGTCGCTGCACCCCTTCCAGTTGCAGGCCTGTACACCCCAGTAGAGGCTGGGGTAATCGGCGTCCAGGGTGGCCGTGTAGGCATAGGTCGTGGGGCCGAGCGTGAGATCGATGATCGGGTTGACGTTGGGGTTGGGGTCCTGGCTGACGCGGAAGGTGAACGATTCGACCCGTTGCGTCTGCTCGGGATACCAGCGAAAGGCCACCGTGCGCGTGTTCAGCCAGCCGTTCTGCGGCGGATTGACCAGTTGGGTGTTGGAAGGCCGGCGAAAGTTCAGCGTATAGGTGGTCTCTTTCACCTTGACCACGTAGAAGGGGTCGGGCGGGCTGCCGTGGGTGCCGACGGCCCGGATGAGGTGGGTCCCATCGGCCAGGGCGCGGGTGTGCCACTGCGGCCACGAGGTGGGATCGCTCGGATCGTAGCAAAAGTTCCCCTTGGGGTCGATCCAGTACCAATCCCCGCTGGCGGAGCCGTCGGTGGCGGTGTTGGCATAGAGGAGCAGGTGGTTATTGATGCCCCCGAAGCCCTGCACGCACATATAGACATAGACCTCGTCGGAATCGGATGGGGAGCCCGGGCTAAACATGAAGTCGTCCAGGGAGAGTTCCTGCGATGTCGATGCTAAAGTGCCAGGTCTCGCTCCAGTCGCTTTCGAGCAGCGTCGCGGGGTCGCGCACCTTGACGTGCCACTGGTAGCCGTACGGCCCCAGGGTCGGTGGGATCCAGCAGTTGCTTCCGATCCAGCCGCTTTCGGGGATGTCGTGGCTTTCGTAGATCTGGAAGTAGTATTCCACGCCCCCGCCGGCCTGGGCGCACAGGGTGGGGGTGCTGCCGTCGCGGGAGACGTACCAGTTGGCCGGGCCGACCAGGCTGGGGGGATTGGAGCGGGTGCCTCCGCCGGCCCGGACGTCGAAGCGGATGGTCACCTCCGGGCCGGCCCAGTTGCCGTCGCGCCAGACGCGCCAGCGGCTGTAGTAGGTGCCCTCTTCCTGGGGCGCGGTGATAGGGTTGTCCGCGTAGAACTGGAAGGTGTAGGTCTGGCCGGCGTAGACGGTGCCGACCACGGCTATGTGGGGCCAGGCCCCGTAGAGGTTGCCGTCGGTGTTGCGGAGCATGTCCTCACGGCTCTCGCGCAGTTCGCCCTCGTTGACGCGGACGGCGATGGCCGGCCGGAAGGTCTGGCCGGGGGCGACAACGGTAGGATAGTCCACGCTGACGATGGAGATGTCGCCGGGATCGGGTGGGGGCGGCGGCCCGCCGGGCACCTGGATGCGGATCCACACCGGGTCGCCGAAGTAGACCCCCTGGGCGTTGCGCATGCGCCAGTTGCCCTGGTAGGTGCCGCCGGCCGAGGGCGCGGTCATGGGCACGTGGATGTCCACCTCCTGACCCGGAGCGGCGGAAGGCACATCCACCGCGGCCGGCGCGCCCATCTGGTCCCCGCCGACAAAGACCAGTTGATAGCCGCTCCCCCAGGTGGTGCTGCCGGTGTTGCGCATGCGCCACCACTTGTCGATGCTCTGGCCGGGCTGGACGACGGAGCCATCGGGGTAGTTCTCCTGGCCGGTGAAGGTGGCGTTGTCCACCGGAATTGGGGAAGGGGGATTGGACGGTTCGCCTGCACATACAGGAGGATGCAAGAAGTGGATGGGCCATGGCTCAATATATATCGTGGGGATGTCAGGCACGTCCGGATGGTACTCATACCAGAACGTAATGAGATGATCGCCAGGCTGCAGGTTCTGCCAAATCGCGTCACAACTCCCGTCGAAGATCCAAGGAGACCCGTCATCGATTCTGAAACCGCGAATTCGCGCATCGCTAGCCTGAAAAAGATAAGGCCAATCATCGGGAAGCCAGGTTGGGTAAGGTTTGACCTGCTTGATAAGTATGTGGTTTGTCGAGGGAAGTGTTTGGTAGGGAACCGTCGGAATGCGTATTTGGTCTCCTTTTCGCCAGGTATGGCTTGAAGAACGACTACAAGGCGCCGAAGATTCCATGTCGGAATGCGTATTTGGTCTCCTTTTCGCCAGGTATCGTCAGGATACTGGATCATCCAACCATCGGCGACAAAGGCCCTGTCGGTAGGGATCGCCCAGTGGACATGAGCACTGGTAGGTTGCTGCGCAGCGTATCCGCATCCGTCGTAGTTCCACCCCCCCCGATCTCAAGGTCCCAAGCACTTGGCCGCGCAGTACTGGCCTCCCTTCCGCGATATCTGGTCCCACCTGCGAGCGGTCAAGGTGAAAATACTCTAGCGTGATCCCATCGGCGTCGAGGACATGGATATTAGCGCTCAATGTGCCGAGACAGATATGTGTAATTATGCCATCCGCCGACGCCAGCACGCGCTTCTCTGCTCCACTGGTCCCAAGATCGAGCGCAGCCGGGGAGCCGTGCCAACCGTTCCAGTACTCCCACTCTCCGGGGGGCCAGGGGAACTTGTAAAGCACAGTCTGCACTGCAGAGCGAGGGGATTGCAGAAGAGATTTGGCCTCCCTGCTGAGGAAGGACTCTGGTGCAAAAGCCAGGTAGCTGGTGAAAGTAAAAGTGCCAAACAACGCCGCCTGCCAGTTGGGAGATTGTGCCCGGGTTGCCAGAACCAGACCGGCCGTGTCTCCGGCCCCGACGTGCTCTAACGAGGAATGGGGACCATCCATCGAGGCGATCGAGATCAGGGCCCAATCTCCCTCTCGCCGTTCCGATGTAACCGCGAACCGGCTACCCAGGAGCAAGCCGGCAGGTCGAGCGCGGAGGGTTTCCACCACAGCCTGTCGCAGGCTTTCGTCTTGCACGAACGTCCTGAAGTCGATCGAGATATCCATGACCGGTGTCGCCTGTGTTAGGTTGCTCCCGAAACCAGCGAGGATCAAACTGATGAGAAAAAGGACACAAAATACCCTGCCGGCAACTCTGGTATGGTTGGCTCCAGACGGCACAATTGGGTGAGGGGGGGTTGTTTTTCCCATCACAGTCCTCCTCCCTGAACACCAGTGCACCTACAGAGTGCGGGCGGGCAAGTAGGCTACGCTGGGGGCACCAAGGCGTCCTACCCGCCTTGTGGTGTTGTGGGCGCGACCACCCGAGTTCGACTTTGCTATTATACCATCATTTTGTAACTGCCTACCCTCCTGCGAGTAGGGAGAGTGGCTGATGGGCAAAGAGATGACGCAAAGTTGGGAGGATTGGGTCTACAACTTTGCCCGACCGCACAAAAGCCTGCGGTTGGTTGGGCAACGTCGCTGGCAGCAGCGGTTGCCGGCGATGGCGGTAGGTCTTACCCATCATATCTGGACGATTGAAGAGTTGCTCACTCATGTGCCTGTCTATAACAACGATTAATGGGGAGACTACCGAGTTTTGGGTAAACACCAAACAAAATGCGCTCTGCACAGGCCGGACCAACCGACAGCCCTGCACTGGGGGGTCGCCTGCTTGCCTGCGTTCCCAGTAGGCCCTTCAAATTAGGGTCCGTACACCATCTGTACCCGAAGTTCTCCACCCCAAAGACTCGGCAGGGCGCCTGGTCGGGTACGGTGCTCTCCGGTACATCGCACCTTATGCCGTTGTCTTGTGCCTGGTCAAATACCTCTCTAGATCATCCGGGCTCACGTAAAACCCCTGTAGCCGTTCAGAACTTCCAGACGACAGTACAAACAGCATATCCCCACGTCCTAGCAGGTTCTCCGCCCCGGCCTGATCCAGGATGGTCATCGAGTCATGGTGCGAGGGCAAGCGGAAGGCGATGCGCGCCGGCAGGTTGGCCTTGAGGCTGGTGGTGACGATGTCGGCGCTGGGGCGCTGGGTGGCGATGACCAGGTGGATGCCGACGTTGCGCGCCCGCTGCGCCAGGCGCACGAGGCGGCGCTCGAACTCCTGACGACCCGCTCTGTCCAGCACCTGTACCAGATCGGCATACTCGTCAATGACCACGACCAGCGGCGCCAGCGGGGCGTCCGGGTGCTGGGCATTGTAGTCGTGGATGTCCCGACAGCGCGCAGCACGCAGTTGCTGCGTGCGGGCTTCCAGTGTCTCCGTTGTCAATTGGTCTAACCAGGCGATGGCTGTCCGAGGGTCAATGACGACCTGACCACCCAGCAGGTGCGGCAGGCCCTCAAAGTAGATGAAATCGGTCTGTTTGGGGTCAATGACCAGAAGGGCAAGGGTTTGTGGGCTGTGGTTGTGAATCAGGCTGAGCAACAGGCTGTAGAGGAAAATGGTCTTGCCGGAACCGGTGCTGCCGGCGACCAGCAGGTGCGGCAAGTCGGCCAGATCGGCGGTGATGACCTGCCCGGCGGGCGTCTGGCCCACCAGGAACGGCAACCGCCCCACCGGCGCCGACGGCAACTGGGAGAGGGCCGGCAGCAGGGGCAGGATTTCCGGCTGCGGATGCGGCAGGTCAATGCCGACAAAGTTGGTGCCGCGCACGTTGTCTATCAGCGGCGGGGCCGTCAGGGCCAGTTCGCGCTGCAGGTCGGCGGCAATGGCCTGGAGACGGCTCAGTTTCTCACCCGGGCGCAGGCGCACTTTGAAGCGCACCACGCCAGGGCCGACATCGGCTTCATCCGGCTGGATGGGGTAGACCTGGATGCCATAGTCACGCAAAGCACGGGCCAGGTTGCGCGCCTGCTGTTCGCGCCATTCGGCCAGGGGTTTTGACGGCGGCGCGCCCTCGGCCTCAAGGGTTGGCGGAGCGGGCGGTTCCGCTGCTCTCGGCGCGGCAGGCGGCGGTGATAGGGGCGGCTCCGGTGCCGTCGGCTGCGGCGGCGCATCGTGGGCCGCCGCCCAGGTTTCGGCAGGGGCGGGCAATTCCCAGGCTTCCACCAGGCCACGCAGCAAGCGGCGCAATCCGGCGCGCCCAAAGTGGTGGTAACGATGGGGCACGTGCGGCGCGTCCGGCGCGACCACGGCCGCCTCGCCCTCGTCGCTTGGGCCGGCGATGCCCAGGGAACTGTCGTGGCAAAACACCCACGTGTGGCCGCTGATCTCCAGCGTGAAATCGCCCTGCGGCAGACGGCGGCGGAAGGCCTCCCACAGGCGCATCTGGTCGCGCTCCAGCGCCAGGTTGCCCACCACGGCGCGGTAGAGTTGGTCGTACCAGTAGGGCGCGTCCAGGTGTTGGGCGCCCGGCGCCCAGGCCTGCGCCAGACGATTGACGCCCTGCGCGACCTGCTTTTGGGCGTCGGCGGCCTCAACGGCAAAGTTGGACTCGCCCACGCATTTGGTCTCCAACAATTCCACGTGCAGCGGCAACTTGCCGTTGGCTTCCGGCGGGATGGCGACAAAGAGCAGGTCGGGGATGCGCCCATCAAACCAGTGGGCGAAATCGTCCAGGTAAATCCAGGCCGTCAGCGCGCCGGGATGCTGTGCCAGGTAGCGGCGCTCGGTCTCGTGCTTGGCGACGACCATCCCGATCAACTCGTTGAGGTAGGCGCCGGGCCCGGCCGCGCGCAGGACAATGTCGCCGGAGACCTGTTTGGCCTGCGCGACCAGGCGTTGCGCCACCTCGCGGCGGAATGCGTCGGGCGTGCCGGGCAGCAGCGCCTCCAGGTTGGCGGTGAGGCGGCTGACCACAATATCCCGCGCGCGGTAAGACGACGAGACGGTCAGGTTGTGCCGTCGTTTGGCCCCCAGGCCCAACGAGTAGCGGATGACCTCGATCGTCTCCGGGAAGGTGGCCTCCAGCAGGAAGCGGTCCACCGTGGTGTCATAGCAGGCTACCCAGTTGAAGCGACGGTGCAGTTCGGCCAGGGGCTGCTCCCAATCCAGTAGCGAGACACGCTGGGAAAAGTGCGGCGTCTGGTCGGCGGGCAGCGGCTTGCGCTCCTGCGCGGCCCACTGGAGGCGATAGAACTGCTGCAACAGCGCCGGTTGCGGCTGCGGCGTGAGCAGGAGCTTGCGGGTGAACTCGCCGCGTTCAAAGGGCTTCTGCTGAGCGCGATAGAGCGGCCACTCGTTTCTGTCGGCGTTGGGCGAAGCGGGGCACATCTCCGACTCCACCGCCTGCCCCTTCTCGGCCAGCACGTCGGGCAGGATGACCAGGTCGGTATCGTTCACCTGCCGGAAGAGGTCGTCGTACCCACATTCCAGCACGCGCAGCGCCACCGGCGGAAAATACCCGCCGTCGGGCCGGGCGACAAATTCCTCGTGGGCCTTGAGCCATTCGGTGACCCTCCGGTAGAGCGGCGCGCCGCGATCGGCGCTGTGGACCACCACTTCCAGGCGCAAGGCCCATTTCCGGCGGCGGGCCAGTTTGTCCAATCGCTCCACCAGCAGGCCGGGCAACGCGCCGTTGCGACACTGCACCAGGTAGATTTCCAGGCCGTCGCGAGCGAAGGGGTAGGTCTCAATGTAATCCTGGACTACACGGGCCAGTTCCGTTGCGGCGACTTCGGCCGCCTGCTCGCTCTCGTCGTCGGAGACCAGGTCGGGATCCAGCCCGTAAGCCAGGCCGGCCCGCCCCTCCTGTCGGAACAGTTCATAGCCCTGCATCTCGTGGACGGGCAAAAAGTAGGTGAGACGGCGGTCCTTGCCCGGCAGGGCGAGCAGCGCCGGATAGCCGGCCGAACTGTAGGTGACGGTCAATTCCTGGCGGAAGCGGCGCACGTCCACGATGGGCGCCGGCTCCGCCGCCAGCAACGCGCCGAGAAAGCCCGCGAAGCGGCGGGCGCGGGCGCGATGCCAGTGCAGTTTGAGCGGATGCAGGAGCGGCATCACCGCCCACTCGTCAAAGGTCTCCGGACCGACCATCCAGGCCTGCACCAGCCAGCGAAAGCCGTGCAGGATTTCCTGTCCCTGCTGCAGATGGGCGGCGGCGGTCTTCAGCAATCCCTCGTAGGCCGCAAGCAGGGCGTCCAGGTCGGCAGCCAGCAAGCCGCGCGCGGACGCCGTTGCCACAAAAGCGGCCCAGGCTTCTTCCAGGCGCGTCAGCGCGGCGTCAAGGGCGGATTGGGCCTCCCGGCGCGCCGTCCGTTGCAGCGCGGCGCGCAACTCGGCCCCCAGGTCCGTTGCCTGCCGGTACCACGCGCCCAGGCTGGCGAGGGGTCGGCTGAGGTCCAGATCGCTCACCTCGCTGGGCGCGGGACAGGTGTTGTAGATGGGGATGCGCAGGCGCGGCGCGAGCGCCTGAAAGAGCGGGCCGCCACCCTGCCGGGCGGACAGGGCCTGCGCTTCGGCCTGCAGATGGGCCAGCGTCGCCGCCGCCAGCCCATCGGAGCGATAGTGCCAGATCAGTTCGGCGGCCGCCAGCGCCTGCCCCTCGCCGTCGGTCAAGGTCACGCGGAAGGGCAGGTTGGTCTTGATGACCTTTTCGCGCTCGCCTTCAGTCTCCTCCTCATCCGGCGCGGAGTCGGGCACCGGCGCCCACAGGTCATCCAGTTCCCAGCGGATGCCCGGCATCGCCGTTTCAACGCCGCCGTAGAGCGTGCGAAACGCCAGCAGCGCCTCGGCTTCCCTGGCGCCCACCTCGCGTCCCGCCCAGCGCACGGTCAGGGTCGCGCCCGACGAGAGGTCCTCGCGGGCAGCGGTCAACAGTTCAACGCCCAGGTAAGTCACGCCGGCCAGGAAATCGGTGGTCTGATGCTTCTGGATGCGGCGCAGTCGCCGCAGCTGGTTCTGCATCGTGCGGGGCAGGCTATCGCCGTAATCGGTCAGGAAGCGCTCAACGGCCTCATCCTCCGGCTCTTCCCCGACGGCCAGGTCGGCCAGCATATCCTGCGCCGCTTCGGGGAGGTCCTCGGGCGCGATGCGCTGCGCGGCCAGGGCTTCTTGCAGCGCCGCGGCGAGGGCCTGCATCTGTTCGGAGCGGCTCTTGCGGCGGCTCTTGTGCAACACGGGTGCGACCTCGCGCCAATCCAGGCCCAGGATGGCGAGCAACTCACGGCGGTCGGTGATGACCTCGGTGAGGAAGCGGCGCAGCAGGGCGCGCTTTTCCTCTGCCGCCAGGCCGCCATAAGCCGTGTCGTCGTCAAACTCGGCCTCGGCCAGGCGCGCCAGGTACTCGTCGCGCTGACGGTCGTCCAGCAGTTCGCGGCCCAGGCGCGCGGCGCGTTGCACGTTGCGCAGCAGCGCGTCGCCTTTGGGCGTGTTGAGCACCTCGGCCAGTTCGCGGCAGCGGAAGAGGCCCAGCGCGGGCAGCGACTCGGCGATGGCCGCCTCCATCGTCGCGCCGGGGTGCGCGTGCAGGTAGGCGTCCAGGTCGCGCAGGAATTCGGCCAGGTCGCGCAGTTGCGGGGACGGGCGCAGACGGGCCAGGAACGCGCGCAGGATGCCGATCTGCTCCGGCGAGGGCTGGTAGGTCGCAAAGGCCGCGCGGATGAGGTGCTCCAGCCCCTCGGTCGCCAGCAGGCTCTCGGTGACCGGATAGACGTCCTTGAGGCTCTGGGCGTCGGAGGTGGGCCGGTTGAAGATGAGCACGAGCGCATAGCCGGGCGGGACGTGGTTGCGGTACCAGGTGGCGGACCTGTCGGCCTCCAGCGCGCAGGCCTCGTGGCCGGGGAGCGGCGTGGTCGTGCGCACCCAGAGCGGCTGTCCGGCGAGCGTGTCGCCCTCGGCGCGGAGACGCGCCAGCAGCGCGGCGTAGACGGCGTCGTCAAAGCCGTCTAAGCGGAAGAAGCGCCTCGCCGCCCCGCCGGATTGGGCGGCGAGGAAGGCGTGGAGCGATTGGGCGATGATCTCAACGATGTCCATTTTATCTACCCTCCCACCACCGCCGTCGCGTCCGAATACTCGGTCGCCAGGCCGGCGTGCTTCATTTTCTCCAGCAACGCGGCGCGGTTGCGCTCAAGGTATTCGCCGTTGACCCGCTGCCGCTCCAGCAGGCCCGCCTCGCGCGCCTCGCGGACGCCCACAACCAGGCCGTACCGCTCGTACAGGCGGGCCAAGAACTCGTCATAGGTCATCCCCTCGCCGGGCGGGATGTTGGCCAGGGCCAGCGCCTTGAGCAGGTTGTCGCCCAGGACAAAGCGCGCGCCCGGCCCTTTGCGCGGCGCGGCCAGCCCCACCGCCTTGGCCAGTTTGCGGTGCACGCCCCTGAAGTTCTTGTCAAAGTCCTGCTGCAAGACCTCAATCAGGGCATCGGCATAGCCCTCAACCAGCGCCGCATGGTCGGGATGCGCGCCCAGGCGCCGGATGAGCGCATTGACGCGCTCGGAGAAAGCGTCCCGCCTCCCTCTGGAAAGCCGCGGCAGGTCAAAGTGCGCGCGGGCTTCGGAGTCCAGCGTCACGGAGGGATCGGCGCCCGGCTCCAGCGCATCCACCCACGCGGCGACCTGCGCGCGGATGTAGGCCTGGGCCTGGCGGATGATGCGCGCTTCCTGCTCCCGGAACGCCGCCGTGGAGATGGCGCGCACCACGCCGCCGTCCGCGCCTTCCAGCGCGTCTATCGGCAGGCAGAGACGGCATCGCTCCAGGCAACCGCCGTCGCCGTGGGCAGATAGGGCCTGCGGATGGGCACGGTGGTAGATGTACAGCGTCAGATGAAAGCCCATCAGGTGCGCCAGGAGGTCCAGCGTCTCCAGCGGGTCCAGGTCGGCCTGTAGAAAGGTCGCCACATCCTCGGCGATGAGCGCGTAGAGCGCGCAGTCGGGGTCGGGAATCCAGCCAAGGCGGCCGGTTGGCGTGGCGCTGGCGCGGTTGCCCACCTGCTGCTGCCAGGCCTGGTCAATGATGGCGGCCAGTTCGCCCAGGGCTTTGTTGCGCTCGTTGAGCAGGGCGCGCAGGCGGTCGGCGATGGCCTGACGCCGGGCCGGCGCGTTCCGGGTGCCGGCGGAAAGGATGAGGTAATAGACCTCGCCGCCGCGGGCGAAAAAGTTGCGCGCGTCAAACGATATACCGGTATCCAGTTGATGGGATGGCAAGCCCTCAGCAGAGCGCCGTTCCTCGAACTTGGTCGTTCTCTCTCGCAGCCCCTCCCAGAAGAGCAGGTTGTGATGGGCCGGGAAGAGCGACTTGGCAAACCAGGAGCGGCTTTCCTCCACCGCCGAAAGGGCACGCAGCAGGGAGCGGGCCAGCGTCAGCGGGTCCTCATCCGGCCGGATAGACCCATCGCACAATTGACGGAGCGCCGCCTCCAACCGCTGGCGCGCGGCGTCGTCAAACGGATGGCGGGTCTTTTCCCAGTCATCGTAAAAGACAAAGCGGCGCAGGCCCAGGCGGGTGAAACGGGCGTATTCCAATTTGGCCAAAGTCCCGTCCGTGTTGATGCCCTGCCCCAATGCGTACTCAAACCCGGCCAGCACGTTGAGAAACTCCAGCAGGTACTCCATCCAGTGCTGCCCCAACCGCAGGCGATGGCCCCAAATCCACGCGGCGACGGGATAGCCCTCACGTTGTTCTTCCTGATAGCCGTAACGTTCCATCGCGCCCCTCCCGTGCCTCAGATCCGAATCCGCCCCTGGGGGTCCACCCAGAGCGTGCGAAAGGTGTAGCGGTTGCGGTCGGCGGCGAAAAAGTCTATTCGCCCCGGCGGTTGCTCCACGGCAAAACGGGCCAGCAGCGTGTCCTTGAGTTGACGGATGCTCAGTTCGCACTCGTCGGCCAGGATGTCCGGCGTGCTGCCCCGCGCGCGGCGCAGCAGGTACTCAAAGCGCAGCAGATCCACCGGCCAGGTCACCTCGGCCGGCACGCCGGGTTTGGCCGGCACGCCGGGCGGGGGGTAGATGACCAGGCGCAGCGTCGTCAGGTCGCGGTCAAAGGCCTCGGTTTGCGCCGGCGCCGGCTGAAGCGCGATGCCGTCGGCAGGAATCTTGACCCGCACCAACGGGACGGGCTGTTCCACGGCGTGCGCGTACTGCGAGGTGACGTAGAGCGCGTCGGCGTCGGTCAGGTAGAGACCGGAAAAGGCGCGGTTGAGACCCAGCACGATCTCGCGGCGATAGTGCGCCAGCGCGGCCGGGTCGCCCCCCACCAGGCGGAAATACTCGGGCAGGTGCTGGAACGGGAACAGGCGGTCGGCGGCCGCCGTGTCCTGCCACTCAAAAAAGAGTTTGCGGCGGCAGTGCGGCAGCCAGCGCATCAGCGGATGTTCCTCCTCCGGCCTGGGCGCGGCAGCCCCGCCGTAGAGGTACGCCCGGCGGTCCTGCGCGAAGCGCTGCCCGCCCAGGTCCAGCGCGGGCGAAAAGAGCCGCTCGTGTTCGGCCTGCGCGGCGGAGTCGGCGGGCCGGCCGTTGATGATGAAATCGTCCACCTCAAAGACCGACCCCTGCCCCACGTTGAGGCGGCGCAGGTGGCGGATGACCACCGCCTTGCGGCGAAAGTGCTCGTCGGCGGCCTCGCCCCAGACGTTCTGGTAGTAGACGTGGCGGTGCGGCTCCCAGTCCAGCGGCGGATGACGGAGGACGGCCTCACAGTCCAGCCCGCCGGTGACGGTGTAGGCCAGGTGGATGAGCATATCGCGGATGGTGACGTGGACGCCCAGGTGCTCCAGCACCTGGTAGAGCCGCTGCAAGCGCCGGGCCACGGGCACATCGGCCAGGCGGCGGGCGTTGAAGGAGATGGGGCAGTTGGCCCAGGCCGTGCACGCGGCGCACGGTTCCCAGCACGCCGGGTCGGTGAGCCAGGCCAGCGCCGCGGGGACGTAAGTGGAGGTGGTGACCTGGTTGAGGTTGAGCACGATGAGACGGTCGTCCTCCAGCGCCGGCCCCTCCCGCAATTGGCGGTCCACCTCCTGATACAGTTCCACCAGCCGCTCCCGCTGCAGGACGGCGCGCAGACGGCCCTCGTTGGCGGCGATGAGAAAGACGTAGCGCGGCTGCGCTTCCAGTTGGTCCAGCGCCAGTTCCCACAGCAAATTGGCCCCGGCCTCCTCGGACATCTCCGAGAGGTCCTTGACCACGCGCAGGGTCAGGCCGTCGCGGGCGATGGGCCAATCCAGACGGTCGGCCCAATCCAGGACGGGCTGGCCGGTGAAGGCGGCGACGATCTGGCGGCAGAGGTAGGTCTTGCCGTCGCCGGCGTTGCCGGTGAGGATGACCGAGGGCGGGCGCGGGCGACGGAACAGGTCGCGCAGAAATGCCTCGGTGCGGGTCTCCAGGCGCAGCGGCGCGCCGCCTGGCGGCGGGGTCTGGCCGATGAACTCGTCAAAGGCCGCCTCGTGGTCCGGCGAGGCGGTGGTGTAGCGGTTGAGGTAGGGGATGAAGGGGTTGGGCATCCGTTCCTCCGTGTCGCGTACTGCGTACTCCGTCATTCGTGGCCCCATTCGTGGACGGCTCCTCACGGCCACCCGCAGGCGAGGAGGGGGTAGGACAAGGCTCAGCCTTGTCCTACGGGTTACAATGCTTTTGCAGCGCCTGTTCGATGCGCCGGCGGTCGCGGGCCTTGCGCGGGCGCAGTTCCAGGGCGCGGCGCAGGTGCCGGCAGGCTTCGTCGCGGCGGCCGCTGCGCAGCAGCACCTGCACGGCGAAGTGGTAGTGGGTGAGCGGGTCGCGCTCGTTCAGTTTCAGCGCCTGCCGAAAATACTCCTCTGCTTGTGGCAGGTCATTTTGGCGCGCCAGCAGTCCGCCCAGGGTGGAAAGCAGCAACGCCCGCCCGCGCGGCGCACGCACCCGCTGCAGGCCGTCTTCCAAAATGCGGCGGGTGGCCTGCGGCCTGCCCTGCTGGGCCTCCAGCAGCGCCCAGGCCTGAAAAACCGGGGCGTGTTTGGGGTCGGCCTGGGCGGCCTGTTGGAAGAGTTCCCTGGCGCGCTCGACGTTGCCCTGGTCCTTTTCCAGCAGCGCCCAGGCCTGAAAAACCGGGGCGTGTTTGGGGTCGGCGGCGGCGCGTTGGAAGAGTTCCCGGGCGCGCTCGACGTTGCCCTGGTCCTTTTCCAGCAGCGCCCAGGCCTGAAAAACC
>JBMFNL010000047.1:19835-26483 GCA_049970175.1 Chloroflexia bacterium
GGGGCGTGTTTGGGGTCGGCGGCGGCGCGTTGGAAGAGTTCCCGGGCGCGCTCCACGTTGCCCAGTTCCTTTTCCATCAGGGCCCAGGCCTGAAAAACCGGGGCGTGTTTGGGGTCGGCGGCGGCGGCGCGTTGGAAGAGTTCTCTGGCGCGCTCCACGTTGCCTTGTTCCTTTTCCATCAGGGCCCAGGCCTGCCAGGAGGGGGCGTGCGTGGGGTCGGCCTGGGCGGCCTGTTGGAAGAGTTCCTGGGCGCGCCCGAAGTCACCCCGGTATTTGAAGGCCAGCGGCAGTTTGCTGAGCAATTTGCGTTCTTCATCGCACGGGCGCTCGCGCAGGTAGTCCCCCAGGGCGCGGAACAGGTCGGCGTAGAGGTAATCCTCTTCCGGCAGGCGCGCGCCGCACAGCAGAGACAGGCTGCGCTCGGCGATCCAGGGGTGGCGGGTGTAGAGGCGGCGGCCTTCCGCTTCGCTGATTTCGGTCAGTTCGCCGCTGAGCGGCTGCATCAAGCGCGGCGTCAGGTCGGCCTCTGACACGTCTAGAAAACCGGCCAGCAGCGGGCGGCTCATCCAGAAGCCGAAGCGATGCACCAGGGCGATGCCGGCATAGCCGCGCAGCAAGAAGACGGCCCGCTCCGCGCCCCAGCGCCGCTCCAGGCGGGTGAACACGTCTTCCAGGATGGCCTCAAAGGCCTTGCCCTGGCGGGCGGTGAGCAGGGCGGGCAGCAGTTGCCCATCGGCCTGCAGGCGGTCGAGCAGGTAAGCCAGGCGTGCAGCCGGGGGTTTATCGGCCAGCGTCCCCAGGGCCTGCCGTTCTTCCAGTTTTGCCAGCAGGCAGCGGGCTTCGTCCTCTTTTAGTCTCTCCAGGGTAAATTCCTGCCAGGCGGCCAGGCGGGCCGTTTCCAGGCGCAAGGGGCTGTTGGCCCACTCGTATTCCCGCGCCGTGCCGAGCAGGGTGAAGGGCAGGCCGCTCTCGTTCAGGTCGCTCAGCAGGCGCGGCAGGCCCTCGGCGTAGGGCAACTCGTCCACGAAGAGCAGCACGCGGCGCGCTTCGGCGAAGGGGCGCTCATAAGGCGCGCTGACCGTGCCGTAATGCCGCCAGAGGACGGGGTAGCCGGCCTCGGCCGCTTCCCAGGCCAGGCGCATCAGCAGGGTGGTCTTGCCCTCGCCGGAAAGGCCAGTGATGACCCCAGCGCGCTGGGCCGGGCCGGAGGCGGTGACGAAGTCCAGCAGCGGGTCGAGCAGGTCGCGGCGGGCGTCGTCGCCGCGAGCGATGTTGGCCCAGTTGACGCGGGTACCGTTGTAGAAATCGGCCGGGGCGCGGTGGGCCTGTTGCTGGCGGAAATCCGCATCCAGCAGGCGGAAGGCAAACCCTTCCGCGTGGCCGAGCGTCACGCAGTTGCCGTCGCCAGTGATGATGACCGTCTGCGCGGCGTCGCCCTGGATGGTGACCGTGCGCGCTGCCTGGCTCATCGCTCGACCTTGTTGTGATCGCCGGTGACGATCACGCTGCCGCTCACGCTGCCACCGATGGCGACGGAGCGCTCACCGCTGGCGGTGACGGCCCGAACCTCCCCCCACAGGCGGGCGATTTCGTTCTGCAGGGCCGGGTCCTCCTCCAGCGCGCGGGCGATCTCGGCCTCCAGTCCCTGCTGGATGGCGGGATTTTCCGGCAGGGCCACCGCGGCTTCGGCGGCCTTGTTCACCCGCTCTTTGCGGGCCAGTTTGCCCCACAGCGCTCTGGCCCTGTCCCACGCCTCGCCGCCGATCTTTTTGCCCACTTCCTCCGCGGCCTTGTCGCCGATTTTGAGCAGGTAGGGGAGAAGTGGAAGCAGGAACGCCCCGATCTTTTGGGCCAGTTCTAACACTTTTGGATCCATCGTTGACCTCCTTAAGTTGATGGGGCCGGCGCTGTGGTCAGCGCGGCGGATGTCAAAATAAACTCGGAATTCCGACTTTTTCAGCGTTCTTTCCGACTTGGTTTCTCTTGACCGGCAGGGGCACGGTAAAAGGCCTTGCAGCCCATCCCAACTCTCTCCAATTTTCCCGCTTCAACTAGGCGGCGCAGTAGATAACCGGCCTGATTCTCATTCACCCGGCACAGGTCCATCACTTCCCGGCGGGTCACGTGGCTGTGGGCACGCACATAGTCCAGGATCATCTGCTCCATCTGTGGGCGTTCAAACCCCCGACGGCGCACGTATTCCACCCGCTGTCCCACCTCGCGATAGACTGTCGCGCTGAGATGGTAGCGGCGGGCACGGGTGTGGCCACGGCCCTCCACCAGACCGCTTTCTACCAACCGTTCCAACACCCGGCGGGCAGTGCTCTCGTCCTGCTGGATGAGGCGAGTGGCCTCGACGGTGTCCAACGCCACAGATGAGCAAGCAGAAGCAACTCCTCTACAGAGAAGGGGCGTTGTTGCCGGTTTTCCTCCCCAACGATGAGAGCCACAAAATCCAGGTCGCCAGGGCCGCCGGGCAGGATCACCGTTACGGCTGCTTCGGTGGTGCGGCTGTAATCCGGCGGCAGATGGCCGGTCCGCAACAAGCCTTCGTAAATGCCGCGTCCGGTGCGTTCCACCAGCCCAATCCGTTTGAAAATATCGGCCAGACGAGGGTTGCGAGGACGCGGCCCGGAGACCAAAAGATTGTCTAGCGTCACGCCCTGAACAAAACCGCCCGGATTGGTGATCAGGATGTGGTCGCCGCGCAATTGCACGTGTACCGCTCCCGGGCGGGTATAGTCACGATGAGTCAGGGCGTTATTCACCGCCTCACGAAAGGCGCGAGGGTCGTAGGCCGGAACGCCCACCCGAAAAAGGCCGACGGTCAACTCTCGTTCCTCGTTACGCACGGCAAAGGCTTCTGTAATCCGTTCAAAGGTGCGCAAAAGCGGCCAGCGATAGAACTCGTTGACCCGCACCTCCTGTCTGTCAAGGACCTGAAAGGCAACCTCGTGCCTGAATCAGTTGAAGCAGAGATTGGGTGTCCATAGGTTTCTCCTGACTATACTGCAATGCTCTTTACACCCTCCAGCAACACCTCTATCTCCTCAGCCCGGTTGAACCACCCCACGCTCACCCGCACCGTGCCGCCTTCCGCCAGTGTCCCCAGCCAGCGGTGGGCCCACGGGGCGCAGTGTAGGCCGGCGCGGACGGCGACCCCCCGCGCGCCCAGCGCGGCTTCCAGGGCCTGCGGGGGACTGCCCTCCACGGTAAAGGCCAGGATGCCGCACCAGGCCGCACCCGTACCTTGCGGCGGCGCATAGACGGTCACGCCGGGCAGGGCAGAGAGGCGCTCGCGCAGGGCACGGGCCAGGCGCAGCGTGTGGGCGACGATGGCCTCGCGCCCCGTCTCCCGCAGCCACTCCAGCGCCGCCCTCAGCCCGGCGACGGCCCAGATGTTGGGGCTACCCACCTCGTAGGCCGAGGGGAGTTCGGTGGGCATCGCCACGCTTTCGGAAAAGGTGCCCGTCCCGCCGAACAGGATCGGCGCGGGCCGCCACTCCGAGGCCAGCACCAGCCCGGCGATGCCGTACGGCCCGTAGAGCGATTTGTGGCCGGAAAAGACCAGCGCGTCTATCAGGCCATCGCCCAGGGGCAGCGGATAGAGTCCGGCGGTCTGCGCGCCGTCCACCACGACGACCGCGCGCGGGTTGGCGGCTTTAGCGCGTCGGGCGATCTCCACCACGGGCGGCATCAGCCCGCAGACGTTGCTGGCCTGCGTGACGCAGACCAGCACCGGCGGGTCGGCTTGAAAGGCCGCCGTCAGGCGGGCCAGGTCGCAGGCCCAGGTGCGCCGGTCAAAGGGGATCTCTTCCACGCGCACGCCGCGGCTCTGGCGCAGGTGCTCCACCGGCCGCAGGACCGAGTTGTGCTCAAAGGGCGTCACGTACACCGCATCGCCAGGCCGCAGGTCGGCGCCCAGGAGGGCCATATTGAGCGCGACGGTTGCCGAGGGCGCCAAGATCACCCGTTCCGGCGCCGGTGCGCCCAGCCAATCGGCCAGCAGGGCGCGCGTCTCTTCCAGCAAGTGCGCGCACCGGTCGGCCAGCGGGTTGGCGCCGCGTCCGGCGTTGCC
The DNA here is from genome assembly GCA_049970175.1 of Chloroflexia bacterium. Classification (GTDB taxonomy): domain Bacteria; phylum Chloroflexota; class Chloroflexia; order DTKN01; family DTKN01; genus JASFBA01. Next base: position 23,914 of record JBMFNL010000047.1, read on the forward strand.
GCCATAGGCGCGGTAAAAAGCGTCGGCGGCCCGATAGACCCCCTCCGGCTTGGGGAAGGTCGTCGCGGCGTTATCCAGGTAGATCAAGTCCCGCTCAGACATCCTCTTTCCCCAACACGTATTCCAGCAGCAAGACGGCCAGTTGCCGCTTTTCATCGGCCGAGAGCACCCGACCGGTGGTTTCCAGCGTGCTCTTGAAATTTTGTAGGATGCGCTGTCCGGCCTCCGAAAGCGGCACCTGACGGAAGCGATAGGCGGCCGGTTGCCCGCCGGCCTGTAGCGTGACTTGCAGGACGCTTTCGCTCGCCGCAGTCAAATCGGACACCTCCCGTTCGGCGGCGGCTTTAGCCTCCTGCAACACACGGTAGAAATACGCTTCGCCGCTATCGGTCCAATCGCGCGGGGCGGTGTTGATGATGCGCCGGGCCAGCACCTCCAGCACGGCATCCGCATCCGAAGCGTTCAGGGCGATGTCCACCAATGCCTGCACCCGCACGTCCCCCAGGCGCAAAGTGGCCTGCGGCTGCCGGGCCTGCAATTGGTTGCCCCACTGCCTCAGAGCCTCCAGCGCGGAGCATCGCTGCGGCACGGCATCGGGGGCAAACTGCTCCACGACAAAGCGTTCCAGGCGGCGCAAGAGGTCGCGCTCGGCCGTCTCCAACTCTCCCCGCAGCGCGCTCAAGCGACCGGGCATTGCCGCCCAATCGGACTCAGGGCCGCCCAACAGGGCAGGCAACTGCTCAAACAGCACCGGTGCAGGGTCTTGAGCGGCGGACTCGACGAGTTGCCGGAACTGCAAGGCTTCCGCCGAAAGCCGCCGGGTGGTTTGGGCAAAGCGCGGCAGGCTGCGCAGCCAGCGCATCATCCCCAGGCTGAGCATCTGGAGCGGTTGACGGCGGCGCTCTTCGGGCAATAGTCCCGCGCAGAAATGTTCCTCTAAAGCCGCCCACAGACGGTATAACCGCTCGTCGTCCGGCCCCAATTCCAGCGTGTAGGCCTGGGGATTGCGGCACAGGTCCGTCAGAGTGGTGCCGTTCACGGGGAACACGGCCTTGCCGTTGCGACGCACCGTCAACACGGCCCAATGGCGCTTCAAAGCGGCGGCGATCAGCAGGGGCAAAACGCCCAGGCGCAGGCCCAAGGGCGGCGATTGTAGCGCATCCAGCAAATCGGCGAAAGGCTGAGGGGACTGTCGGGCGCGCTCCAGAAAAGCCTCGATGACCTCCCAGGCCGCGGCCAGGGCCGGCTGGGTCGGCTTGGCGATGATCCACGCGCCATCTTCCGCCTGTCGCAAAATCCCCGGCGCGTGCAGGATGGTGTGAAGGATCAACCAATCCGGGCCAAAGCCGGTGAGGCCCAATTGCTCGCTCGGCGGTTGCGTGAGCAGCGCGTCTATCACCTGCTCGGCGGCTTTGACCTGCTGCGCCGTGGGATTGCGGCGGTTGAGCAGGTCATTGCGCAGTTCGGGCGTGTGCGGGAAAACGTGATCGCACACCCGCGAGACCAGCCGTGCGGCCTGCCCCGGTGTGGCGACAGGGTGGCGCTGCCCCTGCCAGTACCATTCGGCAGCCCCCTGCCAGGGGTCTATCAGGGGCGCCAGCGTCTGCGCCAGGCGCGCCGTGACATCTTCCACAAATAACGCCAACTCTTCCGCGACGCGGGCATCCTGTTCCCGAAAAGCGGGATCGTTCTTCAAGTCCGACAGCGCGACCAACTCGCGCAGTAAATCCTCGAGGGCGGTCAAAGGTCTTTCAGGTACCACCACCACGACGCGCGGCGACGGGGTGGCCTGGGCCAGCGCCCGTGCCTGATTCAACTCCGCTGCATTACGGGCCAGCAAATAGATGACCAGCCCATCGGCATAGTCCAACCCTTTGAGGACGGCTTCCCAGTCCGGCGTGCCAATTTCTTCGGGATAGCGATACCAACTCCAGAAAAAGCGCTTTATGCCGGTACGGATGTTGTGTTGGCGGGCCTGGTAGATCGGCGGCGGCAGGGTCTGCTCCAGGAGGCGGCGCAACTGGAGCGGCGAAGGGGGGCGGCGTTCCAACGCCTGGCGGATCGCCGCGTCAATGTCCACATCGCTGCCCACCGTCAGTTCCCAAGTGCGGTCCAGGCGATGCTGACGCAGGACTTTGCGCCGTACCAGCGTCCGCGCGGCATCTTCAACCGATTCGGCATCCGTCTGAAGCGCAAAGGCCAGGGTCGCCGTTGTGGGCTGGGTACCGACGGCCTGAAGGACGGCCAAGGCCTTGACCAGCCGACGGCTCAGATCGTCATCGGCCGGCGCTTTGCGAAGCGCGTGCTCGGCGGCGGCCCACAAGGGATGCAGGCCGCCCGGCCCGGTATCGGCGCGCAGCGCATCGGCGAAATAGTCATAGAGCGCCTCCGGCCCGATCCAGGCACCGGCGCCGTTCCCATGCAACAGGTCGCGCAGGGCCGGCGGCTCGTCGGCGGTCAAAAAAGTGAACAGCGTGCGCTCGTTTTGCGCGACCTTGTTGGAAAGCCGCACCAGGCAGTAAACCGTCAGGGGATGCAGGGGATAGGCCCCCTCAATGACCCAGCGCCGC
>JBMFNL010000048.1:0-24110 GCA_049970175.1 Chloroflexia bacterium
GCAGGAGATCCGTTTTTCCAGGAGATTCTTTCGCGCGGACAGGTCCTCTATGGATGAATACCGGGAATCTCTCTGCCCCGAAGATTGGCTCCACAAGGCTCGCCAGGACCTGGAGCGGGTGCGCCCACGCTTGGAAGAAGGCGATGCCGCAGACGCGGCATTTCATCTCCATCAGGCCTTGGAAAAAGCGCTCAAGGCATTTCTGCTCCAACACGGCTGGACGCTCCGGCGGATTCACGACCTGCGCGCTTTGCTGGCAGAGGCCGAACGTTTCTCCCCTGCGCTGAAGCAGTACCGTGCTCTATGCCGGGAAGTGTCGGCCTATTACCTGCTGGAGCGATACCCGTTTTTCGTCACCGAACCGACGGTGGAGGAAATCGGCTTGCAATTGGAAACCGCCGGGATGCTATTTCATTTCCTGGAAAGCGGAGTTGCCGGACCGGCCTCCACCGCCTTATCGGAGGAATCCTGATGCGGCGAATCGGCGTTTTCATCTGTCACTGCGGCTTCAACATCGCCGGCACGGTGGACGTGGAGGCGGTGGCCGAGGCCCTGCGCAAGTACCCGCCGGTGGCCTATGCCATCACCTACAAGTATATGTGCTCCCAGCCGGGCCAGGACCTCATCCGCCAGGCCATCGCCGATCATAACCTGGACGGCGTCGTCGTCGCCGCCTGCTCGCCGGCCATGCACGAGACCACCTTCCGCAAGGCCACGGCCTCGGCCGGCCTCAGCCCCTACGTCTGCGAGATCGCCAACATCCGGGAGCAGTGCTCCTGGGTACACCAGGCCCGGCCGGATGAAGCGACCCTCAAGGCCGCCGACATCGTCCGGACGATGGTGGAGAAGGTCGTCCGGGACGAGGCCCTGGAGGCGCTCACGATGCCCCTCACCCGACGGGCCCTGGTCATCGGCGGGGGGTTGGCCGGGATGCAGGCGGCCCTGGATATCGCCACGGCCGGCTACCCGGTGGTGCTGGTGGAGCGCAGCGACCGCCTCGGCGGGAAGGTGGCGGAACTTTCGGGCGTCTACCTGAACTTTGCCGGAGGTCCGGGACTCCTGGCCGGGAAAATCCGCGCCGTCCAGGAACACCCGAACATCGAACTCCACCTTTTGACCGAGGTGGCCTCTCTGGAGGGCTATGTCGGGAACTTTCGCCTTCGCCTCAAGCCGGCCGGCCGTCCCGATTCGGAGGCGGGGGAAGCACTGGAGGTGGGAGCCATCGTCATCGCCACCGGCTTCGACCTGTATCCGATGGCCTTGCTGGGGGAGTACGGGGCCGGCCGCTACCCCGACGTGGTGAGCGGCCTCGACTTTGAGCGGATGCTGGCCTCCCCCGAGGGCCTGCGCCGGCCCTCCGACGGGGCCGTCCCGAAGGAGGTCGTCTTCGTCCAATGCGTCCGCTCCCGCGACCCCGAACGCGGCATGCCCTACTGCTCGCGCATCTGCTGCATGTACACGGCCAAGCAGGCCCGGCTCTACAAAAGGCGTGTCCCCGACGGCCAGGCCTATGTCTTCTACATCGATATCCGCTCCGCCGGCAAGGGGTATGAGGAGTTTGTCCAGGAGGCCATGCAGGAGGACGGTGTCCTCTACATCCGCGGCCGGGTGGCCCGCGTCTTTCCCCAGGGAGGGAAGACGGTGGTCTGGGGTGTGGACACGCTGACCGGGAAGGTGGTGGAGGTGCCGGCCGACCTGGTGGTGCTGGCCACGGCGGCCGTCCCCTCGGCCGGGGCGCTGGAACTGGCCCAGCGACTGCGAGTCGCCACCGACCCCTACGGCTTCTTCAGCGAGGCCCATCCGAAGTTGCGCCCGGTGGAGAGCCTGACCGCCGGAATCTTCCTGGCCGGCGCGGCCCAGGCTCCCCGGGATATTCCCGATACCATCGCCATGGCCGGTGGGGCCGCCGCCAAGGTGCTGGCCCTGTTCTCCCAGGAGAAGATGACCCAGGAGCCCACCGTGGCCTATGTCCTCGAGGAGGTCTGTTCCGGCTGTGGAATCTGTATCCCGGCCTGCCCCTACGAAGCCCGCTCCATAGACAAACGGCGGGGCGTGGCCGTGGTCAATCCGGCCCTCTGCCAGAACTGTGGGGCCTGCGTGGCCGCCTGCCCGAACAAGGCGGCGCAGATTCATAACTGGACGGCCGATCAAGTTCTGGCCATGATCGCGGCGCTGGAATGGTAATGGAAGAGCGATTGCCGGTGGATTGGGCTGCGTATCTGGACGATACCCCGGTGCTGGTGGCCTATCTATTTGGCTCACGGGCACGGGGAGAACCGCACCCCCGCAGCGACATAGACATCGCCGTCCTTCTCCAGGAGGGCTTGCCCTCCCTGGAAAAGCAGCGCTGGCGGCTTGCTCTCATCGCCCGCCTGAGCCGGGTGCTGCGTACCGATGACGTGGATGTCGTCGTGCTGAACGAGGCTTCGCCGATGCTGCGCTACGAGGCCATCCGCCCTCGTCGTGTCCTGTTCTGCCGGGACGAGGAAGCGCGGGTGGCTTTTGAGTTCCGGACGATGCAGGAGTGGTTCGATTGGCAACCCCGCTTCGACCGCTTGCAGACGGCGTGGTGTCGCTATGTGCTCCAGAAGGCCGTTGGGGGGGACTCAGTATGAGCCGATTTCAGGTGGTTGTCCGACATCTCCAGCAGTTGCAGCAGTATCTTCAGCGCCTCTATGCGCTCCAATCGCTAACGCGAGAGGAAGTACTGACCGACTGGAGGGCCCAGTCTCAGGTTGAGCGTAACCTTCAATTGGCCATCGAGGTGGTCATCAGCGTGGCTGAGCAGATGGTGGCTCTGCTGAATTTGCCCACGCCCGAATCGGCCGGGGCGGCCATTGCAGCGATTGCCCAGGCGGGCGTGATCTCCTCGGACCTGGGAAGGGACCTGGAGATGGCCGTAGGATTTCGCAACATTCTGGTGCACAACTATATGGAGATTGATTACGAACTGGTTTACAAAGCCCTCCAGGAAAATTTGGGGCAGTTCGAGCGGTTCATCGAGCAGGTTGCCCGGTTTATCCATGAGCAACGAGGTTGAGATGGAGCAGTTACCCGGAGGCAAGGAACGGTTCCCAGTTCCCGCCCCTCTCCTTGGCGAAGCCGAAGCGGGAGAAAATGCCCCTGTCGGTGCGGTACTGGTGGTCGGCGCCGGCATCGGGGGGATGCAGGCGGCATTGGACCTGGCCAACTCCGGCTTCAAGGTCTACCTGCTGGACCGCTCTCCGGCCATCGGCGGCATCATGGCCATGCTGGACAAGACCTTTCCCACCAACGACTGCGCCATGTGCATCCTCTCGCCGAAATTGGTGGAGTGCGGCCGGCACCTCAACATCGAAATCCTCACCATGGCCGAACTGGAGGACCTCCAGGGAACGCCCGGACGCTTCACCGCCCGCATCCGCCGGCATCCCCGCTTCATCGACGTCCAGAAGTGTACGGGCTGCGGCGATTGCGCCGAGGCCTGCCCGATTCGGGTGCCGGACCCCTTCAACGCTGGCCTTTCGGAGCGCAAGGCGGTCTATAAACTCTATCCCCAGGCCATCCCCAACGCCTTTGCCATCGAGAAGCGGGGCACGGCCCCCTGCCGGAACGCCTGCCCCATCCACCAGCGCGCCGAGGGCTATATCGCCCTGATCGCCGAAGGCAAGTACGAGGAAGCCTACCGCACCATCCGGGAGGATAACCCTTTCCCGGCCATCTGCGGCCGCATCTGCAACCACCGCTGCGAGGACGAATGCACCCGCGGCCGGGTGGATGAGCCGGTCTCCATCATGCGCCTGAAGCGCTTTGTGGTGGACTGGGTCTGGCGGCACGGCAAGGGTGAGGGGCCAAGGGCGAAGGAGGGGAAGGCACCGTTGGGGCGCGTCGCCGTCGTCGGCTCCGGGCCGGCCGGCCTGACCTGCGCCCTGGACCTGGTCCGCCTGGGCTATGCCGTCACCGTCTTCGAGGCCCTCTCCGTCCCCGGCGGCATGATGCGGGTGGGAGTCCCGGAGTATCGCCTGCCCCGTGCCCTCATCCAGCGAGAAATTGACGACATCCTGGCCGAGGGCGTGGAACTGCGCCTGAACAGCCGGGTGGAGGACCTGGAGGCCCTCTTCGCTCAGGGCTACCAGGCCGTCTTCCTGGCAATGGGTGCCCATCGGGGGCGGAAACTGCGCATCCCCGGCGCCGATTTGCCGGAAGTGCTCCTGAACACCGACTTTCTCCGCGACGTCGCCCTGGGCAACCCGCCGGACCTTTCCGGCAAGCGGGTCCTGGTGCTGGGCGGCGGCAACGTGGCCATGGACTGCGCCCGGACGGCCCTCCGGCTGGGGGCAGCCCATGTCCAGGCGGCCTGTCTGGAATCGGCCGAACAGATGCCGGCCCACCCCTGGGAGGTGGAGGAGGCCCGCGAGGAGGGGGTGGAAATCCTGAACGCCTGTACCTTCCTGGAGATCACCCAGCAGGACGGACATGTCACCGGCCTGCGCTGCGCCCGGGTGGTCTTTCGGGGCTTTTTTGCGGACGGCCGGCCGGACATGGACGTGATTCCCGATAGCGAGCATCACCTGCCGGCCGACGTGATCATCTTTGCCATCGGCCAGGTCCCCGAGACCGCCTTCCTGGAGCAGGCCGGCCTGGCCCGCCGGCCCAACGGCACCCTCGTCGTGGACCCGGAGACGCTCATGACCTCCCGGCCGGGCATCTTTGCCGGCGGCGACGTGGTCACCGGAACGACCTTTGTCGTGGAGGCCATCGCCGCCGGCCACCGCGCCGCCCGCGCGATCGACCGCTATCTGCGCGGCGAGGCCGGCATCCGCGAACCGGTCCTGCAGCCGGTGGTCGAGATTCCCCAGGAGGAACTGGACGCCCGGCGGCAATCCGGCCTGCTCTCCCGGACCCCCCGGATTTCGCCTTCCAAACTTCCGGCGGAGGAGCGGAGGCGTTCCTTCGCCGAGGTCGAAGGCGCCTTCAGCGAGGAAGAGGCCCGGCAGGAGGCCGCCCGCTGCCTCCAGTGTGGCATCTGCTCCGAATGCCTGGCCTGTGCCCGGGCCTGCAAGGCCGGGGCCGTCAACCACGAGATGGCGGAAGAAGTCGTGGAGATACCGGTCGGCGCGGTCATCCTCACCCCCGGCGTGGGGCTGTTCGACGCCCGGCTGAAGGAAGAGTTCGGCTACGGCCGCTACAAAAACGTCCTTACTTCCATCGAGTTTGAGCGGATGCTCTCGGCCTCCGGCCCCTTTGCCGGCCACCTCCAGCGCCCCTCCGACGGGCGGGAACCCAGACGCATCGCCTGGATTCAGTGCATCGGCTCGCGGGAAAGCGGCTGTGGCCAGAACTATTGCTCCTCCGTCTGTTGCATGTACGCCACCAAAGAGGCCATCATCGCCAGGGAGCACGCCCCCGAGGTCGAGCCGACCATCTTCTTCCTGGACATCCGCGCCTTTGGCAAAGGCTTCGAGGGCTACTACGAGACTGCCCAACGCGAGCACGGCATCCGTTACCTCCGCAGTTTCATCTCCTCGGTCAAGGAAGACCCGGCCACCGGAAACTTGCGCCTGGTCTATGCCACGCCCGAAGGCGAAACGGTGGAGGAGGAGTTCGACCTGGTGGTCCTCTCCGTCGGGCTGGTGGCCTCCCCGCAACTTCAGGAGACGGCCCGCCGGCTGGGGGTGGCGTTGAACCGCTACGGCTTTGCCGAGACGCACGAGTTTTCCCCGGTGGAGACCGGCCGGCCGGGCGTCTTTGTCGCCGGAGCCTTTCGCGGCCCTAAGGACATCCCGGAGACGGTCGTGGAGGCCTCGGCCGCCGCCGCAGCCGCCGCCCGGTTGCTGGCCCCGGCCCGGGGCACGCTCGCCCGCCGCAAGGTCTACCCGCCGGAGGTGGACGTCCGCCTGGCCGAGCCCCGGGTGGGGGTCTTTATCTGCCACTGCGGGATCAACATCGGCAGCGTGGTCAACGTGCCCGAGGTGGTGGAATATGCCCGGACGTTGCCCGGTGTGGCCCATGCCGAACACAACCTCTATACCTGTTCTCAGGACACGCAGCAAAAGATCACCGATACGGTACGCGAACTGGGCCTGAACCGCGTCGTGGTGGCCTCCTGCACGCCCCGGACGCACGAGCCGCTCTTCCAGGATACCATCCGGGAGGCCGGGCTGAACCCCTATCTCTTCGAGATGGCCAACATCCGCGAGCAAGATTCCTGGGTGCACAGGATGTCCCCCGAGGTGGCCACGGAAAAGGCCAAGGACCTGGTGGCGATGGCCGTGGCCAAGGCGCTGCGCCTGCGCCCGATTCACCGCCCCTCGGTCGAGATCGAGCACAGCGCCCTGGTCATCGGCGGGGGGCCGGCCGGGATGCTCTCGGCCCTCACGCTGGCCGACCAGGGCTTTCCCGTCACCCTGATCGAGCGGGAGAAGGAACTGGGCGGAAACCTGCGCCACCTGCGCTACACCCTGCGCGGGAACGACCCCCAGGCCTTCCTCCAGCGCCTCCAGGAGGAGGTGCAGGCCCATCCCTGGATCCGGGTTTACACCGAGACCGAACTCCTAGAGGTGGGCGGGTATGTGGGCCGCTTCCACAGCCGCCTGCACCGTCGGGCCGAGGGACGGGTGGAGGAAATGACCCACGGGGCCATCGTCGTGGCCACCGGTGCGGAGGAGTACCGGCCGCGGCCGGGAGAGTACCTCTACGGGGAGCACCCCGCCGTCCTCACCCAACGCGAACTGGAGCAGATCCTGGCCGACCGGCCGGAAACGGTGCTTGCCTCGGTGGACGGCCGGCCGCCCTCCTTCGTGATGATTCAGTGCGTCGGCTCCCGCGATGAGGAGCACCCCTACTGCTCCCGCATCTGCTGCAGCATCGCCGTCAAGAACGCCCTCCGGATCAAGGAACGGGCGCCGGAAGCGCAGGTGACCGTCCTCTTCCGGGACATCCGCACCTACGGCTTTCAGGAGGAGTACTACGAGGAGGCCCGTCGCCGGGGCGTCCTCTTCCTGGAGTACCGGCCGGAGCGGAAGCCGCAGGTGGTGGCGGCCGGTGGGAGGTTGCAGGTGGAGGTGGAGAGCCCGGGCGTGGGCCGGCTGGCGCTGCCGGCCGACCGGGTCATCCTCAGCACCGGCATCGTGCCGCATCCGGATAGCGAGGTGCTGGCCCAGGTCCTCAAGGTGCCGCTGACCCAAGATCGCTTTTTCCTGGAGGCCCACGTCAAGTTGCGTCCCTTGGACTTTGCCGCCGACGGCATCTACCTCTGCGGCCTGGCCCATTCCCCCAAGTCGCTCGAAGAGACGCTGGCCCAGGCCCAGGGGGCGGCGATTCGGGCCGCCACCCTCCTTTCCCAGGATCGGCTGGAGGCCCAGGCCATCGTGGCCCAGGTCAACCCGCGCCTGTGCAAGGGCTGCGGCCTCTGCGTCGCCGTTTGCCCCTATGAAGCCCGGGTACTGAACGAGGAAACACACGTGGCCGAGGTCATCGAAGTGCTCTGCCAGGGCTGCGGAGCCTGCGCCGTGGCCTGTCCCAGCGGGGCCACCCAGCACCTGGGATTTGAAAAGGTGCAGATCTATGCTATGATAGACGAGGCCCTGGATTAGAGAGCCGGGGCCGGAAGCAAAGGATGGTGGATACCAAACGGCTGGTCGAGGCCTTTTCTCTGACCGAGGACGAGTTGCTCCAGGAGGGCTTGCGTTCCCTAGTCCAGAGTAAGTTGCGCGAGGAAACCGTCCGGGCCTGGCTTCGCTTGGCCCGGGAACGACTGTCTCAGGAGGATTCTCATGCTGGTTCGTGAGCGCATGACGGTTCACCCGATCACCATCCAGGAGGACACCCCGGTGGCCGAAGCGCTGAGTTTTATGCGCCAGAACCGGGTGCGGAGGCTGCCGGTGCTGGACCGGCACGGCCGGCTGGTCGGCATCGTCTCGGAGAAGGACCTCCTCTACGCCTCGCCCTCGCCGGCCACCAGCCTGAGCGTCTATGAGATCAGTTACCTGCTCTCCAAACTCAAGGTCAAGGAGATCATGACCCGCGAGGTCATCACCGTCTGTCCCGACTGCCCGCTGGAGGAGGCTGCCCGCATCATGGTGGACCACAAGATCGGCGGGTTGCCGGTGGTGGAGGACGGCCAACTCGTGGGCATCATCACCGAGACCGACCTCTTCAAGGTTTTCTTGGAGATGCTGGGGGCGCGGGAACAGGGGCTGCGGGTGACGCTCTCGGTGGAGGATCGGCCGGGGGTGCTGGCCGGGCTCACCGCGGCGGTGGCCCGGGCCGGCGGGGACATCCTCTCCCTGGGCACCTTCTACGGCCGGGACCGCACCCACGGCACGATCACGATGAAGGTGCGCGGGGTGGAGGAAGGCGCGCTCCGGGCGGCGCTGGAACAGGCCGGGGCCCAGGTCCTGGACCTGCGTTCCGCGTAGATCGAGGGCCGCGATGCCGGGGAAATCGCTATGGTGGTGGCTTATCCTGGGAGTGGGCCTCCTCCTGGGCTATGGGGTGGCTCCCACGCCGGCCGCCCGTTCCCGGGAGGGGGTAGCCCTCTGGGCCATCGGCGAGGCGATGAGCCGGCCTGGCCTGCGTTCCCTGGAGGAGGTGCTGGAACCGGGCGGACTTCCCGCTGGGGTCGAGCCGCAGTATTTCATCGTCTGGGGCGAACCGCCGGCCGACGATCGCCCTTTCGTCCGGGATGAGGTCGTGCATGGGGTCTGGATCGGGGTGGAGGGCCGGCTCTATGCCACCGACGAGGAGACCTACCGGCGCTATCGCCCCCGTTGCGGGGACGGCCGGCTGACCTGTGTCCGCTTTGCCATCCTGGAGTTTTCCGAGGATGAAGCCGTGCTACAGATCGATACCTTCATCGCCCCCCTGGCCGGTAGAGGGGAACGGATCACCCTCCAGTGGGCCGGGGACGATTGGAAAGTGACGCACATCGAAGGGATATGGATTTCCTAGTTGCGCCCGCCGGGTATTTCAACCTGGAACTGGCCAACTTTCAACTGCCCCTGGATGGAGGCCGGTATGTCGGAAACGTTTGAGCCGCGCATCGTGGCTTTTCTATGCAACTGGTGCACCTACACCGGGGCCGACCTGGCCGGGACCTCCCGCCTGCAGTATCCGCCCAACGTGCGCATCATCCGGCTGATGTGCAGCGGGGCCGTGGACCCGGTTTACGTCCTCAAGGCCCTGCTGGAGGGAGCCGACGGCGTCCTCATCGGCGGCTGCCATCCCGGCGATTGCCACTACCAGAGCGGCAACTACAAGGCCCGCCGGCGGGTAGCCATCCTCCAGAACATCCTCCGGCAGGTAGGGATGGAGGAGGACCGGGTCTGGCTGCGCTGGATCAGTGCCAGCGAGGGCAAACGCTTCGCCGAGACCATCACCGAAATGGTGCAATTCCTGAAGCAAAAAGGCCCCAACCCGATGAAAGCCGTCTGGGCCATTTAGCACGCAAACGGAACACGCAACACGCAACACGGAACACGCAACACGTAACAAGGAGCAACCCAATGTCCATTCACGGCACCCTTTCCATCCTCAACGGCGACGTCCTGGGAACGCTTCGGGGAATGCTTCGCGCCCTGCTGGAGCGCGGGGTGGTGGACGCCGTCCTGGTGCCGGTGGCCACGCCGGACCGGCGCAACCTGGTGCCCACCCTGATGCGCGACCCCGAACTCCTGGCCGGGGCCGATCCCATCGCCCCGGTGATGCCGGTGCATTCGTCGCGCATCGTCTCCCAGTTGACCTTTACCGGGCCGGGTGAGCGCCTGGCCGTCGTCCTGAAGGCCTGCGAATGGCGGGCTACGGTGGAGTTGAGCAAACTGCGCCAGGTACGGCTGGAGAACGTCCTCACCATCGGGGTAGACTGCTACGGCACCTACAAGGTGCTGGATTACGGGGCCATGGCCGCGGCGGAGGAGCATCTGACGGCACGCCTCCTGGAGCGGGTGGATCCCAGGGTGGGTTTTTCCTGGCCGGGCCGGGAACTGCGCACCGCCTGCCGCATCTGCGAGCATTTTATCCCCGAGGGGGTGGACGTCGTAGTGGGGCTTTTCGGGGTGGATGCGCAGAGGGAACTCTTCCTGGACCTGGCCGACCGTCGGGCTGAGTTGGCCGCCCTCTGGGGGATGGAGGCGCGGGAGGTGGCCGGCCGGGAGGAGGCCGTCGCCCGGCTGCGGGAGGCCCGGATCGGCCGCCGGGACGAGGCCTTTGCCGCCATCCGGGAGCAGATGCGCACGCCGGAGGGGCTGCTTTCCATCTTCTCCCCTTGTCTGCGCTGCCATAACTGCACCGTAGTCTGCCCCATCTGTTACTGCCGCGAGTGCATCTTCCGCACCCCGACCTTTGACCATGCCTCGCAGCAGTATATGAAGTGGGCTGGCCGGCGGGGAGCGGTGCGCATGCCTGCGGACACCCTCCTCTTCCAACTCACCCGCCTCAACCATATGGTCGCCTCCTGCATAGGCTGCGGGATGTGCGAAGAAGGCTGCCCCAGTTCGCTGCCGCTCACGCTCGTCTTCCGCGCCGTCGGAGAGGAGGTGCAGGCCCTCTTCGGCTATGAGGCGGGCCGCAGCCTGGAGGAAGAACTGCCGCTGACCGTGTTCCGAGAGGACGAGTTGCATATCGTCGAAAGGTAAATCCCACTCCCAATTCCCAACCCAGGAGGAAAGCGATGTCCGAACCGGAGAACCTGATCCCGATCTACATTATGGGCAAGCAGTATATGGTTCCGCCCTCGCTGACCATCCAGAAGGCTATGGAATATGCCGGGTACCGGCTCCTGCGGGGATGTGGTTGCCGGGCCGGCTTCTGCGGGGCCTGCGGCACGGTCTACCGCATCGCCGGCGACTACCGGCTGAAGATCGGCCTGGCCTGCGCCACCCTGGTTCAGCCGAATATGTACCTGACCCAGATTCCTTTCTTCCCGGCCGAACGCAAGAGTTACGACCTGGAGAAACTCACCCCCACCGCCGAGACGCTCTTCCGCATCTACCCGGAGGTGCTGCGCTGCCTGCAGTGCGGCACCTGCACCAAATCCTGCCCCCAAGAAATTGACGTGCGGGCCTACATGGCCGCGGCCATGCGGGGCGACATCGCCGCCGTGGCCGACAAATCGTTCGACTGCATCATGTGCGGCCTCTGTGCTGCCCGTTGCCCGGCCGAGGAGGTGCAATATAACATCGCCATCCTCTGTCGCCGGCTCTATGGGAAATATATCGCCCCGCCGGCCAAGCACCTGGCCGAGCGGGTGCGGGAGATCGAGGAGGGCAAATATCACCAGGAGATTGCCCAACTCAAGGCCATGTCCAAGGAGGAACTGGCCGAACGGTACAACAGCCGGGATATCGAGCCGGACTAGGTTCCAAACCTTTAACCCTACCAGGAGGACAAAATGATTTACACCCCCGAGATGTACGAATCGCTCAAGCGGGTGGAGGCGACGCGTTCGGCGCGCCTTGCGGAGACCTTCCCCCGCCTCTCCGCCCAGGAAAAGGATGACCTCTTGCGCCGTTTCCACCCCGACTTTATTCCGGAAGCCTTTGCCACCCTGCGGGTGGGGCCGAACAAGGGGGGAAAGACGCCCCACGAACTGGCCGCCGTGCTGGAGGGCCGGCCCATCATCTCCCCGGATTTCGACGTCAGCCGGGCCGACGTCGAGACCGACGTGCTCATCATCGGCGGCGGGGGGGCCGGTTCGGCCGCCGCCCTGATGGCCCAGGAGAACGGGGCGAAAGTTGTGCTGGTGACCAAACTGCGCCACGGCGACGCCAACACCATGATGGCCCAGGGGGGCATCCAGGCGGCCGATAAGGAGAACGATTCCCCGGCCCTCCACTACTTGGATGTGATCGGCGGCGGACACTATGCCAACGACCCCGACCTGGTGGAGGCGCTCGTTATGGATGCCCCCAAGGTGATTTGGTGGCTGGAAAGCCTGGGCTGCATGTTCGACAAGATGCCCGACGGCACGATGATCACCATCCACGGCGGCGGCACCTGCCGTAAGCGGATGCACGCGGCGCGGGACTATTCCGGAGCCGAAATTATGCGCACCCTACGCGACGAAGTGCGCAACCGCAGCCAGGACATTCTCGTGCTCGAGTTCACGGCGGCGGTCGAATTGATCTTGGATGACAAGGGGCAGTGTGTGGGGGCCGTGCTTTACAACATGGAGACGGAGCAGTACCTGGTCGCCCGGGCCAAATGCACCATCCTGGCCACCGGCGGCAGCGGCCGGCTGCACTACCAGGGCTTTGCCACGACCAACCATTACGGCGCGACGGGCGACGGTTTGGTCCTGGCCTATCGCGCCGGCGCCCATCTCCGGGAGATCGATACGATGCAGTACCATCCCACCGGCGCGGCCTTCCCGGAACAAATCCTGGGCTTTTTGGTGACGGAGAAGGTGCGCGGCCTGGGGGCCCAGGTGCTGAACGTGGATGGGGTCCAGTTTGTCAACCCCCGGGAGACACGGGACGTGGAATCGGCGGCCATCATCCGCGAGTGCAAGGAGCGGGGCAAGGGGGTGAGGACGCCTTCCGGCTTCCAGGGCGTCTGGCTCGATTCGCCGATGATCGAGATCATCCACGGGCCGGGGACGGTGAAGCGCGAACTTCCGGCCATGGTGCGCCAGTTCATCCGCTTCGGCGTGGACATTACCAAGGAGCCGATGCTGGTCTATCCCACGCTGCACTACCAGAACGGGGGAATCAAGATCGACGTCAACTGTGCCACCGAGATTCCCAACCTCTATGCCGCCGGGGAGGTTTCCGGGGGCATCCACGGACGCAACCGCCTGATGGGGAACTCGCTCCTGGACGTCTGTGTCTTCGGCCGGCGGGCCGGCATCGCCGCCGCCCGGAGAGCCCGCGAGGTGCAGATGGGCAAGCCCACGCTCCAACACCTGGTCGAGTGGGAGCGGCAACTCCGGGAGGCCGGGTTGGAGCCGGAGGTGCGCTCCCCGATCCTGCTGCCCGATTACGTGGGCAAATTATAGGACAACTCCTGCGGCGTTGTCCTACTACCCCTGGGGCCCCTTCCTCCCGGCGCGTCGGGTGGCCCGGATGACTCCGTAGATGATGGCGGCCGGCACGATGGCCACCGGCAGGATGACGACCACGATCCAGATAACCGCCTCCCAGGCGAAGCGGCCGATCTCGACCAGCGTCCCGGTGGCCCGTTCCAGGGTCTTGCCGGGTTCCCAAGCCGCCGGCGTGGGCGTGGGAGTGGGTGTGGGGGTGGGGGTGGGCGTGGGGGTAGGGCGGAGCGGCCGGATGTCCACGGTGATCAGGGAATAGGCCGAGCGCCCCTCGATAAAGTTCATCTTGCCCTTGATGACCTCGATCTCCTCCTCGATCTTGCGCAGTTCCTGGTTGACCTTGAGGGCCTCTTCCACCGTCTGGGCCTTGTCCAGGAAGGAGCGCAGCCGGGCCTGGGTGGCCTCCAGGTTGCGCAGTTGCGATTCCAGGTCCACGTAGATGTCGGTGACGTCCTGCCCCGAGGCGGCCTCCTTCTCCACCTTGAGGGCGATCTCGCGGACCCGCTGCATGGCCCGCTCGAAGTTATCCGAGAGGACGGCAAAGATCACTGTGGCTTCCTTGTACTCGCCGCTATACCAGGTCTGAACGCTCAGGATGTAGCCGCCGTACTGGGTGGCGATGCCGGTGAGGCGGTCGATGGCCGCGTCGGTGTTTTCTACCACCAGGGTCATCTCGGCGTTCTTGATGATCTTGCGTTCGGCGGCAAAGGGGTAGTAAACCGGGGCGGCCTCCTTGGCCGGCGCAGTCGTGACTGCGGGGGCGGGGGTGCCGGCCGGCTTGGGCGGGGCCGTCGCAGCCGCCGCTTCCTGGGGCACGACGGGTGGCTGGGTAACGGCGAGAGTGGCCCGGGCCGGCGCGCACCCGGCGAGCCCGACCAGAAGAAAGAACAGGCCCAAACAGGTAGCGAGAAGAGGCATTTTCCTCATCATCTGGCACCTCCCAGGTTATCCAAGCGGCAAACTCATTCCGGCGGAACGATGCCCGCTGGATCGAAGGTCGTCCTGACCATACTGTCCGCGCCCTACCCGCTAACTTCCACAAGCATTGTATACAAATTCCGGAAGTTTTGCAACCACGGGTTCGGTTCTGGGTGAGTTGGGCGAGGCGCCGATTGAGGCCGGAGCACAGCGACGGCCGTATGTCCCGGGGATGCACGTTTGCGGTTAGGCGAGGCGCCGATTGAGTAGGCCGGAGCGCGAGGACGGTGCCTATCTACATGTCCCGAGGACGATTTGCGTGCCGGGGTGGGGTGTAGTAGAATACAGGGCATACCGAAGCAGGAGCGGACTATGCTCAACTGGCATCTCCTGGCCGAACGGAGAATCCTGGCGGCGATGGAACGGGGGGAATTCGATAACCTCCCCGGGCACGGCCGGCCGCTCCAGTGGCGGGAAAACCCCCTGGTTCCCCCGGACTGGCGCCTGGCCTTTGACCTCCTGGAACGGGCCGGCCTGGCGCCCGATTGGATCATGCGCCAGGCCGAAATCCGCACCGACCTCCTGGCCCTTCAGGAACGCTACGCCCAGGAACGGCGCTGGATGGAGGAGCGCCGGGCCGCCCTGGCCACGATGCCGCCGGAGGAGCGTCGCCAGGAGCAAAGGCGCCTGCGCCAGGCCCAGGCCCGCTCCTGGCAGCAGATTCGGGAATTCATCGAACGGCTCAACCGCAAGATCGCCGACTTTAACCTGCTCGTGCCCATCGTTCGCCTGCAGTATTCACCGCTGAATCTCACCGAGGCATTGGAGGCGCTGCGGGCGGCCTGGGGAACGCTGGATACGGAGGAGACGGAATGAAAGCCATCATCCTGGCCGGAGGCAAGGGCGAACGCCTGCGCCCCTATACCAACGATCGCCCCAAGGGTATGGTCGAGATTCTGGGCGTGCCCCTCCTGGCCTATCAGGTGCGCTGGCTGCGGGCCAACGGCATCGAGGGCATCCTGTTCTCCTGCGGCTACCGCCACGAGGTCATCCGCAACTACTTTGGCGACGGCTCCCGCTGGGGGTTGACCATCGAGTACGTGGTCGAAGAAACGCCGCTGGGCCGGGGCGGCGGGATGAAACTGGCCTTCTCCCGGCTGGCACCGGAGGACGACCCGGTGGTGGTGACCAACGGCGACGTCATCACCAACTTTCCCCTGCGGCAGATGATCGCCGAGCACCGGGCCTCGGGAGCGATGGGCACGATCTACCTGGCCCCCTACTTCAGCCCCTTTGGCATCGTCGAGGTGGATCCGGAGCAGCGGGTGCTCGGCTTTCGGGAAAAGCCGGAACTGCCCTACTGGATCAACGGCGGCGTTTACGTCCTCAACCGGGCCATTTACGATTTCCTGCCCGACCGGGGGGACCACGAGGTGGAGACCTTTCCCCTCCTGGCCCGGCGCGGCCAGTTGCGGGCCTTTTGCTCCCGGGCCTACTGGCAATCGGTGGATACGGTCAAGGACCTCTCCACGACCAGCCGTGAACTGGAGCAGTTCATGATGGAGGCGTTTCTCGCTCAGGGAGAGGTTCCGCGAGCCGCACGATGACCGCCTTCCCGAAGGTTGTCCTCAAGCCGGGCCGGGAGAAATCGGTTCGACAGCGCCACCCCTGGGTCTTTTCCGGGGCCATCGCCTCGATAGAGGGCCGGCCTTCCCCCGGCGAGGTTGTGGAGGTGGTGGACGCGGCCGGCCGCTTCCTGGCCCGCGGCGCCTATAGCCCCCGTTCCCAGATTCGGGTCCGCCTCTGCACCTGGGAGGCCGACGAGGCCATAGACCGGGATTTCCTGGGCCGGCGACTGGAACGGGCCCTGGCCGGCCGAGCGAGGCTGGAGCGGGACCCGGCCACGACCGCCTACCGTCTGGTGTATGCCGAATCCGACGGCCTCCCCGGCGTCATCGTGGACCGTTACGGCCCCTACCTGGTTCTGCAACTCCTCTCCTGGGGGGCCGAGGTCTGGAGGGAGGACCTCGTGGCGCTCCTGGCCGAACGGTGTGTCCCCCGGGGCATCTACGAACGCAGCGAGGCCGCCGTCCGCCGGCTGGAAGGCCTGCCCCCTCGTCAGAGCGGCCTCCTGTGGGGCGAGGAGCCGCCGGAGCGGGTGGAAGTCTGGGAGGGGGGCCGGCCTTTTGGGGTGGATATCCGCCGCGGCCAGAAGACGGGGGCCTATTTGGACCAGCGGGAGAACCGCCTTCGGGTGGCTCCTTTGTGCGCGGGGAAAGAGGTGCTGGACGTCTTCACCTACAGCGGCTGGTTTGCCGTCCACGCCGCCTCCGGCGGGGCCGCCTCGGTGGTGGGCCTCGATTCCTCGGCCGAGGCGCTGGAACTTGCCCGGGAGAACGCCCGCCGGAACGGGGTGGCGGAGCGCACCTGGTGGGAAGAGGGGGACGCCTTTGCCGCATTACGGGAATGGCGGGCGGCCGGCCGTTCCTTCGATGTGGTCATCCTGGACCCACCCAAATTCGCCGCCCGCACCTCCCAGGTGACCGCCGCTACCCGGGGCTACAAGGACATCAATATGCTGGGGATGCACCTCCTGCGCCCCGGCGGCCTGCTCGTCACCTTTTCCTGCTCCGGCCTGGTGAGCGCCGAACTCTTCCAGAAGGTCGTCTTCGGAGCCGCCCTGGATGCCGGCCGGGAGGTGCAGATTCTCGCCCGGCTCTTCCAGGGAGAAGACCACCCGGTGCGGCTCACCTTCCCGGAAGGGGCCTATTTGAAGGGATTTCTATGTCGGGTGTGGTGACCTCCGGGCATCCAGGTAACTTTGCAGGATCAACGCCGCCGCCACTGCGTCGCGGCGTTCCCGGCGGCGCTTCCGGCCCATGCCGCTCTCCCGCAGGTTGCGCTCGGCTGCCACGGTGCTCAGCCGCTCATCCCAAAGTTCGACCGGGATATCCAGACGGGCCTGCAGCCGCTCTGCCCACTCCCGAACCCAGGCCGCCTCCTCCCCCTCCGAGCCGTCCAGGTGCAACGGCAGGCCCACGATGACCCGGGCCACCCCATACGCCCGGACCCAGGCGCAGACCTCCGCCTGGCCTTCCCCGGCCCCCCGAAGTTCGATCACCCCCAGAGGCGAGGCCAGCAGGCCCGAAGGGTCGCTCAGGGCGGCCCCGATGCGGCGCCGGCCTACGTCCAGCCCCAACAGGCGGTCATGGGCCTCCATCACCGGTAGCCGCTGATATCCACCACCTGGATGCCGCCCAGGCTGGGCAAAAAGTCCAGTACCGGGGTGATGGCGTAATCGGCGATGCGGTCACGGTAACTTTCCAGGATGCGCCGGGCCTCCTGGTAACTCTTCCCCCGCAGCCGGCCGGCGATCTCCGCCTTCAACCCCTCGTCAATGCGGTTCAAGATGGGAACGGTGGCCACCGTCCGGTAGGCCCAGGTGTTGCCCGGACCCGGAGACACCGCCTCCAGCGGCCCATAGGTCACCGTGCCGATCTCCTGTCCGGCCTTCTGGCCGCCCAGTTTTTGCTCCACCGCCGTTTCCACCGCCCTGCCCAGCAGGGCCGGGGCGCTGGCCAGCGCAGAAGCACGTACCCGGGCCCGGAGGGTCAGCGTCCTGGCCTCGGCGCCGACGGACTGGCTGAACGTCTCCTCCAGCGTCTCGATCTGGAGCGTTCCGCTGAGTACCTCCAGCCCGCTCAGTTTGGCCTGGAGTTGGCTATAGGCCTCCTGCTGGAGGGCGCTCAGGAGACGCTCCCGCAGCCGGGCCTGGTCCTCGGCCGTGACGATGACGGCGTGGCGTTCCGAACCGCCGGCCGTGGCCTCGCCGTTCTCCACCGTGAGGCAGCAGGATAGATCGCCCTCGATCACCCCGATGGCCCCGGCCGGCACGTTCCCCGCACTGCCCGGGACGTCGGCCACGACGTTCACCCGACCCTTGCCCAGGTAGGCGTCCTCCCCCCGAAAGTCCGAGCCCGGCACCCAGACATCCTGGGTGGTGTGGAACGTGGCCCCACCGCCGGAGAGACGCGTCCCGGCCGGAACGTTGATACCGTATCCGGTCAGGTTGACAAAGACGACCACCCCGGTGGCCGTCCCGTCGGCGATCCACTGCTCTCCCGTGGTCGAGATGGCTTCGGTACGTTCCAACTCCACCTGCACGGCCTTGGCCGGGATGCGCACCGTTTCCCCCTCCACCTGGGGCGCAGCCTGGACCCCCTTGGAGGCCAGCGTATCGGTCAGGGCGATGGTGAGAACGATGTCCATCTGCTTCTCTTCCGCCTGCAGCGGGGTCAGGGCGACGGTGACCTGGGGCAGCGAGAAGACGTAAAGGGCGATGAGGAGCAGGGTGAAGCCGAAGGTAGCCAGGAGGGAGACGAGGTAGTAGCGCATTTTGCGCCGACCCAGCACCCGCCTCTCTTCAGCGGTAGGGGCACGAGGGGCGGCCACGGCCGGCGCCTCCTCGGCGACGACGCCGGCCTGGACCCGCGGCTGGAAGCGGGAGGCCGTCCGCAGGAAGAGGCCGACGATAGCGATGTAGATGTTGGCGAGGGCTCCCGCCAGCGGCTCCCAGAGGAACGCCAGAGGAGAGGGCTTGCGAGGCGGCCTTGCCCGGGGCGCGGCCGGCCGCTCCGGCGGAACGGCCACCTCCGGCGCCGGTGCCGGGGCCGGCCGGGCAAAGGCCTCCCGGCGCAGTTCCACGTCCTCGGTGAGCGACATGCTCTCCGGGGCCTCGAAAAGGGCCAGGTCCGCTTCCGAAAGGCCGGCCCGCGCGGCTTCCTCCCGGACCTCCTCCACAGCGGCCGGGGCGGGGGCCACGCCGGCCGGCTCCGGAGGCCGGGTGGAAACGACGATGCGCGGCGGCTCCGGTGGGGGCACGACTTCCCGGGGACGTACCTCCTGATCCACCCGCACGACCTCAAAGCGACACACCCGGGCCAGGTCGCAGGTCTTTTCCTCGGTCGAGTAGATCGTAATCTCCAGGCCGGTGATGTCGCAGGCCTTGCGCAGCATGGTAAAGCCGCCCAACGTCTGCAAAGCCCGGGTGCCGGGCGGGACGATCAGGTTGATCTTTTTCGCCTTGGCCCGTCGGACCTTTTCCAGAATCGCCTCGGTATCGTCCTCCGGCAGGAGGGTAACGGTTACCGTCTCCTCGGACATCGTTTTCCTCCTCACGGCCTGCGGCCGGAAAGCGGCCTGCACCGCGGGCACAAGCCCCGGGCTCAGGGATGCCGGCCGGCCCGCACCAGTTGGCTCACCTGAGAAAGCGCCTCCTCCAGACGCTCCGGGAAGCGCCCGCCACCCTGGGCCATCTCCGGCCGGCCGCCCCCGGTCCCACCGACGATTTCGGCCGCCCGGCGCACCAGATGGCCGGCATGGTATCCCCGGGCCACCAGATCGGGCGTGACCATGGCCACCAGCCGGGCCTGGCCCTCGATCACGGCCGCCAGGACGATGACGGCCGAGCCCAGACGCTCCTTCAGGAAATCGCCTACCTCGCGCAGTCGGGCCACGTCGGGCAGGTCCACCTGGGCGGCGACGACCTGAACCCCATCCACGACCTGGACCTGTCCCAGCAACCGGTCCAGTTGCGCCTGGGCCAGTTTCCGCTGCAGGGAAACGAACTGCTGCTCGCGCTCCCGGCCCTCCTCCAACAGGCTGTGCAGGCGTTCCTCCAGGCGCTCCGGTGGGACGCCCAACCGGGCGGCCAGTTCCTGCAGGCGGCGTACCTGCCGTCGGGCCCAGGCGATGGCCGCTCGCCCGGTGACGGCCTCGATGCGCCGCAGGCCGGCCCCGATGCTGCCTTCGCTCAGGATGAAAAAGGCCCCGATCTCGCCGGTGCGGAGCACATGCGTGCCGCCGCACAGTTCGCGGGAGAAGACGGTCTCCCCGTCCTCAATGCCGATCATGCGCACCGTCTCCCCGTACTTTTCCCCAAAGAGGGCGACGGCCCCCTGACGCAGGGCCTCGTCCCTGGGCAGAATGCGGGGGCAGACCGGCAGGTTCTCCCGGATGGCGGTGTTGACCTGGCGCTCGACCTCCTCCAGTTCCTCGGCCGTCATCGCCCGCAGGTGGGAAAAGTCAAAGCGCAGGTAGTCGGGGGCGACCAGGGAACCGGACTGGGCGGCGTGTTCGCCCAGCACCCGGCGCAGGGCGCGGTGCAGGAGGTGGGTGGCGGTATGGTTGCGGGCGATGTCGGCGCGGCGTTCGGCATCCACCTCGGCACGCACCGTTTCGCCCTCCTCCAGGTAGCCCTCGGCCACCTGGCCGAGGTGCACCACCAGGTCGGGGATGGGGCGGCGGGTATCCTCCACCGTGAAGCGGCCGTGCGGGCCGATGAGCACGCCGGTATCGCCGACCTGGCCGCCGGCTTCGGCGTAAAAGGGGGTGCGTTCCAGGATGACCTCCAGGCGCTCGCCGGCCGAGGCCCGGCGCACCCGTTCGCCCTCGCTCAGGAGGGCCAGGAGGCGGCCTTCATCGCGGGTGGTCTCGTAGCCGGTGAAGGCGGTGGGGGGAAGGCCCAGGTCGCGGTAGCGGCCGGCCATGGCCATCGCCTCGGCGCCGGCGGCCTCGCCCCGGCTGACCGCCTGATGGCGGGACACGGCCTCCTGGAAGCCGGCCTCGTCCACCTCGATGCCGCGCTGTCGGGTGATGAGCCGGGTCAGGTCCAGCGGGTAGCCGTAGGTGGCGTAGAGTTCAAAGGCCGCCTCCCCGGGGAGGCGGGGCTCGGTCAGACCTTCCAGAAGCGCCTCCAGCCGGTTCAGGCCGGCCTCTAGGGTGCGCCCGAAGCGCTCCTCCTCGTCGGCGATGACCTCCAGGATCAAGTCCTCCTTCTCCGCCAGGTGGGGATAGGCCGGGGCGAGGATGGAGATGGCCACGCGGGCCGGCTCGCCCAGGAACGGCCCGGAGAAGCCCAGGAGACGGCCCTGGTAGACGGCCCGGCGCAGGATGCGGCGCAGGATGGAGTTGCGCCCCAGGTTGCCCGGGAGCACCCCGTCGGCGATCATGTTGACCACGGCGCGGCTGTGGTCGGCCACGGCGCGGTAGGGGGCGATGCGGCGGGCGAGTTCCTCATCGCTATGGCCGAGCATCTCCTGGAGGCGGCGGATGATGGGCCGGAAGAGGTCGGTATCGTAGTTGGAGGGCACGTCCTGGAGGACGGCCAGGAGGCGCTCCAGGCCGGCCCCGGTATCCACGCTGGGGCGGGGGAGGGGGACGACGCTGCCATCGGCACGGATTTCAAACTGCATAAAGACCAGGTTCCAGAGTTCGATCCAGCGGCCGCAATCGCAGGAGGGGTCGCAATCCGCCTGGGGGTTGCGCCGGCAGTGGCCGGTGAGGTCATAGTGGATTTCGGAGCAGGGGCCGCAGGGACCCACATCGGCCATCTGCCAGAAGTTGTCCTTGCGGCCCAGGCGCAGGATTTTCTCCTGCGGAAAGCCGGCCACTTCCTCCCAGAGGCGGGCGGCCTCCTCGTCGGGGGCGAACTGCTCGTCGCCCCCGAAGACGGTGGGGCGGAGGCGCTCGGGAGGGAGGCCGTAATCCCGGGTGAGCAACTCCCAGGCCATGGCGATGGCCTCGGCCTTGAAGTAATCGCCGAAGGAAAAGTTGCCCAGCATCTCGAAGAAGGTGTGGTGGCGGGGCGAGGGGCCGACCTCCTCCAGGTCGTTATGTTTGCCCGAGACGCGCAGGCAGCGCTGGACGGTGGTGGCGCGGCTATAGGGGCGCTTCTCCAGGCCCAGGAAGACGTCCTTGAACTGGTTCATGCCGGCGTTGGTGAAGAGGAGGGTGGGGTCCTGGGCCGGCACCAGCGAAGAGCCCGGCACCACCGTATGCCCATGACGGGCGAAAAAGTCGAGGAAGGAACGACGCGCCTGGTGGCTATCCATCACCGTTTCTCTCCAGTTCGTTTGATGGTATTATAATACAGCACCCGGGGTCTGTCAACGATTGTTGCTTCGAAGAGGCAGCGGTGATAGAATATCTACCGGATGGACAGAAAGGATGCACCGATGCCTTTCGGCCGACGGGTTTCCTCTCATCGGGCCACACAGCGTCGCCTGCTCCTCCTGGTTCGCCTGTTGCGCGGGCCGGCCGGCGTGGAGGATCTGCGGGAGGCCGTCCGGCAGGCGCTGGGCTCCGCATATGAGGGGCTTTCCATCCGCACCCTGGAATATGACCTGCACTGCCTGCGCCAGGAATGGAGGGCCGAACTGGAATATCGCCGCTCCGGCCGCCACTATGTCCTCGGGGCCCTCCCCTTCCCCTGGCTGGACCTGCCGGACGAGGACCTAAAGGCCCTGGCCTTTCTCTACCACAACTTTCCCCTGACCGCACCGCATGGAAACGAGGTACGGGCGCTCCTGGACCGCCTGGTCGCCCTGCTTCCTGAGGAGCGCCGCCGCCAGGTGTTGCGCTTGCGCACCATTCCGGAACTGGACTTGGAGGTTCTGGATCGGGATGAGGTGGCTCCGGACGTCTGGGCGGCGGTGGAAGAGGCGGTGGTGCGGCGGCGGCAACTGGCCTTTGTCTACCGGCCGGCCCGCCGGGAAGGGGAAGAAGGCCGTGACCACCGCCATGTGGTGGAACCGTATGAGGTCGAATTGCAAGATGGGCACTACTACCTGGAGGGCTACTGCCTGCGGGTTCAGGTTGGCTCCGAGGAACGCAGAAATGCGGGCACCCTGCGCTACCGTCTGAGCCGGATGGTGCCCGGAACGGCTCAGGTCCTACCGGCGCAGATTCCGCCGGGCCGCCGGCCGACATACACCTATACCCTCCGCTACCTCCTGGGGCCGGAGATCGCCTGCGGCGGGGTGACGCCGCGCTTCCCGGAGACCCAGGTGAACCTGCTTCCGGACGGCTCGGCCGAGGTAAAAGCGCGGACGAGCAACCTCTGGAGGGCCCGGCAGATTCTGCTGCGTTACGGGGAGCACTGCCAGGTCCTGGAGCCGGAAGAACTGGTGGTGATGATGCGGGAGACGGCGGCCCGGATGGCCCGCCGGTACGGGCTGCTGGCCGAAGAGGCCGAAGAAGCGTTGGAGCCCGACCTGCTGTGGGAGTAGTCACGGGACTATGGAGGGCTTGGGAAAATGGCGAACGGCCTATATTCTCTGGACATCCGTTTGCGACCGGAGCGGCCGGCCGTCCTTCCGGCCACCTGCGGCCACCAGGCCCATGCCGCCTTCCTCGAGGCCATCCGTAAGTACGCACCCGACCTGGCCGATCTCCTGCACACGCCCCGGCGTCGGCCGCGCCCCTTTACCGTCTCACCACTTTTGGGGATGGCCGGCCGGCGAGAGGGGGAGTTTGCGGTATCGCCGGAGCGGGACTATAGCCTTCGGGTCACCCTGCTGGACGAACGGCTGTATGTCGAACTGATGGGGCGCTTCCTGGAAGAAGGCCGGCCGGCCCTGCGCCTGGGCGAGGTGACCTTCCTCCTTGCCCAGGTGCTCGTCAGCCCGGGTTCCTCGCCTTGGGCCGGCTATACCAACTGGGAAGCACTGGCGGCTGCCGGGGCCGATTCTTCCGTCACCCTGGAGTTCCTCACCCCCACGGCTTTTCACCTGGGGCAACGCCCCTGGGGAAAGCGCTTTCACCTCTTTCCTGAGCCGCTCCTGGTCTTTCGGAGCCTTCTGCGTGCCTGGAACGGCCTATGCCCGGCCAGCCTGGCGATGGAGCCGGCCTCGCTGGAGGCCTACCTGAAGGAAGATGTCATCGTCCAGGAAATGGCCGGCCTGCGCACGGTGATGTGGCGGTATCCACGCCACCTGCAGATCGGCTTTGTGGGCCGGGTGACCTACGGCTTTCCGGGGGACGAACGGTCGCTTCAGCAGCGCCTCTGTGCCCTGGCCGATTTCGCCTTCTACGCCGGGGTGGGCTACAAGACGACGATGGGAATGGGGCAAACCCGGCGGGTGCCGGAGTGTAGCCGGCGGGCGGCGAGCGCCGGCCGAAAAAGGGGTGGAAAAGCCCGTTCAGGACAACAATTGTTGTGCTGAACGGTGGTATCATAGAATCGTCGGCAGGATAGGCGGATGGTGGGCAGCGGGGGAAAACGATATGGTATAATAGGGTACATCGGAAGCAGGACGCCGTCGAGCGGCAAATACGGGTCGCGCGGGGGAAAACGATATGGTATAATAGGGTACATCGGAAGCAGGACGCCGTCGAG
>JBMFNL010000049.1:0-1606 GCA_049970175.1 Chloroflexia bacterium
GGCCGACCTGCTTATTGGTCTCGGCCAGTTGGCGGTCCAGGCGGGCGATGGTTTCCTCGGTGCGCCTTTGGGCTTCGGCCAGTTCGTTCAATCGCTCCTCGGTGCGTTTTTGGGCCTCGGCCAGGGCCTGGACGGTGGCCTCCAGGCGCTCCAGGCGTTCTTCGGTGCGTTTCTGGGCCTCGGCCAGTTCGTTGACCCGTTCCTCGGTGCGTTTCTGGGCCTCGGCCAGTTCGTTGACCCGTTCCTCGGTGCGTTTCTGGGCCTCGGCCAGGGCCTGGATGGCTTCCCAAACGCGCCGAAAATGGGCATCCAATTCCCTGCGTAGTTTTCCCAGTTCCCCCTCCATGATTTCTTTGCGCAGGACATCCGCCTGCTCCGCTATTACTTCGCGGGCAATCTGCCGCATACGTTCCTCGATCTCTAGGGGCCGTACTTCGGTCTGAGCCATGTTTTTTCCCTCCTCGTCTAGGTGTTCCTCTTTTCCAGTGCTCCAGGGCTTTCCTGGGTGTATAAAATGATAACACAAGGGGGAGAAAAGGTCAACTGGATGGGAGTAGCGGCTTCATCCTCAACATGGGTATCCCCTCCCACACGGCTAAACGTAAAAGTTGGAGGTTGGAAGAACCTTCCAACCTCCAACTTCCGGAGGAGAGCGGAAGACGGGATTCGAACCCGCGACCATCTGCTTGGCAAGCAGACGCTCTACCAGGCTGAGCTACTTCCGCCCATAGGTGCCGCAGGTCGGAATCGAACCGACGACCCCATGATTTTCAGTCATGTGCTCTACCAACTGAGCTACCGCGGCATCCTCTGGTGGGCGATACAGGGCTCGAACCTGTGAACCTCCTCGGTGTAAGCGAGGCGCTCTTCCAACTGAGCTAATCGCCCATCGCGCCGAGGGGCCGGCCCTCTTCTTCGCCCAATAGGCAGTGCCGAAGGCGGGATTTGAACCCGCACGAGGGAATACCCCTCACTAGGCCCTCAACCTAGCGCGTCTGCCAGTTCCGCCACCTCGGCCTGCACACATTTTTATTATACACCATATCCCCCATTTTGTCAAATCGGCATTCCCTCTGGGTGTGTCCCGGGTTTGTCGGGAAGGGGTCTTTTCCCTCACCCCACTCGGTTAGGGGTGAGAGGTGAGGGTCAGCCGGACCGACCCCCTACGATTCGACGGTTTTGGGACGCACCCTTCCCCCTCATTCCCTCATTTCCTCGTTTGAGCGGCCAGACTGCATGGGGTGTGCCCAGCGTACCTATACATAGGTTGCGAAGATTTTTACCAAGGGAACCACCCCGAAGTGGATATATTTCCCCACTTACTGGGCAAATTTGTCTATTAAATGTCCGCTTTTCACCACTTATTGAGCAAAATCCGGGTTGTAAAAGGCACAAGCCCCCATTTTATTTCCACCCCTCCCCGAGCGGGTTGACAATAGCGAAAAATGATGGTAGAATATACTTATCCAGCAACGACCCGGATATTCGAACTTCTTGCTGGATAAGGCCGTCTCCTGAAAAAGTCAAGGAGGAGGAGAAACCATGAAAAAAGTGGCAATGGTCCTATTGCTGATCGCGCTGATCGTCCCGGTATACCTGGTCCAAG
>JBMFNL010000049.1:1706-14445 GCA_049970175.1 Chloroflexia bacterium
GTGGCAATGGTCCTATTGCTGATCGCGCTGATCGTCCCGGTATACCTGGTCCAAGCCGCTCCTCCCCAACAGGGCATCGTAGTCCCGTCGGCTGGTCAACGGGCTCCCGGCGTTCAGCCCCTTGGAGATTCCTCCGGCTCTCCCCCTCTCCCACCACTGGCGGAAAACGGGCCCCTGATGGCGCTCAACGATGATAAACTGGCCCTGGCCTATCAACTGGTCAATTCTCTGTCCAAGCAGCAAAAAGCCCAGATCGGCGAACTCCTGGCCAAAACCCGTTCGGAGACGCTGGAGGCGGCGATCGCCGAACTGGCCCAGGCTCTCGAATCCGGCGGCGACCTGACCCTGGATGTCCCGGCGATCGATTCGTTGCAGGCAGAACTGGCGCAGTGGAAACATGACATGGAGGCCGGCCTGGCTACCATCCTGTCCCTGGAGCAATATGCCCTGTACCTGGATTCCTTGCTGCCAGCTCCGGCACCCCTGCTCTGGGGCGGGGTGGATACCAAGAACGATTGCTACTACGCCTACTACTACGGCTACTACGGAAACTACTACGCCTACTATTTCTACCTGTACGCTTACTACACCTATCAGAGCGCGGACGACCCCTACACCTACCTCGTCTTCAGTTTGTCGTACAGCGACTATCGCCAGAGTTATTACGGCTACGCCTATGCCTACTATGCCTATTACTACTACTACCACTCGACCTATGCTTACTACGCCTACTATTATACCCGCCATGCCGAAGGCACGTCCCTGTACGGCACGTATATGGCCTACATCCTTTACACCTGGACAACCTCGAACCCCTACTCCTACAACGCCTACGTGTACGCTGCCTACAGTTATAACTACATCACCGTGGCCGACAACTACGCCTATGCTTGCTATGCAACCCTCGGTGGACAGGCCGCTCCCCGGGAGAACTCGGCGACGCTGGACAGGGTGGGCGGCCTGCAAAACCCGGCCTTCCTCCCGAAGTTCGATCCCACCGAACCGCCGCTGCCCGAAGGCGTGAGCCGGAGCGACCTGGCCATGACGCTGGATAGCCAGAAAGCCCAGGCCACGATTGAATGGGTTCGTAGCCTGACCCCGGAGCAGCAGGATCAAGTCCGCGCCGCTGTATTTGCCCAGGGGTTGCCCTACCTACACAGCCGGGACCTGAAGCCAGAAAACATCGAAGCGATCGTGACCTCGCTGGTGAATTGGCAAAACGCGATGGCGGCACGGCTATCCGAAATTCTGACGCCGGAGCAGTACCAGCAATACCAAGCCTCCCTCCTTCCGCCGCCGAGCGTCGAGTTCCCCCAGGGTATCGAGTCGCAAACTGACTGCTACTACGCCTATTACTACAACTATTACGGCTATGTCTATTCCTACTACTATTACCTATACGCCTACTACACCTACACTACCTATCAACAAAACGACCCCTACGTGCTCGATAACTATCTGTTTGGCTACTACAGTTACCTCTACTCCTACTACGGCTATCTCTATGCCTATTATGCCTACGCCAACTACTACAGCCAGACCTACGGCTACTACGCCTTTTACTACACCCGCCACGCCGAAGGCTTCTCCTATTACGGCTTCAACTTCGCCTACATGACCTACACCTGGCTTCCCTACACCTACCCCTACTACGCCTATGCCTACGGCTACTACAACTTCTACTACATCACCATCGGGGATGATTACGCCTGGGACTGCTACAACGAAGTGCCGGGCTTCGACTCGCAGTTCAACGGCTCCGCCGAAGGTTGGGAAGCCAACTACGGCACCTGGTATGTCAGCAGCAGCTATCTCTGGACCTATGGGGTCGATGCGGACGGTGCTTCTGCCAGTTATTACTTGGCAGAGTATGCCAACTTTGACTACCAGGCCCGGGTGCGCCGCGCCACCTCTTACTGCACAAGTTGCGCCAATCGCCTCTGGGTCCGGGGAGATGTCTACCCTATGGGCAGTACGCACTGGTGGAACAGTGCCTATGTGTTCCAGTACGCTCAAGATGGGTATTACTCCGTCTATAAAGTGGTGAACGGGACCGTCACGGCCCTCCGGAGTTGGACCTACACCTCGGCGATCTATCAGGGGACCTCCTGGAACACGCTGCGCGTGGTGGCCAACGGATCATCGCTGTACTTTTACATCAACGGGACCCTGGTATGGTCGGGAAGCGATTCCTCGCTGACCTCCGGACGGGTGGGCGTAGGTCTGTACGATGATGACACCTTCCAGGTCGACTGGGCCAAACTCACCAATTATGGCGCGACGGGGGCACCCCCGATCACGGATCCCATATCCCCCGATCAGCGGCCGGTCGAGGGGGGTGATTTCAACCATGGCCCCGGCTATCACCCTGAGGCCCCTACCAAGTAACGGCCGGAGCAAAGTGTAAAGGGGGTGAGCGTCTCGCTTGGGGACATCCGGGTATCGAAAAGATGCCGAAAATGCGCCGGCGGCCTCCGTAAGAGGCTGGGGGGCCTGTACAGCCAACCCGGCCCGCTGCCGTCCACGAATGGGTACACGAATACATGGATATAGCTATGCTCGCCGCCGGTCGTGGGATGTTCCCAGCCTGATGCGCTTTTCCAGGTGGGGCGGGGTCGCTTGACCCCCCTGGCTTGAGCCCGGAAGGGGCGATCGCGTGATCCGCCGATAAGGGGGCGCAACGTGGATTGCGCCCCCTTATCATATGGCTTAGGATGCGCTGCCTGGACCCTTTTCACCAGAGGTTGCGATCCCCGTTGCCCTCTCAACCGTCATTGCTGCGGCCTGGATTCAGGAGGCATCTCTGTCGTGGAGTCTTGCCGGTGCAGAAACAAGCATCCCTGGATTCACGCTGATTTGACGCCATCCCGAAAGGGTAGTATACTCAAAGTACTCCGAGCCCTGGCGAAAAGCGCGTTAGCCACCCTGGATAGGCCATGGGTGTCGCGCAGCAGGAACCGGATGGAAGAAAGACGCTGTGGCCGGTAACATCACGCTGGGGTTGGCGCATTTCCAGATGCAGTCGCTCGTAAACGGTTATGATCAGGAGGCCTCGATGGATGTCGATGAACTCAGCGCCCGTCTTCAGGAGATCTCCTCCCTGTTGAATGC
Organism: Chloroflexia bacterium; assembly: GCA_049970175.1. Taxonomy (GTDB): domain Bacteria; phylum Chloroflexota; class Chloroflexia; order DTKN01; family DTKN01; genus JASFBA01. The sequence continues at coordinate 4,818 of JBMFNL010000049.1, forward strand.
ACGGCGGACAGTCCGCCCGGGATCGCTTCGTTCCCATCTCCCCATCGTGGGGCCCCTCGTCACCGGGGTACGGCGCTTATGGAACGCCATGGCGGGGAAATGGTATGTGGATCCTCTGGTAGATGACCTGAACCGCTTCGGCGAGGCGGTGGCCCGTTCCTTCGATGGGATCTCCGAGTTACTGGTGCAGTTGGCCTGGGAAATCGAACAGCACCGGACACGCCTTGAGGAACACGAGTCCGGCAAACCTGCGGATCAGGCGGTGGCCACGCCGCGCCCTGGACCGGTGATTATCGCTGGCGAAGCACCCCCACGAACCGAGGATCTGGCCGACAATGAGCGGTACTGGGATGAGTTTGCCCGCACCAGTTTGCTGCGGGCGAAAGAGGAAATCCTCACCCGCCACCCTGGGGAGGACGAGGAGACCTATCTACGTCGCTTTGAGGAAGACGGGGCGAAACATGCCGCCTGGCTGGCTCCGTATTACCAGCCGGAATCTCGGGTGCTGGAAATCGGGTGCGGGATCGGGCGTATCCTGAAATATATCCGGGCGAAGGAACGTTGGGGATTGGATATCTCCCAAGGGATGTTGGAATGGGCGACCGTCTACCTCGCCGGCCAAGAAGGTATCCACCTGGTCAAGACCAACGGGTTTGATTTCTCCGGGGTGCCCAGCGACTATTTTGACTTGGTCTACTCGCTCTTGGTCCTGCAACACATCAACAAACGGGCCGGTTTCAACTATATGCAGGAAACGTATCGGGTATTGAAGCCGGGAGGCCGTTTCTACTTCCAGATGATGAACCTTCTTTCGGAGGAGGGCTTCCAGCAGTTCCGTGCCGCCGTGCCGGTCGAGTATCGCTACTGCCCCCTGTACTTTTACACTCCCGAGGAGGCCCGTTACCTGCTGACCCGGATCGGCCTGGTGGTCGACGACCTTTCCACCTCAGGGGACAGCATCTACGTCGTCGGGCACAAGCCGGCGGTTTAGCCCATACGTTCGGGGGCGTCTCAGCGGGGCGGGGCTTCGGTGAGGCGAATCCAGTCTACCCACACCCCCAAACTCCGCTCGTCAGGAAAGCCTGCGCTCGAAGGCTGCCAGGCGGCGCAGGAGAGGTGCAGCGAGACGACCTTCTGCCCGGCCAGGGTTTCGGCCAATTCCGAAGGGACAGTGACGGTGTATACCTGGTAGCCTGGCGGTATGGTAAGCGTGGCCAGAGACCGGTCATCCAGGTGGACATGGAGGTCCACCGGAGGGATTCCCGAGGGGCGGGTGTTTCCCAAAGCCATCGAGAGGGAGAATGGCCCAGGCCCGGCAAACCAATTCCCGGGGAGAAGCACTTCGGCATCCCCCTGGGTCCAGCGAAAGGTGCGCCCATCCGGCGTTTGCTCTTTCCCCCAGAAACCTTCCTGGAGGAATAGATAATCGGCCGCACCCACGTCCACGAAGCGGTCCCCGGATGCGGCCGTCTCCGGTTGTACACCCAAGCGATAGATTTCCAGGAGAAGGGGCATTTCGGCGACCCGTGCCGGACGCCGATCGAGGGTTTGTTCCAAACGCGGCAGGGTAAAGCGCACCGTATCCTGTAAAGTGAGGGTGAAATCGCCCGGAGAGAGCCGGCTGCGGCCGTTGGCTACAATCAGGTAGACCTGCCGGCCCATCCCCTCCCAGGCCCGGACCTGAGCGGCGAGGCCGGCCGGGTCCGGGTGGACCCGTTGAAGGACGAAGCCGGACCGGTGAAAGATGTATTGCAAAGGCATACCGATGAGAGTGCCCTCCTCCACATCGGCGTAGAGGAGCAGGCTCGTTTCATCGAAGCGTTGGGCCAGGGCCGCGATCTGGTCGGCGGTACCGGCATATTCCACATGCCCCAGCAAAGGCCAGGTGGGCAGCGCCAGGGAGACGAGGAGACCGGCTCCAAGCACGCTCGCCAGGGCCGGGCCGGTTCCCCCTCGCCCGAACCGTCCCAGTCGCTGCAAAGCGTATCCGGCCCCCAGGGACAACGTGGGGATGACCACGGGCACGTAGCGGCGCATCACGTGGATATGTACGGGGGCATCGGACACATGGTACGTATACAGGGTACCAAAGAGCAAAAAGAGGGCCAGCCAATAGGCGATGCGCCGGATCGGCTCCCGGCGAAGGGCCTCCAGGAGCCCCAAGAAGCCCAGCAGCATCCCCCAGGGAGGGATATACCAGCCCAGGCGGACCAGGTTCTCATCGTTCTCGAAGTTGAAACGAACGGGTTCCGGCCAGGCCGGGTAGTCCACCGTTTGGGGCGGAGTAACGGCCGGCCAGATGAAATAGCCCCAGATCGCCAGGGCGGCGAGCAGGGCTATGGAGAGGCCGCGTAAAGATCGCTCCTGACGCCTTAGCCAGCCCCGCCGGGCCAGGAAAGCGACCAGCCCCAAACTCCCCAATCCCAGGCCGCAGACCACCAGGAACGTCCTCGGATACAGGAGGTAATAATAGAGCCCCGCGAGAACAAATAGGGTGTAGTGGCTGCTGATGCGGCAACTGTAAACCAGGAAGTACACCAAAGCCAGTCCCAGGGTCAGGAAAAACGGCCGACGAGCACAGAGATCGGCCCGGCGAAATAGCAGTTTGTAGACGGCCCACAGGACAATGGGTAAAAGGGCCACCAGAGAATCTACCCGGGTGACCAGCAGGGCACCCAGGGTCCCGGCCGCCAGTACTCCCCACTTGTCGGTTTCCCCAGGATTCGGAGAGGGCTCCAACCACAAGGTGAGCAGGTATATCGTGGAGAATACGAGATACTGGGTCATGATTTCGGAGGTTGGGTAACGGGAAAACCACACCTGCACCATGTTCAGACTGAGAAAGAGGCTACCCAGTAGGCCGGCCCACTGCCCCAGGACCTGTTTCCCGGCGAAGTAGACGGATAAGATGGCCAGGACGCCCAACATCGGGGTGATGTAGAGACTGCCTCGCAATCCCAGAAGGCTGTATCCTAAAGCGATCCAGGTGGGAAAAAGGTGGTAGAACTGGGGGGTAATCTGGCCTCGTTCCCAATCGCCGATCAGGAAAACCGGGAAGTGGAAGTACCGGGCTTCCATTCCGGGCATCGGCATTTCGGGGAAAAGCAGTTCCTGCCGGGCCACTTTCGGGTCCAGAGCCGCAAGGTCGGGGTCCAAGAAGACAATGCCTCCGGTGTCGGCTATGGTGACGCCGAGGTGGACATAGCCGCCGGCATCACCGCTGCCCAGCAGATACTCGTGGGGATGGAAGAAGAGTACAATGCCGAGGACCAGCAAAGCGGCCGGGAACAGGTCGGCCCACGTCGGCCGCGGCAGGGTCGGGGGAGCGTGCCGCCGCCAAAGGAGGATGGCGAATACGACCAGGAGGCCGGCCGCCAGGACCAGCAGGAGGGTGAGAGAGAAGCATCCTCCCTGGGCCAGCGAAAAGGCCAGGGCAGAAACGAGCAGGGTGCTGACCAAAACGCTTTGGAACAGCACCTCGGAGAGGCGACCTTCGGCAGCCGGCTTCCGGAGTGTCCCCCGCGCTCGGCCTGCCATATCCATATCGCGGGGGAAAACCGCCCCGTGTATAACTGGCCGGCCGAGCCGCATCGCCGGCCGGTTGCTCCCCAGAAGGGTGAGCAGCAGATACCCCGGCAGGAAAAGGAGAAGGGATAACCCCAGTGCCTGGAGGGCGATCAGCAACAGGTTCATCCAAGGGTTCCCTCCGGCCCGGAACCGGCTGGTCCATAGACCTGCTGGATGAACCTTTGGGCCACATCTTCCCAGCGGTAGTTTCGACGGACATACGCTCTTCCCAACTGCCCCATGTGCCGCCGCAGAGCCGGCCGGGCCATCAGGTATTCGACACAGGCCTCAAACTCCAGGTAATTGGCAAAATAGAGGCCGCCCCCGCTTTTCCGACAGTGGTCCACCGTCACCTCGCATTCGGCGTTGACCAGGGCCGGTGTGCCCTGGAGCCAGGCTTCCATCAAGACGATGGAAAAACTTTCTACAGCCGAGGGCTGGCAGAAAATCGTAGCCGCGGCATAGGCATCGTGTTTATCCTGCTCCTCCACAAAGCCCAGGTCAACGATGTGGGAGGAGAAAGCCGGGGGAATCTCGATGGGGTTCTTACCGATCAGGACCAACTTCAGCGAATCGGGATGCCGCGCTTTATACGCGCAGAAATAACTGATCAGGGTCAAGGCCCGTTTGCCCTGGTCACGCCGGCCGACAAACAGCAGGAAAGGGTCATGCAGGGCATATTTGTAACGAAACCGCCGGGCACTTCCCTGTTGATCCATGTCAATCCCTTCCCCGATGACGGCCGCTTTCCGGCGGTCAAACCCGTACAGACGGATTCCCAGGTCCATCTCCGGTTCGCTGTTGAACAGCAGGCCACGCACGGCATGGAAGGCCGAGCGGTAAGGGGAAGCGTAGGCCCAGGGTTCGTCGTGCAGGCAGGGAATCAAAAAGGAGCGCTCCGGCCGCAGCCGCGCCCCCCAGGTGCTCATCCCCCAGACGTAGGGCATGAAGACAAAGTAGTACTCCTCGCTGTGGGTCTCGATATACTCGAACAAGGCATCCTCCGCGATCAGATCGCGGACCGGGTGGCCGGCGTAGGAGGGAAGATCCACCCCATCCAGCAGTTGGGGCCGAAGGCGGAAGAACGATTCCCCTCGGTCCCGACGTAAACGGAAGCGACGCACCGGGACCCCGTTGACTTCGCCAAGCCCTTCGGGATAATAATCACCGATCTGGCGGGAAAAAAAGTCCTTCCCGGTGCTGGTGATCACCTCGATCGGTACGCCGGCCTGATGCAGGCTCTCGGCCAGCCGCCGGCCGTGGACTTCGGCTCCGCCGGCCGTCTCCAATCCATACCACGGGATGACCAGACCGATCTTGGGCCTCAAGGGACACATTCCCATCACCCGGCCTGTGAAGAGGTTCTTCACCCTGTACGGCCGTCTTCCAAGGTCTGTCCGGGATGGCGCGTTCCTTCCATCAGCCGGTTCTCTAGGTCTGTAACCTGGTGATGGAGCGCACGTAACGCATGTTCCAAAGCCGCCATTCTGTCTTCTTGATCCGAACGGAAAAGCCTATGGAACAGGTGGTTCAGGACACGCACGACGCAAGCGTTGAAGGCCGTCTGCCTGGAAGAGATCTCCCGAAGGTAGGCCCGGAGGCCAGTTGACCTCTCAGGTAATTGCCAGATTTGACTGGCCTGGTCGAGGTTCTGGAACAGGTCCATATCTTCAGCGTTTCGTGCCGTCGGCGGAGGGCGGTAGGCAAATGTGGGCAACAACAGGCGTTCGACCAAATACTGTTCTCCGATGTGCTGGTATACTTGTCCCATCACCTGCTCCACGTCTACCTGTTCGGAGAGGGCGAGACCTTCCTCGGCTCGGTCGGATGGGACCGGCCCGTAGGGCGGCACGTCCGGGGCCAACTCCTCTCTTTGTTCCTGGACGGCCCGCACAACTTCGAGAAAACGGCGGATTTCCCGGGCGGCAACCGCCGGAGCGTGGTGGGCAACCACATAGGTCTGCGCATTCTGCCCCAACCGCTGGCGCAGGTCCGGCCTCCTGAGCAGGAGGTCCAGATAGGCCCAGAGCAATTCCTCCTCCTGGGGGCCCGGATCGACATAGGCGCAACAGTCCGGCGGGAACTCGCCCCAACCGTGGCCTGCCGGAAGAAGGGACGCCTTGGCGGCGGCCATCAGGCGCAAAGGCATCTCGGGCATCTCCCCCGGCGTGGACCAGTCCAAGTAAATCCCGATATCGGCCAGGGAAACGATTTCAGCCGCCGTAGCCGAACTGGCCCCGATTTCGCAGACATGGGCTGCGCCCAATAAACGCTGGCTCCGCAGCGCCTCCTCCCAAAGCGCCGCCGTCGTCGGGTCGGGGGCCGCGATCAGGAAGAGCACATCGGGGTGGTCCGGGAGCAAGCGACCCAAGGCCCGGATCAGGCGTAGCAGGTGGAGCAGCGGCAAGGGGCCGAAGGAGGCGATGATCGGGCCGTAGGGACGGATGCCCAGGCGTTTTCGGATTTCCTGAGGGGATTCCACTACGGGGGGGTCGGCCGGAAGAGGACGCGGGACAAAGGCCACAGGCAGGGCCGGCAGCCGCGCACTCAACGTCCTGAGCGCTTCCCGGGTGTGGACCAGGGTGCCCCAGCCGTAGGAAGCGACGAATCCCCCCAGCGGTATGGCCACGTTGTCCCACGGGGAACAGATCGTCCCCGGCCAGGACTCGGCCAGGGCACGGCCCAAATCGCCGTATTCTTCGGCCATGGCCTGTGGATACGCCGGATCGGCCGGCCGGGAGGCCAAGAGCCGGTGCAGGCCCAGGCTCAGCATGAGAATAACGCCTGGCCGGCGGCGGAGGGCCTCCCACACAAAGCGGTAGGCCGGGTGATCCCCCAGGAGGTATACGCAGACATCGTAGGGTGCGGCGATGTCGCGCTCCAGAAAGGTATCCGCACCGAAGGTGGGCAGAGACGGGTCCGATTCAGCGGGTGCATCCGTCTCGATAAAACAGTGGATTTCCACTTCCTCGGCCAGCGCGGGCAGGAGAGCGCGGTTATACAGCCGAGCAGCCGCCAGTTGAGCGGGATAGAAATAGGCGATACGCATTGACTTCCTCCAGCACCCCGCGCCTGACACGCTACCGGTCCCCGACGCCGGGGGTGACTTCCAAAGTCCGCTCGATGGTAGGGGAACCGGCGTGTTCAAGCCAGGCCACCTGCTCGATGACCAGAGCGTAGCGAAGGATATAAGTGCCTGGGGGCAGTTCGGCAGGGATCGCCACCTCCATTTCCACCGCCTCCCCCGGAGCCACATCACAAGGAAGCGGAGTGCGCCCCAGGTCATCCCGTACAAATTGGCCGTCCAGGGTATAGACCTTGACCCCAACGTGCAGCGGGCCGCCGAAGAGGGGGCCTCGGGCCGGCCAGAGAAACGGACTGGCATTGCGCAGGCGGAGGCGGTCGCGCAGGATACCGTTGACCGGCACCTGAGCACACGTCTCGACCAGGGTGATTTCCCCCGGCAGCGCCAGGACCTCCAGCGGCCGCCGCAGGACCGGCGAACCGCGATGCTCGAACCAAGTGATGTGCTCGACGACCATATCGTACTGGAGCCAGTATCGTCCGGGGGGTAGGGAAGCCACCACAGGGATATCGATCTCCACCGCTTCGCCAGGAGCCACATCATGGGGCAGGGGAGCACGGGCCAAGTTGTCTTGAACCAGGTTTCCGGCCTCCGCGTAGGCTTGGACTGCGAGGTATACTTCGCCGCCGAAAGGGGTAGGGTGCGCCCGCCAGAGGAGGTCCCCGGTGTTGCGTACAACGAGTTGGTCGGTAAATACGCCATTGACAAGGGTCTGAGCGCATGTACGACGCGGTGTGATCTCGGCACTCAACCGGCGGGCAAAGATCCTCGCCGGGGGAGCATAGGTATCCGGAATCCGGGGAGGAGATTTTTCCAAGACGAAGCGGGAGTGATGGGAGAGGCTGATTTGGGAGGTGGTGATCCACAGCTGCTCCAGGGCCTCGTTATCTGCCGGGGTGGCCGTATAATCAACCACATAATAGCTCGGATGGGCCAGGGGAATCACCTGCATTTTGTGGAAACCGACCTGCCTGGCCAGCACATAGATCAGAGGCAGGGGGACATTCTTCTCCAACACCCCCGTCTCCTTCATTCTCCATTGGGCGAGCGGGTGGCGGGCGTGCTGGGAGCCGGGTTCGGAAAAAACCGCGCGTCCCCCCGGTTTCAGGACGCGATGGATCTCGGAGAGGGCCTGGCGATAGGAGGGCATATGGTGCAGGGCGTTCATACAGATGACGCCGTCGAAGGAGCCATCAGCAAAGGGGAGATGAAGGGCATCGCCCACAACAAAGAAAGGGGTGGCATCCCGTACCAGCCGTTGGTCGGCGCGCATCCTTTGCTGACCGCGCTGGAGCATAGCCGGGGAAATATCCAGCGAGACCGTGCGAATGCTCAGGCGGTTGAGGAACTCGGCGACCCAGCAAGGGCCGGCTGCATAGTCCAGAACCAGGTCGCCGGGACGGCAGGCCAGGGCTTCGGCAATCAGGGCCAGGTCAAAGAGATAACGCCAGCTTTCATCCCAACTTCTCCAGTGCAGGGGGTAATTCAGGCCCAGTTCGAGGTCTTGTTTTTCGCCGGCCTCGATCTCGTGCTGACAAGAGTAAGCGCCCGGCGCGGGCAGGTCGGCCTCTTCCCATTGTCGCAAGGCCGCTTCGTCCAGTTGGGTAAGAATTTCCTCGCTCCAAGTGCCGATGAACTCGTAACCTCGGGTCGGCTGGGTTGCGGTTCGTTCCTGATCCATGCGGGCCAGGGAGTGACCCAAATCGACCGCGACGCTGGCCAGGGTATCCACAGCCCGGACGACTTCGACATTGAAGCGATTTTGTTGCTCAATGATCGACCGGGCATACCATTTGGCCGCTATGTATCCCCATAAGGTGCGTAGGGCGACGATCAAGGGACCCAGAAGGGGCAGGCGAGAGGAAAAGGTGGGTTCACGAAGCGTGCGGGTCGCATTCAATTGGGCGGAAAGCGCGGCGAACTTCTCTCCCCATTCCTGGACCGCTGAAAGCAGGTGATCTCTGTGGGAAGGGACTTCCATCGGGCCTCCTAGCGCGCTTACACGATCTTCAGCAGTGTCTAGCATGGCATAGGAGGATCTCACTTTCGGGCGATCAATGCGAAATCCTGATAGCCGTAGATGAGGTCGTTCAGCCGGCCAAAGTTCTGCCAGATGACCTGGTCCACCGCTGATTCATCCGCCCCGCTCTCCTCGGGTGGCAAAATGACGAGACGTTCCTGGTCCGGGACCGGGTTCAGGTAACGAATCTCCACCCGAAAGCCGGCCATCTCGAAAAGCAAGGACAGCGCCTCCGGGTGCAACGGCCGGGTATGCGACATATCCAGGTAAAACGGTCGAGCAAAGGTCCACAGGCAGGTTGGATTCGGAGTTTCCGCTACCAGGCAACTCCCAGGCCGCAGTTTTTGGAACGACAGGCGGGCAAACTCGGACAACCGGGCAATGGGCAAGTGCTCCAGGACATGCGCGAGGAAGATTCCTCCCAGGGAAGCGTTGGGTAGGCTGTCCAGGTGGGCAAAGGCCTCCTCCTGGCGGACATCGAGGCCCTTTTCGCGGCAAAGGCGGACCATCTGTTCGTTGATCTCGATGCCATAGGCCGGGATATTGTGCTCCTGAAGTAACTCCAGGAACTCGCCCCGCCCACAGCCAATGTCCACGATCGGACCGCCGTTGGTAAAGAGGGACAGGTAGACCTCCTGTTTTCTGCGAACCTCGGCGCTCGATCCTCGAAAGGCGTTTTCAAAAACGAAATAGTCGTGATCGTCCAGCGGTGCCATCCACTCCAGCGGCGTGACCCGCTCCGGCGTGGGGCGCTTTTCTACCGATGCCCCGGCTCGGTCGGTCAGCAGTTTTTCCAACCAGATACGCTGAAGGGCATAACCTCGGCGGTTTTCTTCCTCGCGTTCTCCGAAGGCCTCAACCTTCCGCTCCAGTTGCCGTATTTCTCCCCGCAGTTGTTCAACTCGGTCGGTCAGCAGTTTTTCCAACCAGATACGCTGAAGGGCATAACCTCGGCG
>JBMFNL010000049.1:14545-21804 GCA_049970175.1 Chloroflexia bacterium
GGCTTCGCGGGTCTCGGATAGGAGGGCCGCTTGGCGGGAAAGAAGGTCCAGCAGTTCTTCCCAACGTGTAGCCTGGGCTAGGAGTTTTTCCTCCAACACTTGAAAGAACAGGTCCATCCGTCGCACGAGGCCCAATGTGGAGGTGGAGAGGTACTCGTACAGATGGCCCAGACAGCGGTAGACCGCCTGGTTGAAAGCGACCTGCTGATGTAGAATAGGCAACACGTACCACTTGGTGGAAACGCGGTTCCAAAGTTCACGGAAGAGCGCGATCAATCTACCGATGATGGGGAAGCGAGAAGTAAAGGGTTGTTCCCGCACCTGCCAGGTTTGGCCAACCTGGTCCAAACTGGCCCGTAAATCGGGCAGGAGGGTCCTATCTCGATCCCCATAGAGCAGACTGGCATCCAGTTCCTGAATGGCCTGACGATCGATTCGCTGCGTTCCCAGAGCACGGGCTCGTTCCCGAATTCGGGCCAGTTCGCGGACGAGTTCCATATCGTGGCTATCGCCCTGGTCCATGGTCACCTCCGGCCAAACTCCCAACAGCACCGGCAACTTGGGGGGTAGTTCGTCCCCCCCGACGGTGAACAATCTGGTCATATATTGTACGCAGGTTTCCCTCCCTTGTCAAACGCCGCTGGCATCCGCTCATAAATCCCACCTAGGTCCTTTCGGTCGAGTAGCACAGCGTATCCAGGCTTTACGGTGGCCCCAGGCCAGCCGCGACGGGCCCAAAATCGCCTCCGCGAGGGCCGTTTCCCGCCATCTCAACAGCGTTTCGGGCCGCCATTCGTGCCAGAACGAGTTGTGAAAGGATGTCCGTCCAGGAAAGTTGCGAAAACGGCCGGCCTGTAGTAGAATGCGCCCGACAGGGCGAAGGTATCCTTGCCCTAGCCCGCCGGAAACCTTGAAACTCCAGGAAGGAGCCCTGGATGGAGAAAAACGGTTCGGAGGCACGGGGATTTGTTCCGGCTCTGCGGAACGGGTGGAGCCGTTTGGGCAAAATCTGGTCCCAATGGCGTGCCCGGTTGGCCCGATGGATGGAAGATCGCAAGGCCCGCCGCCCGGAAGACAGGGAGGAACGGGCCCGCCGGCCGGCACCGCCGTTGCCCGGCGAGGAAGAGATCGCCCGCCGAATCGTCCTCCTGGGCCGCCCGGAGGACCCGGCCCACGGACGGGCCCTGGACGAACTGGTCGTCTTCGGCCGGCCGGCCGTCCCGGCCCTGATCGAGGCCCTCTACAGCGATAACTGGGTCCAGGCCTTTCGCGCCGGCCAGGCCCTGGGGTTGATCGGCGACCGCCGGGCGGTCAAACACCTCAAACGTCTGCTCCATCACCCCAACAGCAACGTGCGCTGGGGGGCCGCCGAGGCCCTGGGCCGCATCCGCAGCCGCTGGGCTCGCCCGGCCCTGCGCCGCCTGCTGGACGACGAGAGCCGTACCTCCTGGGGCGAGACGGTCGGCGAGGCCGCCGAGCGGGCCATCGCCAGCATTGATCAGACCTGGGTCTCCCGCCTGGTCAACGCCTTCGGGGTGCTCTTCTACCTGGCCCTCTGCGTCGCCGTGGTCTATTTCGCCTTCCGGGTGGTCCGGCAGGAATTTTCCCATCCTCCGGAACCCACTGCCGTGCCTCCGCCCACCGTCATCGTCCCTACGGAGACGCCCCTCCCTACCCCCACGCTCACCCCCACCCCGCCCTTTGCGCCGATCCCGGCCACGGTCAACGGCACGGCCCACGTGCGGCAGTGGCCTAACGGGCCGCTCATCGGCGACCTGCACGAGGGGGACGAAATCCTCATCTACGCCGGCCGGCTGGTCGAGGGGGAGTGGTGGTACCTGATTCGCCTGACCAAGGTCAACCACCCGGCCACAACGTCCGAACTCCTCCTGGAGGGCCGCTACGGCTGGGTCTGGTCCGTTCCGGTGGCCGGCGTGGAGGCGCCCTCGGTCCTGCCCACGGTGGCCGTGATCGAGACGCAGCGGGCGCTGGAAGCCACGCCGACCGAGATCGGCAACGCCCTGGAACTCCCTACCCCGACGCCCTCGATAACGGCGACCGTAACACCGGTGCCGTAAAGGCCGGGGGCGACCCGAAGGTCGCCCCCGAGGGGTAGCGGGGAGAGTGGGATTCGAACCCACGGTGGAGCGATTCACGCCCCACAGTCACTTAGCAGGCGACCCCATTCGACCACTCTGGCATCTCCCCGGCACACGGCTCACCAGGTGGCGGAGAGGGTGGGATTCGAACCCACGGAGCATTGCGCTCACGGCTTTTCAAGAGCCGCACCATCAACCACTCGGACACCTCTCCAGGCCACCCTCAGTATACCCGGAAAGAGGCGTCCTGTCAAGTATGGAGGTCCAACGTTGCCCAGAGAGAAGCGTCCCCTGGACCTGCGCCCGGAACAACTGACCCGCACGGTGCTCACCCTGGCCGCCCCGGCCGTGGTGGAAAACCTCCTGGTCACCGCCGTCTTCTTCGCCGATACTCTCCTCATCGGCTGGCTGCACGACGACACGGCCCTGGCCGCCGTCGGCTTGGGCAGCACGGTCATGTTCACCGCCAACGGCCTCTTCGAGGCGCTGGCGGTGAGCGCGACGGCGCTGGTGGCGCGGTCCTGGGGGGAAGGCGATTTCCAGCAGGCCGGCCGGGTGGCCGGTCAGGCGCTTGTGCTCAGCCTGCTCCTTTCCGTCGTGCTCGCGGCCCTCCTCATCCCCCTGGCGGAGGGGTTCCTTTCCCTCCTGGGAGCGGAAGCGGCCGTGGCGCAGGCCGGCGGGCTGTACCTCCGCCTGATCCTGAGCACCTCCTTCCTCAGTTTTCCCCTGATGGTAGCCAACGGCATCCTGCGCGGGGCCGGCGATACCCGCACGCCGATGTGGCTCACGCTGGCGATGAACGTGTGGAACGTGGCGGCGGCGACCGTCCTCGTCTTCGGCCTGGGACCCATCCCGGCGCTGGGGCTGGCCGGCGCCGGGGTGGCCACGGCCTCGGCCCGGGCCCTGGGGGGAGGGCTGGGCCTGCTGGTGCTCCTCCGGGGATGGAGCGTGGTGCAGGTAAGGCCATCCGCCCTCGCCCGCTGGGACGGCCGCCTCGTCCGGCGCATCGTCCGCCTGGGCCTGCCGAACCTGGGCGAGACGATCATCTCCCGCCTGGGCTACCTGGCCTTTATGTCCATCGTGACCCACCTGGGGACGATTCCGCTGGCCGCCCACCAACTGGCCCTGCGGGTGGAATCGCTTTCCTTCATGCCCGGCTGGGGGCTGAGCGTGGCGGCGGCCACGCTGGCCGGCCAGGCCCTGGGAGCCGGTTCCCCGGAGGTCGCCGAGACGGGCATCCGGCGCACCCTCCTCATGGCCCTGACGCTGACCGGAGCCATCGGGATCCTCTACGCCGCCCTCGGCCCCCAGATCGTCACCATCTTCGGCAGCACGCCGGAGGTGCTGGAGCAGGCCGGGCTGGCCGTGCGCATCGCCGCCGCCGAGCAGCCTTTCCTGGCGGCCCAGATGGTGCTGGCCGGAGGGCTCCGGGGGGCCGGCGATACCCGCACGCCGATGTGGGTCTCCCTCTTCGGCGTGGCCGGCCTGCGGCTGGTCGTGGTGTACCTCTTCGCGGTCGTCCTGGACTGGGGGCTGGCCGGGGTCTGGTGGGGGACGGCGGTGGACTGGGCCGGCCGTTCGGCCCTCATCTGGGCCCTCTTCCGCCGCGGCTGGTGGAAGGAAGCCCGGGTGTAACCTCTCCGCCGATCCATCCCCAGGGGTTTCCGGAGGTTGTCGCCGATAACTGCCCTTCTCGTGGTGGCCGGGAAAGTTGACCAGCATCACCGTTTCATTGCTTCCTGTAGCCGCCCGCGGAATTGTCTTACCGCTTGTGGAGGGGCAGTTTCCGGCAGGCGATCCAGCCGGCGCAGAGTGTCCTGCAGATCGTTCTTGTCGTAGGGCCATTGAAGGGCCGTTTCCAGCACGCGGATGGCTTCCTCTGTATCGCCCAGGGCCAGATGGGCCAGGGCGGCAAGAAACCCGGCGGGGGCGAAATGCTCTTGGCGGGCCAATGCTTCCTGCGCGTGGCGCAGGGCGGAGGGATAATCCTGCGTGTAAAAGGCCAGTTCGGCTCGTCGCAACGCCAGATAGGGGTGCGCCGGGGCCAGGGCGGCGGCCTTTTCCAGGTTGGCGGCGACCGCGGCGAAATCATCCATTTCCATCAAGGTGCGGGCCCGATTCCGGTAAAAAGCCCCTTCCCGTGGCCAGGTCTCGATAGCCCGGGTGTAGGCTTCCACGGCGGCAACATACTCGCCCTGGTGGTGCCAGAGGCTTCCTCGGCTGTTGTGTACCCAGGCCACCCGATTGGGAAAACCCAGGGTGCGGAAGAGGACTTCCGCCTGGTCCAGAAGGGGCAGGGCTCTCTCCACCTCTCCTTGCTCGGCCAATAAATCCCCCAGCGCCTTTATGCAGTTGGCCTCCCCCAGACGGGCGCCGATTTCCCGATAGATCGGCAGCGCCTCCTCATACCGCGCCCGCGCCGCCCCATACTCCGAAAGCATCCGATGCACGTCCCCCAGCGCCTTTATGCAGTTGGCCTCCAGTTGCCGATCCCCGTGCCCGGCCTCCGACGCCCGCTCCAGCACTTCCTTCGCCGCCCGATTTTCGCTATACCAAAGGTGCAAGTAGCCTTTCCAGAAGAGAATCCAGCCCCAGGCTCGCCCTTTCAGCCGCCCAGCCTCCTCGTGCTCCAGCCCCCGCCGGACCAGTGCGTGGAGCCGCGAGTACTGAAAGGTGTTGTTCCACTCCGCCCCCAATTCCAGACCATGTCGGCGCCCCGGTCGGGGTCCGCCACCAGCCGGTGGTAGACGGCCTCCAGGAGGGCATCTGCATCCCCGGCGCGGGCCTCAAAGGTCTCCGCGGCCCGGCGGCTCCAGGCCCGGAAGTCCTCCCGCCGTTCCCGCCAGAGGTCCTCCAGGAGCAGGCGGCGGGTAAGTTCGTGGAGGGCATACCCTCGCCCCGCCACAGGCTGAACGAAAGGCATCTCTGCCAGGCGCGCGTTCAAGTCGGCCCCCTTCTCCGCCGGAAGATTCAGCATACGGGTAAGGACCTCCTCATCAAACCAGTGGGGAACCGCCGCTGCCCGCACCGCTTCCGCCAGCGATGGGGGAAGGCGCTCCAGAAATTGCTGGGTGGCTTCCGCCAGGCGGCGGTCCCGCTCCGAACCGTTTGGCGGCCCGTTCATTGCGACCCTCCCCAGTCCCGGAGCTTGCCCAGGCCGGTGGCGATCCCCAGCGGCTCGCCCCGGTAGAGACGACAAACCAGGGAAACATCCCTCCGGGAGAGTTTCAGGTCCAGCACCCGAACCAGGTCCATCCAGTCGTCGGGGTTATCCAGAGGGGCAAGATACAGGCGGTGGCAGCATCTCTCCCAGGCGATGTTTGGGGATGGCGCTTTCTGTCCGGCGATGACGACCACCAGCCCTGTGCAGCGCCGCGCGTGGCCCAGGAAGACCCCCTCCAGCCATTCCTGCAGTTCCGGCTCCACCGTCTGCGGGTCACCCTCCGGGTTGTAGGTGTCCACGAAGAGGATGGCCCGCCCGGTGCTCCCCAGCCAGGTGCCAAGGTCCTGGAAGAGGGCGTCGGTGAGGGTGCGCTGCCGCCATCTTCGGACCTCCCGTTCCTCCTGGCCCGGCACAACCCGAACCTGGGGCCGCCCGATCTGGAGGATGCCGGAAACGGTGACCTCCGCCGCCGGGCGGAGCATTCCCTCCACGGAGTGCCGGAAGGTCGGGAAATGCTTCCATCCCCACTCCTCGGGCATCGCCGCTAGGACGTCGTGGATGCCCAGGGAGCCAGTCCTGAGGTCCAGTGCAGCACAGGGCACGCCGGCCTGAACAGCCATCTTCTGGTACTCCATGAGCAGGAGGGTTTTCCCCCGGCCCGGAGGTGCTTCCACCAGCAGGATGCGCTCGGTCCGGCGGCCTTCCAAGATGTTCTGGAAAAGGTCCAGTTCAGGCTTGCGGTCTATGTGGATGCGAGTCATCGGTGCGCTCTGTGTCTCCGGTGGTTTTGCTTTCCACGACCTCTATTCGCCCGCGGCCGATCTGGAGGATGCGGAAGACGCGAATGCCCCGCAGGACACGGATGATGGGAGAGCCGATCTGCACAATTGCCCGGATACCGGACGGGGTGGAAGAGTACGGCTTCGGTTTCCGAGGCGTTCTCTCCGGCTCCGGTGGCACGGCCTTCACTTCTGCCTCCATTTCCACCCGCTCTTTCAGGGAGATTTTCCCCCTGGCGTGGACGATGCGCCTGTGGAGCAGGGCGAAGACGACCACAACGATAGCGACGATGCCTGCAATGGCTGCCAGATATACGTTCTCCATAGAGGTTCTCCTTGCTCACTGTGCGTTTCCTCAGCAACCGGGGTTTGGCCCTCCTCAGTACAGTTGAAAAGGTCCAGGTTTGAAGGTTCAAATGCCGGATGATTTTCTGCTGATTCGTCCAAAACATCCGATGCGAACTTGCAAAACCGCGTCTAAGCCGTTTCCATTCCGGCCGATTGCGCTCCCATCACCGCGCCATCTCCCAATCCAGCGACCAACCCAAACCGGGGAAACGTTGCCAATCCCAGACCAGGTCAC
Source organism: Chloroflexia bacterium (assembly GCA_049970175.1). Classification (GTDB taxonomy): domain Bacteria; phylum Chloroflexota; class Chloroflexia; order DTKN01; family DTKN01; genus JASFBA01. The sequence continues at coordinate 21,170 of JBMFNL010000049.1, forward strand.
GGCCCATTTGCCTGCGCTGCAACCCCTGCTCTTGGATCAATCGTCGCAGGCGGGCCAGCCGATCGGCCATATAGCCCTGCGAGTCGTACAGGATGATGCCGTCCAGGGCCACGTCCAGGAACAGACCGGTCAGGTACGACTCGAATTCCTCCGGAGTCTTGGCCAGGATCGCCACCCTCCCGCGGCACTCGGCCGGCAACATCTGTTTCAGGTACAGATGACGTTGGAAGGCCCTCGGGGGCAGGTGGCGGGCGATGACGAGCAGGTCCCAATCGCTGTCGGCCTCGGCTTCCCCCCGGGCACGCGAGCCAAAGAGTACAATAGCCACCAGGTCATTCCCCAGACCATGCCCAAGAGCGGCCAGCACGGGCGCCATCTGCCGGCCCATATCCCCGGCTTCGGCATCCTTTTCCCCAGATTTTGCGCCAAGGTCGCTCATCGGCGAACTCCCCGTTGCTGGAACCGCTGCCGCGATCCCGAACAGGCCGGTCACCTGGCAATCCGGTGGCACAAACCGGCCCGTTCGCCCCGGCCATCCAGATTATAGCCCGAAGGGGGGGTGTCAATACGCTACTCAAGGTGGGTGTGTCCCAAGTTTGTCGGGAAGCGGCCTTTTCCCTCACCCCACTCCCCCT
>JBMFNL010000050.1:0-21790 GCA_049970175.1 Chloroflexia bacterium
GGGGAGGAAGGCCTGGGGGTGGGCGGCGGCCGGTTGGCGGCGAATCTCCACCGCCGCCTGCGTCGCCGCCAGCGCCTCCTCCCGCCGGCCCAGGACGGCAAGCCTCGCCCCCAGGTTATTGAGGCTCATCGCCAGGTCGGGGAGGAAGGCCTGGGGGTGCTCCTGGGCCAATCGGCGACGGATTTCCACCGCCTCCTGGGTGGCCGCCAGCGCCTCCTCCCGCCGGCCCAGGGCGGAAAGCATCCCCCCCAGGTTATTGAGGCTCGTCGCCAGGTCGGGGAGGAAGGCCTGGGGGTGCTGGCGGGCCAGTTGGCGGTAGAGGTCGGCCGCCTCCTGGGTGGCCGCCAGCGCCTCCTCCCGCCGGCCCAGGGCGGAAAGGGCATAGCCCAGCATCCCCAGCGCCGTCGCACGTTCGGCATCCTCCGTCGCCAGGCCGGCCCAGGTTCGGTACACCACCTCCTCAAAGGGCCGCAGGGCCAGGGTCTTGTCGGGGGCGGGCAGGGCCTGGTGCAGCGCCTGCAGGAGGTTCCGGAGCGGCCCCGCGGGCAGGCGGGACGCTTCCTCCAGGAGGGCCGCCAGGTTGTCCTGCTGGACCTCCAGGCGGGAGGCCGTCTCCGGGGTCTTGGGGTCCAGGCCCTGCAGCCAGGCGGTCCACTTCGGAAGGAGGGCCTTCAGGCGGGCGCGGCGTTCGTCGTCCCTCAGGGGCCAGCGGAGGCGGGCGTATTCGGCCACGCTCCCGTGCCAGCGCCAGGCCTGCAGGCCGGGGTGGAAGTCGGCCAGGGCGGCCTCCCGCAGCGCCTCCGCCCCCTCCCGCCCGGCCGCCGCCCAGAGGAGGGCCTCCGGGGCCCGCCCGGCGGGGAAGAGGAGCAGCGCCTGCCAGGCGCCCCGGTGCCCCTTTTCCTCCAGCAACCGGGCGCTCCAGTCGTAGACCCACCGCAACTGCACGGCAAAGTCGCCGCGGCGCTCCCGCACCTCCCGGAGGAGCGCTGCGAGGTCCCGCCGCCCGGCCTGGGCGACGAGGAGTTCCACCAGCCGGGGGTGGCCGTCGGTGGCCTGCACGATCTCCCGGGCCTGGTCCGGTTCCAGGGGGACCTTCTTCTCCTGGGCCAGGCGGAAGGCATAGATGATCGCCGCATCGAAGCCGATCCCCTCGTGGAGGGCGATGGCGCGGGCGGAGGGGAGGTCCTCCAGCGGCTTCGGCCGCGGGCGGGCCAGGGCCAGCGCCGCGCTCTCCGGGCCCAAGCGGCTCAGGAAAGCGCGCAGGTGCTCCATTTCCTCCGGCGGGAGGCTCTCCAGGTTGTCCAAGAGCAGGAGGGTGGGGGCGAGGCAGGTGTGTTCGGCGAGTTTCTCGGCCACGTCGGCGGGGGTCGCCTCCACCCCCAGGCCGGCCGCCAGTTGAAGGAGCAGGTCGGCGGCGGTGGCGGGGCGGCCCGCTTCGGGGCGGGGGCCCTCGGCGAAGGCCACGCCGCCGGGGAAGCGGTGGGCGTTGCGGTGGGCCGCCTCCAGCGCCAGGGAGGTCTTGCCGATGGCCGTCAGGCCAGTGAGGAGCACCACTTTCGGCGGATGGGCCAGCGCGCGGGCGATCTCGGCCAGTTGCGGCCCCCGGCCGAAGAAGAGGCCCGGGCGGGAGGGGAGGTTGCCCGGCGGGCGGCGGTCGTCTATCCAGGGTTTGCCGCCAGTGAAGCGCTCAAAACGGAGCGCCTCATCGCCCAAGAGCAGCACCTCGTGGGTGGTGACGGCCCGCCGGGCCCGCCCCACGGCTTCCCGGAGGGAAAAGCCGTCGCTCAGTTCGGCGTAGAGGCGGGCGGCGAAGCGCACCGCCTGCGGGTCGTAGACCGGCCGGGTGTGGCCGATGGCGGCGCGGGCCAGTCCGCTCTGCACCAGGGCCTGGGCGACGGAGCGGGCGTCGGCGGCGCTCTCGCAGCCGTTAAGGACGACCAGGTCCAGGGGACAGGGCATGCCCCGCAGCGCGTCCAGGACCTCGTCGGTGGCGGCGGGGTGGACCTGCCCGTACTCATCCTCCAGGAGCAGCCCGCCCTTCCAGGCGTGGCCGCTGAAGTGGAGGACGTGGGGGAAAACGGCCTGGGCCTCGGCGCGGGGGGAGAGGGCGCGTCGCATCCGCTCCAGCGTGGGCGGGACGATACGGGCCAGGAGGATGGGGGCGCGGCTCCCGCGGACCGTCTGGGCCAGTTCGTGCCACTCCTGCTTCAGGTCCAGGGGTGGGGGGAGAGACTCCGGCCGGCCGGGGTCGTAGACCGGCGCGGCCAGCACGGCCAGGATACGCAGCATGCGGGTGGGGTCGCGGCCCCGATTTTGCGCGGCCTGGGCGGCCTGGAACCACACCTGTTCGGCCTGGATGATGACGTTCTGGGAGCCGGTGACCAGGACCGAACCCTCGGCGTCGCCGCCGATCTGGATACTTCCGGAAGGCGAAGTAGGCATGGCGGGCCTCCTTACCTCAGGCCACCTGAATGATATACCCGACGGGCAGGGAGGTCAGACGGGCTGAGGTGACCTTGTTTCTTCAGATGCTCCAGATAGAGGGGACATCCCCCGCCGCAGAGGGCAAATTCCGGACACGCCCGGCACGTTTCCGGCGCGTAACGTCGCTCGCGTAGGGAGCGGGCCAGGTCATGGTTCCAGATGGCCTCCCAGGGGTCATCCAGGATGTGCCCCAGGGGGTGGTAGTAACTCTGGCAGGGGATGACCATTCCATCCGGCTCGACGCACATATTGTAGAGCGCGGCGGTACAGGCCTTGACCCCCAGTTCCAGTTGCAAGGGGGAGAGGTGGCAATACCGGGTGGGGGTATACCAGATCAGGCGCAGGCCGTGCCGGCCGGCCGCCTCCCGCACCTGTTCCAGAAGAGGCGAAAGTTCGCCTTCCGGGAGGCCGCTATTCACCCGGGTGCCCCGGCCGGCATAGATGAGGCTGTTGCAGGCGAAGGTAGGCACGCCCAGGGAGGCGATCCAGGCCACCGTCTCGAGGATGCCGGGGACGTTCTCCCGCGTCAGGGTCGTGTTGGTGGTGGTATAGAGGCCGGCCGCCAGGGCGTTCCGGATGCCCTGCACCGTCTCCGCCCAGGCGCCCGATGCCCCTACCATGCGGTCGTGCACCGCCGGGTCGTGCGATTCCAGGGTGATCTGGACGTGGTCCAGGCCGGCGGCGACCAGTTCCTCCACATAGGCCCGGTCGGCCAGCCGGCGCCCGTTCGTGAGAAGGCCGCTCACCAGCCCCCGCTGCCGGGCATAGGCGACCAGTTCGGGGAGGTCCGGCCGCAGGGTAGCCTCCCCGCCGGTGAAGCAGACGTGCGGGATGCCCACCTGCCAGATTCGCTCCAGCACCGCCTTCCAGGCCCCGGTATCCATCTCCGGGTAATCCGACGGGCGGGCCACGTAGCAGTGCGGGCAGGCGTTGTCGCAGCGGTAGGTCAGGGCCAGGTCCATGCGGTAGGGGGCGCTCAGGGGGATGGAGAAGGGGTCCACCCGCTCCAGTTCCATCTCGGCGATGGGGCAGCGGCCTTCCTCGGGGCGGAGGAGGGCCTCCAGTTGTTCGCGGACGCGGCGGTAATCGGACCGGGCCGTCCCGGCGGACACCCGGTAGCACCGGCGCATCCGGCGGACGGCCTCGGCCTCGGGCACGCCTTCCAGAATCAAGAAGAGGTACTCGGCCGCCGTCCGGTTCAGGTGCAGCACGCGGGCCGCGTTGATTACCAGAAGACCGCGTCCGCCCGCATCCAGGCGCAGGTGCAGGCGCACCCGTCCGCCGGCCCCGTCGTCGCGTTCGTAGGCGTACAGGCCGGCCTTCAGGGGCAGGGCGTCTTCCGGTCCATCCGAACGAAGGCGCATGATGTTGTACCTCAGGGGAGGGAGAGAGCCGTCCCCTGCTCTTCCGCTGCGGGAAGGCGTAACCACCAGCGGTCCGTTTGCTCCTGGTAGAGCAGGACGAAATCTCCCCGCGGCGTGCGCACGCGAAAGGCCGGGCCGGCCGGCTCCCGCCATTCGGCCAGGACCTCCTCCACGGCCACTTCCTCCCCTTGCCAGGAGAAGGAAAGGGGCCGCTCGGCATAGGTGCGGCCGGAATAGCAGCGCACCGTGACCTCTTCCACCTCGTCTCCCTCCGGGCGGTAGGTCGGATTGACCATCCGACCTACATCATGGGTAGATCCGATCGAGCATGCGCGGAAAGGGAATGGCCTCGCGAATGTGGTGGGTGCCGGCGATCCAGGTCACCGTGCGCTCGATGCCCATGCCGAATCCGCTGTGGGGGACGCTGCCGTAGCGCCGCAGATCGATATACCACCGGTAATCTTCCAGCCGCAATCCCCATTCCAGGATGCGTTGCTCCAAGAGGTCGGGGTCGTGGATGCGCTGGCTGCCGCCGATGATCTCTCCGTAGCCTTCGGGGGCGAGGAGATCCGCGCACAGGGCCACCTCCGGCCGTTCCGGGTCGGGCTGCATATAGAAGGCTTTGGCCCGGGTAGGGTACTTTTCCACAAAGACCGGCCGGTCGAATTTGCTGGCGATCAACGTCTCGTGGGGTGCGCCCAGGTCTTCCCCCCAGGGCAGGGGGGTACATCCCTCGACCTCCTGATAATGCCGGGCGATGAGTTCCAGGGCCTCGTCGTAGGTGATGCGGGGGAAAGGGGGAACGACCTTCTTGAGCGGGGTCGTGTCGCGTTCCAGGACTTTCAGTTCCCGGGCACAGCGTTCCAGGCAGCGCTGGACGATGTAGGAGACAAACTCTTCCTGGAGGCGCATGTTGTCCTCGTGGGTGTAAAAAGCCATCTCCGGCTCGATCATCCAGAACTCGGTCAGGTGGCGGCGGGTCTTGCTCTTCTCGGCGCGGAAGGTCGGCCCGAAGCAGTAGACCTTGCCGAAGGACATCATCCCCGCCTCGACGTACAGTTGCCCGGTCTGGGCCAGATAGGCCGTGCCCAGGTCAAAGTAGGGCGTGGCAAAGAGGGTGCTGGTGCCCTCGGCGGCGCAGGGGGTCAGGATGGGTGTATCGAAGCGGACGAAGCCGCGTTCGTTCAGGTACTCCTGGGCCGCCGCTTCCACCTCGGCCCGGATGCGGAGGAGGGCGTGCTGCTTCGAAGACCGCACCCAGAGGTGGCGGTGTTCCATCAAAAAGCCGATGCCGTGCTCCTTGGGGGTGATCGGGTAATCCCGGGCGATCTGGACCGGCTCGACGGTGTGAACCGTCAGTTCATAGCCGCCGGGGGCCCGCGGGTCGGCGCGTACCCGGCCGGTAACGATCAGGGAGGATTCCTGGGTGAGGGCCTCGGCTGCGGCAAAGGTTTCGGGCGAGACCTCCGGCTGGAAGACGACGCTCTGGATGATGCCGCTGCCGTCCCGCACCAGAAGGAAGAGGAGCCGGCCCTTTTCCCGCTTATGGTAAAGCCAGCCGCGCAGGGTAACTTCCTGCCCCTCGCAACGGGCGATTTCGGCAATGGAAACGATCGGTGCCATGGGAAACCTCCTTCGGGTATGTCCCGCTCATCCTTATGCCGCTCAGGAGCGTTTCCCATTGTTGGAAGGGTGCCGTGCCCGAAGCCCGGCACCGACCGTCCACCTCCTCGCCTCGGCGTGCATGGCCGCTCCTCCTGTCATTCCCGGACCGATGCTCCGGGGGAAGTTGTTTATCATTATACTACCGGGGCTGAAGATGCGCAAACGGGTAAGGTTTCGGAGATTACCCCCGACGCTACCCACCTAGAACGCCGGGCAGTGGGGCACCGGGGTCTTCTGCCAGTTCCTGGAGCCAGCCGTTCTCCAGGCCGGCCGCTTCAAAGGCGGCGATGGCCGCGTCGTACTCTTCCCAGGTCAGTTTACGGCCCAGCAGAGGGTGCCCCAGGGCCCGATGGGCCGGGAAGTACTGGGCCAGCAGGCTCACATGCACGGTGGGAGAAAGTTCGCAGGCGATCCAGGCAAGCACCTGGGGAGTGCCGGCCACGCCTCCCGGCAGGACCATATGGCGAATGATCAGGCCATGGGTGGCGATGCCCTCCTCATCCACCTGGAGTTCGCCCACCTGGCGATACATCTCCTTCAGGGCCGACCGGTTGGCCTCGACATAGCCTGGGAAACCGGAAAATTCCCGCGCCGCCTGGTCGTCGGCATACTTGGCATCGGGCAGGTAGATGTCTACGACGCCGTCCAGGAGGCGCAGCGTCTCCACCTCCTCGTAGCCGCTGGAGTTATAGACCAGAGGCAGGGCCAGGCCCCGTCGGGCGGCCAGGACCAGGGCGCTCAAAATCTGGGGGACAAAGTGGGTGGGCGTGACCAGGTTGATGTTGTGGCATCCCCGGGCCTGGAGTTCCAGCATCATGCCGGCCAGTTCGGCCGCCTCCACCGGCCGGCCGACCCCCAGTTGGCTGATGGGATAGTTCTGGCAGAAGCGGCAGCGCCCGCTGCAGCCGCTGAAAAAGATCGTCCCGGAGCCGCGCCGGCCGCTGATCGGGGGCTCTTCCCAGGGATGGACGTTCCAACTGGCCACCACCGCCTGCCGGCCGGCCCGGCAAAATCCCCGCTCATCCGCCAACCGGTTGACCTCACAGCGACGCGGACAGAGCCGGCAGGAAGAAAGCCGGGCCAGCGCCTCCTCCGCCCGGCGCTCCAGTTCCCCGCTTTCCAGAAGGCGCAGGTAGGAGGGCGGCATCACTCCCTCCCCGGGACGTTCAGGATCCAGACATGCTTTTCCTCGAACGGCTCGCCCAGTACCCGGACGGTCAGGGTGATGGCATCGGGGCTGACCGGGCGGGGCACCGTGCAGGTGCCTTCCACCCGTTCCCCCGGCCAGGCCACCAGGACGGCCGGCCGGGAGAGGCTTTCATCCACCAGGTAGGCATTGAGGATGTTATCATTGATGGCCACATTCTTGCCGTTCAGCGGAAAGCGGACCGAACGGTGTCCCCGGTTCTCCAGCGCCCAGGTCAGGGTGATGCGGTCATCGGCAAAGGTGACCCAGCGCAGGGTGACCACGACCTCCCCATCGGCAAAGGCGCTTGTCCGGGCGATGGCCTGCTCCACCTGGGCTACCTGGGGCGTCGGCGTCTGGGGGGGACGGGAGTCCGGCGTGGGCGGCCGCACCAGGGTCGCCGTAGGCTGGGGCGTAGGCACGACAGAAGCCGAGGAAAAGAGGCCGGAGGCCAGCCCGATCACCGCCAAGAGGAGCAGGGCCAGCCCCAGGAATCCGTTCCGCAGGAGGCGGAGGGCCGGCCGCCTCTGGGGAATGGCGGCGACCTGGGCCTCGCGCCCGACGGACGGTGCCGCTTCGGCTGACACCGGCTCGCCGACCAACAGGTTCACGTCGTGCCACGGTTCGCAGCGCAACAGGCGCGGGATGGCCAGGAGTTCTTCCTCGCTCAGGTTGATCTCGGAACTGACGGTGGTGACCAGGTAGGTGGGGAGTTCGTCCAGGCCCTTCAGGTCCACCTTCCAGTCCAGGACGATCTCCGATTCGGGGTGGACGAAGGGGGCGATGACCACCAGCCGTTTGCAGGTGCGGAAATCCACCTCCGCAGCCCGGTGTTCGGAAAGAAAGTCCGTACGGTGCTGGTTGAGAAAGTTGCTCAGCCGGTAGAAGTAGGAGATGACCTGGTTATAGGGATTCCGCCGGCCGGGGTTGATGATGTGCACCTCGCCGTTGGCATCCACGACCTGCCACTTCCCGTTGACCCCGCCGATGACCCGGCCGTCGCAGTGCTTCAGTTCGATGACCAAGCCGGCGTTGCGCTTGAAAATGGCCAGGTCCACCGCCTGCCCGCCGACGGTGAAATTGGCCAGAATCAGGTAAAGGTCGTCCAGCGGGGCCAGCGCTCGGGCCAGGGCCACGATGGCTTCCCGTTCCTGGGCATGTTCGGGAATTTCACCGACCCAGACCTGGACGGTCAAAATGCTCCTCCGTCGGCCCTGCGGCCGATACGGCTCTCCGCCCCTTACCCTTCAGGCGCGTTTCCACCGGGTCCTCCTCCACCAGCGCCCGGAGTTCAAAGAGCCGATCGCGCAGGAGCGCCGCCTTCTCGAACTCGAGTTTGCGCGCCGCCTCGCGCATCTGCCGCTCCAGTTCCTGGATAAGCCGGCGGGCCTCGTCTCGCGGGACGGCCGGCAAGCCGTAAGGCACCCGCTCCTCCGCCACCCGACGCACCCGGTCGGTCAGGTCGCGCACCTCCTTGACGATGCTCTGCGGCACAATGCCGTGGGCCTGGTTATAGGCCGTTTGGATCTGCCGCCGGCGGTTCGTCTCGGCGATCGCCGCCGCCATGGAGGGAGTGATCGTATCGGCGTACATGATGACCGTCCCCTCCACATGCCGCGCCGCCCGGCCGATGGTCTGGATGAGCGAGGTTGTGGAGCGCAGGAAACCCTCCTTATCGGCATCCAGGATGGCCACCAGGGAAACCTCCGGCAGGTCCAACCCCTCCCGGAGGAGGTTGATCCCCACCACCACATCATACACCCCCAGCCGCAGGTCCCGGAGGATTTCCACCCGCTCGATCGTCTCGATCTCCGAGTGCAGGTAGTGCGTCTTGATGCCCATCTCGCGCAGGTAGTCGGCCAGGTCCTCGGCCATGCGTTTGGTGAGCGTCGTCACCAGGGCGCGCTGGCCCTTGGCCACCCGCCGTCCGATCTCCTCCAGGAGGTCTTCGATCTGCCCCTGTGTCGGCCGAACCTCCACCCGGGGGTCCACCAGCCCGGTCGGGCGGATGATCTGCTCCACCACCTGCTCGGAATGCTCCAGTTCGTAGGGGCCCGGGGTGGCCGAGAAGCAGATGACCTGGCGGACGCGCTCCTCGAACTCCTCAAAGGTCAGCGGGCGGTTGTCCAGCGCCGAAGGCAGGCGAAAGCCGTACTCGACCAGCGTCTCCTTGCGCGAGCGGTCGCCGTTGTACATGCCGTGCAACTGGGGGATGGCGATGTGCGATTCGTCAATAAAGAGGAGAAAGTCATCGGGAAAATAGTCCAGGAGCGTCCAGGGGGCCTGGCCGGGCTTGCGCATGGAGAGGTGGCGCGAATAGTTCTCGATGCCGGCGCAGTAGCCGGTCTCGCGCATCATCTCGATGTCGTAGCGGGTGCGTTGCTCCAGCCGCTGGGCCTCCAGGAGTTTGCCCTGTTCGCGCAACTCCTTCAGGCGCTCCTCCAGTTCCTCCTCGATGGAGCGGAGGGCGGCCTCCAGTTGCTCCCGGCGGGTGACAAAGTGGCGGGCGGGGAAGATGCGCACCTCCTCCGGTTCGGCCAGGATTTCCCCGGTGAGGGGGTCGATCTCGGCCAGGCGCTCCACCTCGTCGCCCCAGAACTCGATGCGGAGGGCCGTATCGCGGTAGGCAGGGAAGACGTCCACGGTATCGCCGCGCACGCGGAAGGTGCCCCGCCGAAAGTCCAGGTCGTTGCGGTCGTAGTAGATGGCGGCCAGGTGGCGCAGGAGGCTGTCGCGCCGACGGCGTTCTCCCCGGCGTATGGTGACCACGTCCCGGCCGTATTCCTCCGGCGAGCCGATGGAATAGATGCAGGAGACGCTGGCGACGATGATGACGTCCCGGCGGGTGAGGAGGGCTTCGGTGGCGGCCAGGCGGAGTTTTTCGATCTCGGCGTTGATGTCGGCATCCTTCTCGATGTAGAGGTCCTGGGCCGGCACATAGGCCTCCGGCTGGTAGTAGTCGTAGTAACTGACGAAATACTCCACGGCATTTTTGGGGAAAAACTCCCGGAACTCGCTATATAATTGAGCGGCCAGCGTCTTGTTCGGGGCCAGCACGAGCGTCGGCCGGTGGGCCTGGGCGATCACCTGGGCCATGACGTAGGTCTTCCCCGTCCCGGTGGCCCCGAGCAGGGTCTGCATCCGGTAGCCCTTCCGCAGGCCCTCGACCAGTTTGGCGATGGCCTGGGGCTGGTCTCCGGTAGGCTGGAAATCGGAAACGAGTTCAAAACGCCCCATCGTTTTCCCTGAACGGGTTGATCCCGTTATTTAGAACAATTATAGCGCAAGTTGTGCTCTTGCGCCAACCGCATCCGTCTGACATCCGCTCATCAATCCCACCTAGGCCCTTACGGCGGCCCCCGACCGGCCGCGACGGGCCCAAAATCGCCTCCGCGAGGGCCGTCTCCCGTCATCTCAACAGCGTTTCGGGCCGCCATTCGCGCCAGAACGAGTTATGAGTGGATGTCAGGCATCCGTGAGGCAAGACCGGGTTGCAATTTCCCGCCTCTTATGGTAAAAGAGCGGTGGAGCGGTTTCAGTCCCGTCCCCAGTGGGCGTTTGGGCCAGGGCTGGATGCTGCGGGAGGCAGAACGATGGATGGAAACCTGCGCCAACAGATCGAGGAGGCGGCGGCGGCCGTCCGACGGCGTGCGGAAGCGGAGGGAGCCGGGCCGGCCCCCCAGGTGGGGATCGTCCTGGGTTCCGGTCTGGGCGAACTGGTCGAGGAGATCGAGCAGGCGGCGGCCGTCCCCTATGCCGAGATTCCGCACTTTGTCCCGGCCACCGTGCCGGGGCATGCCGGACGACTGATTCTGGGGCGCCTGGCCGGCCGGCCGGTCATCGTGATGCAGGGGCGATTGCATTTTTATGAAGGCTATACCATCGCCCAGACCACCTTCCCCATCCGGGTCATGCGGGCCCTGGGGGCGGAGGTGCTCATCGTCACCAACGCCGCCGGCGGCATCAACCCTTCCTTCCGGGTTGGGGACATCATGCGCATCGTGGACCAGATCAACTTCCCGGGGATGGCCGGCCAGAACCCCCTCTACGGCCCCAACGATGCGGCCCTGGGGCCCCGCTTCCTGGACATGCGGGGAGCCTACGATCCGGCCCTGGGGGCCCTGGCCGATGAGGTGGCCCGAGACCAGGGGTGGGAACTCCGCCACGGCGTGTATGCCCAGTTGAGCGGGCCTTCTTTCGAGACGCCGGCCGAGGTTCGCTTCCTGCGGACCATCGGGGTGGATGCCGTGGGCATGTCCACGGCGGCGGAGGTGGTCGTCGCCCGACACGGGGGGATGCGGGTGCTGGGGCTATCCCATATCAGCAACGTGGCCGACCTGGGGGAGCCGGCCGCGCCGGTGGGAGAAGATCCCCACCGCGAGGTTCTGGAGGCCGGCCGGCGGGCCGTTCCCCGCCTGGTGGCGCTCATCCGGGGGGTGCTGGAGCGCCTGCCCTGAGGCCGGGCCGGATGGAGACCGAGGAGAAACCATGAGCCGGGAAGTGCTACAGGCCCTCCTGGAGGCATTGGAGAAAGAAGAGGCCGTCGCCCAGATCACCGTGGTGGAGGTCAAGGGGGCTTCCCCGGCCCCGCTGGGGGCCAGGATGCTGGTCTGGGCGGACGGCCGGACCCTGGGCACGGTGGGCGGCGGGGCACTGGAGGCGCGGGCCATCGCCGACGCCCGCGCCGCCCTGGCCGAGGGACGTTCCCGCCTCTGTCACTATGCCCTGCGGGAAGAAGGCGAGGACGCCGTCGGCATGCTCTGCGGGGGTGAGGTGCGCGTTTTCGTTGACGTCCACCGGCCGGCCCCCCTGCTCCTGCTGGTGGGCGGCGGGCATGTAGGCCGGCCGCTTATGGAGATGGCCCGGATGGTGGGCTTCCGGGTCGAGGTGGTGGATGTGGACCCCCGGCGGCGCTCGGTGGAGTCGCTGGAGCAGGTCCCCCTCTCCGGGGACACCTACGTGGCCATCATGACCGGCGATGCCGCCGCCGACGAAGCCGCCCTGCGGTATGTGGTGGAGAAACCGGTCGCCTACATCGGCCTGATCGGCAGCCGCAGGAAAATACACCTCATCTTGGAACACCTGCGGGAGGATGGGGTGGCCGAGGAGGCGCTGGCCCGCGTGCGTGCGCCGATCGGGCTGGACCTGGGGGGACGGGCACCGGCCGAGATCGCCCTGGCCGTGGTGGCCGAGATGGTGGCGGTGCGCTACGGGGGAAGCGGCCGGCCGTTGAGCGCGGCCCGGTAGTCCAGCATCCGAGCGGCTGCCCGTTACGGGGAGGTTCGGCCCGCGAAGAGATCGGCCTTACGGCCCATACCAATCCGCATCGGCGCCGGTTTCGAAATCTCACACGTCGCCAGCACCCGGGCAATCTCTTCGACGATTTGGAAGGCGGCCCGAGGACGGCTCAGCCGGCGGGCCCGCTCCGCCATCCGGGCCCGTTCCGCTCGCTCCGGCCCGAACCAGCGGGCAACCGTTTCGGCGATCTCCGAAGGGACCTGCCGGTACACACCCACGCCGTGTTCCAGGACGTAGGAGACATTGCCCTCCTCCTGGCCGGGGATAAAGCCGCTGAGGAGGATGGGAAGGCCGCAGGCCAGGGCTTCCGCGATGGTGCCCGGACCGGCTTTGGTGATGATGCAGTCACAGGCCGACATCCACTCCGGCATGTTCTGGACAAAGCCCAGAATCCGGGTGGGAATCGGCCAGGAGCGAGACTGGAGGGCCTCCTGCAATTTCCGGTTCCGGCCACAGATGACTACCATCTGCCCGGCCGGCCGGCCCGATCCACTCTCGGCCAGCCGGGAGGCTACGGCTTGGGCGATCTTGCCCACCGGCCCCATGCCCTCGCCTCCCCCCATCAGGAGCACGGCCGGCAGGTCCTCGGCCAGACCCAGGCCGCGACGCAACTCCTCCCGAGGGACGCTCGGTCGGGCAAAGGCCGGCCGGATGGGCAGCCCGTAGCAGCGTACCTGGTCTTCCCGGAGGCCGGACGCCAGGGCCTGCTGCCGGGCCTCCTCGGTGGGAAGGAAGCAGAGCGTCACTTCCCGATGCAACCAGGTGGGGTGGATGGAGGCCAGGTCGGTGACGACGGTGAAAAAGGGGGTTTTCCAGCCTATGTGGGCCAGGATACGTAAGGGAACCTCCTGCATAAGCGGATGCACGGAGATAATCGCCTCCGGGTCATACAGCCGGAAAGCCCGGGAGACCGGGTTCCTGACCCAGTAGTAAATGCCGTCCCAAAACCAGCCCAATTGGTCCTCTTTTTCAAAAAGGCGGTACAGGGATTTGTACATCCAGGGGACTTCGGTGGCCCAGAAGCGGTAAGAGCGGGGAAGGCGGCGCAGGAGCACCCGTGTGTGCTTGGCCCACATATCTACGATCTCGATTTGGAACTCCCCTCCGAAGCGTTCGTGAAAGGCCTCGCGCAGGGCCTCGGCGCTGACCCGATGGCCTCCGCCGGCCTCGGTCATCATGATGAGGATGCGCTTCATGGCCCGGGCACCTCGTCCTCTTCCATCTCCGTGCGGCGATGACGGCGCATCAGGAGCACCACGGCGGCGACGATCACCCCCAGGGCCATGGCGGTGGTGAGCGCGATCGGCAGGAGCAGGGCCAGGTCCGGCCCGGCGGGCGGCTTGGGGAACGGGAACGGCATGGGCGTCTCGCCGGGCACAGGGGTCTGCTCGGCCGCCGGCAACGTGGCCCGCCAGCGGGCCTCCAGTTCCTCCAGCGAAAGGCCCAGCGCCCGCTGCACCGCCGCCTCGGCCGTCTCGCCCTCGGCAAAGACCTGCACCAGGGCCGAAAGGCCCGCGCTCCCGTACGCCTGGAGGATGAACTCGATCATGCTGGCGCTTTCGGCGTAGGAGAGGACGGCCAGGTCAGGATCGCTGGGGAAAGAGGCGGAGAGGGCGCGCAGCGGAATCAACCGGCCCCGGCGAGCCGCCTCACGGACCAGGAGGGGGTAATCGTAGTCGGGCACCTCCTGGTTGTGGACGGCCAAGCCCTCCTCAAACCAGGTCGGGTTGTCGCCGTAGGGGTTGTGGGTGGCCTGGTAGAGCACGACGTGGCTCAACTCATGGGGAATCATGCGCCCGATCTCGTGGGTATCCTCGGGGGAAATATAGGCCACGATCAACCCCAGGTGGGGCATGGCCTGTCCGCCGATCCACTCCGGGGAGTTGGGACCCAGGGCACCGCGAAAGTCTTCCTCGTTGGCGTACAGGTAAATGCGAATCGGCCGTTCCGCCCGCACCCCGGCATCCTGCTCCAGCCGCTCCAGGGCCTGGACGGCCGTATGCAGCACCGCCCGCCCGAAGGCCTCGTCGCCCCTGTACCAGTAGACGGTCACCCGATCGGTAGCCACTTGTTGCCAGGTGAAGCGGTTGTCCTCATAGGTAAAGACCTGCTCCGGGCTTTCGCTCGTCCTGCCGGAGGCGTCGGTGGCGATCCAGTAGTAGTGGAACTCGCTCCCCGGCGGGTAAAACTCCACCTGGGTGTCCAGGCGGTAGGTGACCTCTTGCCGCCTGGAGGGGGTCACGTTGGGGTAGCGGGAGCGGGTGAAGGGATCCCCGCTGACCCGATAGGCCAGTTCCAGGTGGGTGATCTCGGCATCGCTTTCGACCACGACGGTGAAGAGGATTTCGTTCGGGAAATTTCCCTGGGCGGCCATCCCCTCGAAGCGGAGGCCTCCCTGGGCCCAGGCCGGCCAGGGCCACAGAGCCAGGATCAAGAGCAACAGGCCTGCTTTCCACCAGCGGCACATCGGCGTCTCCTTTTTCTCTCGGCGAGAGGTATTGTATCACAGCACGCCCTTTCTGACAAAGGACGGTTCATGGCACACGAAGACACCTACAGAACCAGGCTCAACCCTCCGGCGACCAGGGCTCCGAAGGCGGTGGCCAGGAAATTGACCCCGTCGTTGGCGAGCCAGGGCAGCCCGCGCACCGGAACGGTCGGCCGGCCGCAGTGCTCCCGCCGCTCCGTTTCCTTCCCGCAGGAGACGCAGCGGTAGAGGCCCTGGAGGGTGGCTCCGAGAAGGCTGTCGCCGGTGCTTCCGGCCAGTCCCCCGGCCAGGGCCCAGGGCAGGGCGGCCCAGACCCATGCGCCTTCGGCCAGCCCGGCCAGGCAGAAGACGGCCCCGATGAAAAGCGCGCCGCCGGCCGCCGCCCCCAAGCCCCAGGCGGTGACCCCGCCCGAGGTGCCGACCGCGACCGGCCTTCCGGTGGTCAGGAGGCGTGGCGGGCGCGGACTGAGCGCGCCGACCTCGGTGGCCCAGGTGTCGGCCGTGGCCACCGCCAGCGCGCCGACGAAGGCGGCCGGCCAGACCGGGTGGGGAAAGAGGGCCGCAAGCACGGCCAGAAGGGCACCCAGCCCGCCGTTGGCCAGCACCTGCCCCAGATCGCGCTTTCCCCCCTTGGCCTGGAGAGCGGCCAGGGGACGCTTGCGTTCCTCCTGCCAGCGGGTGAGGAGGCTGGAGGAGACGAAAAAGGCCACCAGCGCCAGGCCCCAGGGCCACCCGCCGCATCCGAGCGTCAGCGTGCCCACCAGGACGGCGCCGAGCACTCCGCCGGTGGACAGGCTGCCCAGCCGGCCGGCCGGGATGGCAATGCCGAGGCTGAGGAGAAGGCCGCAGGCCAAGCGCAAGAGCATCAGAGTCCCACGTCCAGAGCCTGCCCCAGGGGGATCGGCCAGGGACGACCGGAGGCCTCCCAGCGTTCCTTCCATCCTTCCGGAGGCGCAAAGGCCGAGTAGCGGGGGTCAAAATGCGTTAAATGCAAACATTGTTCTATTTGCGCAAAGCGTATCCCTAGCCCCCGGTCGTTGACCCCGTAATAGGCGGCGATGCTCCGGCGGGTGTCGCCGTAGTGTCCCAGGCGGCTGAAGGCATAGTGGATGGTAGCGGCGTAGAGGGCCGGTTTGCGGTAGGCCGGCCGGCCGAGGCGGATAAAGTCGCGCCAAAGCCGTACCGCCCGGACGATTTCCCGCGGGCTGAACCCTTCCTGGTACATCCCCAGCACGAAGAGCGTCTCCACGTCGTCCAGTTCGCCGCAACCTTCCAGCGAGACCGTGGACAGGCCGGCCAGGAAGAGGACGGCCGGGTCGACCCGTTCCTCCTGCTCCGCCAGTTCGCGGGCCCGGCTCACCGTCAGGAGCATGTCCAGGGGCGAGGGCCAGATATCTTCCACCTGCCAGCGGCGGCGAACCCGACGCAGTTGTAGCGTCACCCGTTCGTCGGCCGCCGGCCGGCCGCCCTCGCCCTGGACCCAGCCGATCTCCACCCAGCGGAGCGCCTTTTCCTCTGGCACGGTTCCGCTCCGCAGGAGGATGAAGCGCTCCCGATCCAGGTAACTCTTCAGCAGGGTGAGCAGGGCCTGTTCCCCATAGAGGTCCAGCAGGAGGTCGGCCTCTCCTCCAGGCACCATCCAGCGCCGCACCGTCGGGTCCCGGCGCTCCAGGGCGTGGACGAACTCCTGCACCGTGTTCCAGATGGCTTCGATCTCCGATTCGGCGGCCATATGGCTTTACCCCCAGGCCGAGCGTGCCCCGGTCGGTGCCTTGGCGAGTTTGCCCGCTCTATACCGCATCCCCCTGCGCCTCGCGCAACACCCGGGCCACGTCGGCCAGCAGGTCCTCGGTGCGGAAGAGGCCCTTGCGCAGGAGGAGGGCCATCTGCCCGTTCAGGCGGGCCTCATCCTCCGGGGTCAATTCTTTGGCCGTAACGACGATGATCGGGATGGAGCGGGTGTCCCGATCCTCTTTGACACGGGCCAGGACCTCGAAGCCGTCCATCTCGGGCATCAGGAGGTCCAGGATGATGAGGTCCGGCCGGCCTTCCCGGATGGCCTGTAACCCCTCCTGACCCGTGGAGGTGGCCCGGACCTGGTAGCCGCCCTCCTTTTCCAGGAGGCGGGACATCCAATCCAGCGCCTCCACATCGTCATCGATAAGCACGATGCGGCGCACCGGCCGGCGCAGGCGTTCTAGGGCAGAAAGGATCGCCTCCCGGCTGACCGGTTTGGTCAGGTAATCGGCGGCTCCCAGGCTGAAGCCGGTGTTCTCGTCCTGGACGACGGAACAGATGATAACCGGGATGTCCCGCGTGGCCGGTTCTTCCTTGAGCGCCCGCAGGACGGTCCAGCCGTCTTCGCCGGGAAGGACGATGTCCAACGTGATGGCGTAGGGGTGCTCCTCCCAAGCCAGGCGGAGCGCCTCGACCGCGTCCGTCGCGCCGATGACCTGGTAACCCTGCTCCTCGAGGTAGCGGCGGAAGAGGGCGATGACGTCCGGGTCGTCGTCCACCACCAGGACGGTGCGGCCGGCCGGGATGGCCGGTTCCGCCTCCGGGACCTCGGGGGCAGGGCGAGGAATGCCCATCGCCGGCAGGGTGAAGGAAAAGGTCGAGCCCTGGCCGGGCTCGCTCTCCACCCAGATTCTTCCTCCATGCATTTCCACAAAGCGCCGGCTGATCGTCAGTCCCAGGCCGGTCCCGGAAGCGCGCCGGTCGAGGGCTTTGCCCACCTGACGGAACGGCTCAAAAACCTTCGGCAGGTCCTGGGGGGCGATGCCGATGCCGGTGTCCCGGACGCTCACCACGATCTCGCCCGCTTGATAGGAGGCGCTCACGGTGATGGCGCCCCGGTCGGTGTACTTGATGGCGTTGCTGACCAGGTTCAGGACGATCTGGCGCACCCGGGTGGAGTCGGCGTAGGCCGGAGGCAGGTCGGTGGGAATCTGGGCCCGGAGTTCCAGCGGCTTGCTCTCCACCAGCGGCCGGCAGGTATCGAGCACGCCGCGCACCACGGGGGCCAGGTCCACCGGCTCTTTGTGGAGTTCCATGTGGCCGGCCTCGATCTTGGAAAGGTCCAAGATGTCGTTGATGAGTTGCAGGAGGTGCACGCCGCTGTTGTGGATGGCGGTGAGGTCGGTGCGCTGCAGTTCGGTGAGGGGGCCGTCGATGCCGTTCAGGATCACCCGGGAGAAGCCGATGATGGAGTTGAGGGGCGTGCGGAGTTCGTGGCTCATGTTGGCCAGGAATTCGCTCTTCAGACGGTCGGCCTCGGTGGCCCGCCGGAGCGCCGCCTCCAGTTGTTCGGAACGCTCCTGGAGTTCCCGAGTGCGCTGGGCCACCATCTCTTCCAGAGAACGGCTGTAGCGGGCCAGTTCTTCCTGGGCCTGCTGGATGCGCCGGTGGGCTTCCTCCAGGGAGAGGAGGCGCTGGCGCAGTTCGCTGTAGAGTTGGACGTTCTCGATGGCCTGGGTGGCCTGATGGGCAAAGATTTCCAGGGCATAGAGCGATTCGGGCTGGGGCAGACGGCCATCGGCCGGGTCGTCCACCGAGATCACCCCGATCAATTCGCCGCGCCGGCCGAAGAGGGGCACCAGGAGGATGTCATCGGGGTGCCAGGCGTCGGGGCCGGTGCGGCGGGGGCGGAGGAGGGGTCGGTAGCCGTGGGGTGGCAGGGGGAGGCCGCTGTCGTGGCGCACAAGGTAGCAACGCCCGGCGCGGAAGCGTTCGTCAAAGTAGCGCAGGATCTCCTCCTGAGGGACGTGTTGCTCCCGCAGGCGGGCAAAGACCTCCTCCGAAATGCCGGCCGCGGCCCGTCGAATAAAGACCCCCTCGGCCTCGCTATATAGGCTCAGCAGGACGGCGTTAAAGCCCAGGCTTTCCCGTACGGCCTGGGCGATGCGCGAAAGAAGGAGGTCCAGGTCCAGATCGGTGCGCAACGTTTCGCTGACCTGCAGAATCTGGGCCAGTTGATCGGCCCGCTGCTTCAGGAGGAGGTTCAGGCGCTGCCCCTGGACGTAGCGGTGGATGGCGTAACTGGCGATCAGGACGGGGATGAAGGAGAGGACCACCCCGGCCAGGCCGTAGACGGGGTAGGTCAGGATCATCAGGAGCCCCAGCGGGGTGGCCAGGAAGTGGATGGCCGTTTCGGTCGTCAGGGTGGTGATGAAGCGCTCGCGGCTGTAGTATCCGCTCAGGCGGTTATAGACCTGGTCCACCAGGATGGCGTTGACGGCTTTGAAGACCATGAGGGCAAAGAAATAGGCTCCCAGGGCCGGCCAGGGGGAAGGGGGGGAGGCAGGTATGGGGAGGAGGGTATGGTAAACGGCGCCGGCCAGGGTATAGCCGATCAGCCGCTGGGCCAGACTGAAGGGCACCACCACCGGAGAGAAGGGGTATTCCCGTCGGGCGATGCGGATCAACCGCTGGAGGAGGGCCGCCAGGGTACCGACGACGGCGCCGGCCAGGGGGGTAAAGAGGGCGGCGGCCGGCACGGCCACGACCATGCCGTAGACGATCCAGGCGCCGTTGGGCAGTTCCACCGTCAGGAACTCGGCGGTGAGGGCCAGCAGGAGGAACAGGGCCAAGGTGCCCAGGTCTGGATAGCGCACCGTGGGCCACTGGAGGATCAGGATCAGCACGGCCATAGCCACGATCAGGCCCATATAGGGCCATCGCCAGCGCTCTCTGGCGCTCATTCCGACCTCCCCCGGGCCGGCCGGCCCGACCGCACGGCCGCTTCCCTTCCCGGACGAAGATAGGTTGAAAGGGTCGTCCGGAAATATTTTACCACAGGTAGGGACCGCCTTCAACCGAGCCGTTCTTTGAGGGTGCGGGCCAGGGCCCGGCCGATGCCGGGGACGGCGGCCAGTTCCTCCTCCGAGGCGGCGCGGATAGCGGCCAGGCTGCCGAATCGCTTCAGGAGGGCGGCCTGCCGGCGTGGGCCGATGCCGGGGAGGTCTTCCAGGGTGGAGTGGAGGCCCTGCTTCTGCCGTTCGCGGCGGTGGTAGGTGAGGGCAAAGCGGTGGGCCTCGTCGCGGAGGCGCTGGAGGAGGTAGAGGGTCACCGAGTTGCGCGGGAGGAGGAGCGGCTCCGGCCGGCCGGGCCGATAGACGGCCTCCTCCTTCTTGGCCAGCCCAAGGAGCGGCACCTCCAGCCCGGCCTCGTTCAGCACCTCCTGGGCCGCCCCCACCTGCCCCGGCCCCCCGTCCACCAGGATCAGGTCGGGCAGTTCCCCCCAGCCTTCCCCCTCTTTCCCTTCGGCTCCGGCCCGCCGAAAGCGTCGGCGCAGCACCTCGCCCAGCATGGCCGGGTCGTCCTGGCCCTCGACGGTGCGGATACGGAAGCGGCGGTAGTCGCTCCGTCGAGGCGCGCCGTCCACAAAGACGACCATGCTCCCCACCGCCGCCTGTCCCTGCAGGGTGGAGACGTCATAGCCCTCGATGCGCCGGGGCAGGCTCGGCAGCCCCAGCACCTCGCGCAGTTCGGCCAGCGCCCCGGCCTGGCGCTGCCGCTCGCTCAGCCATTTCAGGCGCATCTGTTCCAAGGTCTCGACGGCGTTGCGGGCCACCATCTCCACCAACCGGCGCTTTTCCCCGCGTCGGGGGACCAGCAGGCGCACCGTCCCCCCGCGTTTCTGCCGCAACCACTCGGCGAGCACCTTCGGCTCGGCCACCGGGTGCTGCAGGAGCAAGACCGAGGGAATCTGGGGGGCGCGGCCGTAGAACTGGGCGACAAAGGCGGTCATCACCTGGATCGGGTCCTCCTCCTCGGTGCCCTGAAGGAAGAAGGGTTCGTTGCCGATGAGCCGGCCGCGACGGATGAAAAAGACCTGGACGCAGGTCTCGCCCTCGTCGCGGGCCAGGGCGATGACGTCCTCATCCTCCATCCGGGGAGAGACGACCTTCTGGTGTTCCAGGACCCGCTCCAGGTCCTGCAACTGGTCGCGCAGGGCGGCGGCGCGCTCAAAGTTCAGCGCCTCGGCAGCCTTTTCCATCTCCTCGCGCACCATGCGGACGATCTGTTCGCCCCGGCCTTCCAGGAAGAGGATAACCTCTCGGATGGCCCGGGCATACTCCTGGGGGTCGGCATAGCCCACACAGGGGGCCAGGCAACGGCCGATGTAATAGTCCAGGCAGGGCCTTTTGCGCCGGCCGTCTATTTTTTCCTCGCAGCCCCGGTAGGGGAAGAGTTTCTTGAGCAGGCGCAGGGTGCGGTCCACCGAGCCGGCGCTGGAAAAGGGGCCGAAGTAGCGGGCTCCATCGTTCTCCAGCCGGCGGGTCTTCAGGACGCGGGGCCACTCCTCGTTCGTTGTCACCTTGATGAAGGGGTAACCCTTGTCGTCGCGCAGGCGGATGTTGTAGCGTGGGCGGTGCTCCTTGATGAGGTTATTTTCCAGAATCAGGGCTTCCAGTTCGCCGTCGGTGAGGAGGACCTCAAAGTCGGCGATGCGGGCGACCAGTTCGCGCGTTTTCGGAGCCAGGCCGGCCGGCGCCCCGAAGTAGGAACGCACCCGTTCGCGCAAATTGACCGATTTTCCGACGTAGAGAACCTTCCCGGCGGCATCCCGAAAGAGGTAAACGCCGGGGTGTTCGGGCAGTGCCCGCAGCCGTTCCTCCAGTTCGGTCGGCGCAGCCATAGCGACACCTCATTTCCCAGGCTAACTCTATTATACCGGTCCCCAACCCGAAAGGCAACCACCGTCAGGGTGGGCACAGGGCTTTCCTGTGTTCTAACGAAAGGCCCAACCGCCGGTTGAGTAGCACGCGACTTGGGTCGAGTAGCCCGCGCAGCGGGCGTATCGAGACCAGCGTGCGTATCGAAACCACGGTTTTGACAAGCTCAACCTTTAGGTCGAGTAGCCCCGAAGGGGGCGTATCGAGGCCCAAAAGTTTGGTCTCCCCGACGCCGCCCTTGGTCTCGATACGGCCCCTACAGGGCCTACTCGGCCGGCGAGCGGCTTTTTTGTTAGAAATCGGAAAGTCCTGCCTCGACCGAACCAGGTTGCCAACAGGAGAGGGACGTGCTATAATGTTTATGCGGGTTCCATGCTGGGCAAAACGGAGCGCAAGATGGCTGCGGAACAGCAGTTTTATGGATTGACCGCCGAAATGTACCGGGCGGTGATGGCCCTGATGGACGACCGACTGGCCGAGATCCGCGTCGTCCGGGAGGATTTTGACCGTCTGACCGCCACCGTGGAGGCTCTGGCCGAGGCCCAGAGGCGCACCGAGGAGCGGGTCAATGAACTGGCCGAGGCCCAGAGGCGCACCGAGGAACGTCTGGAACGCCTGGAGGCCACCG
>JBMFNL010000051.1:0-21580 GCA_049970175.1 Chloroflexia bacterium
GCCGGAGCGGTTGGCGGACGGGTGGCCGTGGGGGCGCGGGTGGCGGTGGGAGGCGGCGTGGCGGTGGGCGGGGGCGTGGCCGTGGGCAACGGGGTGGACGTGGGCGGGGGCAAGGTCGGGGATGCCCAGGGAGCCGTCGGGGACAACCCACCGCAAGAGACCAGCAGCAGGGCCAAAAGGATGAGAAGCGGAAATCGGCTGTTCATCAGACCTCCTCTGTGGCGTGTTAGTACGGTTGAAGGTTAAACGTTCCAGGTTGAAGGCCCAAATGCCGGATGAATTCGGCCAGGGTACTCAATACGAACTTGCGAAACTGCGTACTTGGCGTGCTCGCCCGCCGGTGTCGGGTCGTTACTCCAGGATCACGATTCCCCCGGCCTCCGGGATGATCTCCAGGGCATCCTGGTACACGTCAATGCGGCCGGTAATCCGCACCCGGACGCCGGCCACCAGTTTCCCGGCCTGGGGAAAAGCATCCAGCACGTTTTGCCAGAGAAGGAGGACGATTTCTCCGCTTTCATCGCGCAGGGGAAAGCGCCGGCCTTTCGAGAAGGCCTCGCCTTCGCCCAGTGCGCCTTCCACGGTGAGCGTCCGGCCCCGGTCGTCCGGGGTGATGCTGCCGATAGGTGTGAGGGCCGGAACGGGAAGCGGCCGAAAGCCGAGCACCTCCAGGTCGCTTCCCCGGCGGGGAACGATTTCCAGCGTCCCCCGGTACTCCTGCACCTGGCCGGAAGCGCGCACCTCGGCCCCGGGACCCAGGCCGGCCGGCGCCTCCTGCACCACATTCTCCCAAAGAAGCAGGGTGATCGTGCCCGTGCCGTCGTCCAGGGGGTACTTTACGCCCTTGGAGAACGGCTCGGCCGGCCCCAGGACGCCGCGCAGGACCACCACCCGGCCGGCATCGGCCGGGCTGAGCGCCCCTACCGTTACCTCCTCCGGGCCCGGCGCCGCCACCAGAATGGAAAGATCGGCCGGCACCTCCGGGATAACCTCCAGCGCGCCCCGGTAGAGCGAGACGCTGCCCTGCACGCGCACCCGGGCCCCGACGTCCAGGGTGCGGGAGTAGGGGATCTGCTTGTAGAGCGAGTCCCAGAGGAGCAACGTGACCCGGCCCGTACCGTCATCCAGGGTAAAGTTGATGCCCCCGGAGAAGGGGTCGCTTTCCACTACCTCGCCCTGCACCTGCACCCAGCGACCGACGTCGGCGGAGGTCAGGGAGGCAATTTCCCGGAGGGGCGGAGACACATCCAGGCCGGCCACCGGGATGAGGTCGGCGGTGGAAGCGGGGACAAGTTGGACGGTGCTCTTGTAGAGGGTGACGGCGGCGACTACCTCCAGGCCCTGTCCCGGGGAAAGCGCGGGCCGGGGGCCGGTGAGTTCCTCCAGGGCGGCGCTGACGGCGACGTCCACCTTGCCCGTAGCGTCGCGCAGGGTGATGAGGGTCAGGCCGGTGTAGGGCTCGCGCACCTCGCGCACCAGGCCGCGCACCCGCACCCGCCGGCCGATGTCCAGCGGGGTGAGGTCGCCGATGTGGGCGTCCTCGGGCGTCGGGCGATGGATGGTGAGTTGGCCGGCCGCGTTCACATAGAGGGCCACAAAATCCTCCCGGACGCGCAGGTTCCCGGCCACGCTGACGGCATCTCCGATGGCGGGGATTTTGCCGGTGGCGATCAACTCGCGGGCCGCGTCCCGGTAGGCGGCGACGCGGAGTTCGCCGGTATCGTCGTTTACGTAAAAGGCCAGGCCCTCGCTGGTGGGGTCATAGTCCGGCCCGCGCACCACGCGCCCCTCGACCCGCACATAGGCCATGTTCATCATCCCCCCGACCTGGCCGATCTGCACCCGGGCCACCTCGGTATGGGTGGCGGCCAGCCAGAGTCCGCCCAGGCCGGCCAGGGCCAGGACCAGGGCCACGACCTTGAGCAGGCGGATCGGGGTTCTGCCGTGCAGTCGCGCCCCACAGTAGGGACAGGTCTCGTAGGGACCGGTGAAACGGCCGCAACTCGGGCATTCGCTCATAGGCTCAGAACTCCTGGCATCACCTTACCGCCGGCCCTGCCGGGATGGCCGGGCGGCCGGGGCACGTTTTTCCGCTGAGGCAGCGACGCCTCCTATTTTCGAGCCGTCAGGCGGCCGGAGATGATCATGGCCAGAAAGGCGAAGCCGAACACGGCAAAGACGGCGAGGGCGATCCAGGCGGTCAGGGACCACCTGCCGGGTTGGATCAGGTGGCGGAGAAGGCCGGCGCAGGCCAGGAATGAAGAAACGGCCCCCATCTCCGCCACAAAGGCCGCCTCACGCCATCCCCCGGCCAGAAGGCTGCGGAAGGAGCCCCAGGCCAGGGCCACCAGAGCCGCCCCCAGCAGCCGGCTGGTGATGGGGGCAACGTCCTCCCAGTTCACCCAGGGCAGGACCCGGCCGGGGACGATGAGGAGCAGAAGGCCGACCACGCCGGCAACGATCATATGGAGCAGGAAGACGTATCGAAATCCCTGGGGCATCGGAGCACCTCCTTTTTGCCGGAACCCGAGGCCGAAAGTTATCCGGTCGAAGCGGCCAGGGGCATGTCGCTCTCGCCAATATCAGTTTAGCACGGCTCGGCCCGCACGTCAAGGGCGTGCCAGGGTGGATCAGGGCTTTCCTATTTTCTAACAAATCAGCAACCCCCTTTCACTTCTCCATCCTCTCCAGCCGGGCATAGCCGGCCAGAAGCCGCTTGATGCCGTGGGAGGAAAAGACCACCGTCACTTCCCAGTCGTTGCCCAGGGCTTCCACCGAAAGGACCACCCCCTCGCCGAAGGTTGGGTGGCGCACCCGCTGGCCCACGGCGAAAGTATCGCCGCTTGATCGGGGCTCCGGAGTGGCCACCTTCCCCAGGCGCATCGCCTGGGTCCCCGGCCGCCCCCGGGGGCGCTCCGGACGGGCCGGCCTCGCCTCCTCTCGCCGGCCGGCCTCCTCGGCCAGCAAAGGGGCCAGGAAACGCGAGGGTTCCCGTACCTCCGCATTGCCGAAGATGGTACGTCGGAACGCTCGGAAAAGATAGAGGCGCTCCTTGGCCCGCGTCATCCCTACATAGCAGAGGCGGCGCTCTTCCTCCAGTTCTTCCGTATCGCCCATCGAACGGGCATGGGGAAGCAACCCCTCCTCCATCCCGGCGATGAAGACGACCGGGAACTCCAGCCCCTTGGCCTGGTGCAGCGTGATCAGGGTGACGGCGTCGCCGCGCTCGTCGTATTCATCGATGTCGGCGACGAGGGCGGTCTGCTCCAGGAAGGCGGCCAGCCCTTCCCCCGGGGGCAGGGCGGCATACTCCTGGGCCACCGTGCGCAGTTCCTGGACGTTCTCCCACCGCTCCTGCCCCAGTTCACGGTCCTGCAGGAGATAGGCCCGATAGTCGAGGCGCTGCAAAAGTTCATCCAGGAGTTCGACCAAGGGAAGGTGGGCGGCCTGCCGGATGAGGTCGTTCAAGAGGTCGCGGAAGGCCCGCAGGGCTCGGACGGCCCGCACATTCACCGGCAGGTTCTCTGGAGGGGGGTCATCGGGGCTGCCCAGTTCCGCCAGGAGGTCGTACATCGGCCGGCCGGCCTCCACCGCCCAGGCCCGCCAGGCCTCGACCGTGCGCGGCCCGATCTCCCGGGGCGGCACATTGACGACGCGCAGGAGGCTTACGCTGTCATAGGGGTTGAGGAGAAGGCGCAGGTAGGCCAGGATGTCCCGTACTTCGCGGCGCTGGTAGAAGCGGGTGCCGCCGACGAGTTTGTAGCGCAACCCGTAGCGTAAGAAAGCCTCCTCAAAGGCCCGCGACTGGGCGTTCGTCCGGTACATCACGGCGATGTCACCGGGACGGTAGCCCTCTTCCAGCAGGCGGGTGATCTCGTCGGCCACCTGCTGGGCCTCATCGCGCTCATCGTAGGTCTCGCGGATGACGACCGGTTTCCCCTCCGGGTTCTCGGTCCAGAGGCTTTTCCGGTACGGCCGCTTGAGGCTTCCGGCAATGACGCTTCCGGCCGCCTGGAGGATGCGCCGGGTGGAACGATAGTTCTGCTCCAGGAGCAAGACCCGGCTTTCGGGAAAGTCGCGCTCAAACTCCAGAATGTTCCGCAAGGTGGCCCCGCGCCAGGCGTAGATCGCCTGTTCCTCATCCCCGACGACAAAGAGGTTGCGATAGCCTCCCGAAAGTTGGCGGACCAGGACGTACTGGGCATGGTTGGTATCCTGGTATTCGTCCACCAGGACGTGCTGGAAACGCTTCTGATAGCGCTGGAGCACTTGGGGATGTTCCTCAAAGAGCCGCACCGTCTGCATCAGGAGGTCGTCGAAATCGAGGGCCCGGTTCTCCTGAAGTTTGCGCTGATAGACCCGGTAGACGCGGGCGGCGATCTCCTGCCAGTAACTGGCGACCTCTTCGGCATAGGCGGCCGGGTCCAGCAGTTCGTCCTTGGCCCGGCCGATCTCATAGAGGATGGAGGCCGGGGCATATTGCCTCTCGTCCAGGCCGAGTTCGCGCATGGCCTGACGCACCAGGCCGAGTTGGTCATCGTCGTCGTAGATGACAAACTGGGGATCGAGGCCCAGGTGGTGGGCCTCGCGCCGAAGGAAACGGGCGCAGATGGCGTGGAAGGTGCCCACCGTCAGGTGTCGGACCTGCTCCTCGCCGAGGAGCCGGACCAGGCGTTCGCGCATCTCCCGGGCGGCCTTGTTGGTGAAGGTGACGGCCAGGATGTTCTGGGGCCGCACTCCGCAGATGCGCACCAGATAAGCCACCCGGTAGGTGAGGACCCGGGTCTTGCCCGAACCGGGGCCGGCCAACACCAGCACCGGGCCGCCCAGTGCCTCCACCGCCTGGCGCTGCTGCGGATTCAGTTCGCGCAAGAAGTCGGTCCGGATCACCACGTTTCCAACCCCCGTTTTGGCCGCATCTTAGCACCACGGCCGGCCGCTGTCAATTCCGTTGGAAAATCGCTTGACAACCGGCCGGCCGATGGTATATAATCAAAGTAGGTTCGGTGCGGTTGGTTTCCCGGAAAGGCCGACGCCGATGTCCAGTTCTCGTTTTTGCCAGAAAGGAGGTGAGGTCCATCTCTCCACACTCCCGAGGTCGTTTTTTTCTTCGAGTGCTATCAGGAGGAGTAAAATGGCAAAACGCCTCTTTCCCGTGCTGGTTCTCCTGATGATGGTGGTCGGTCTTCTGCCCCAGACGGCCACCCAGGCCCAGGGGCCCCAGCCCGAGGGCCGGCAGCCGGGCAAGGTGACCCTCTCCCGGCCGCTCCAACTCCAGGGGCCGGCCCGCGCCCCCAAACCCGCGGGTTCCTCCCCCCAGGCACGGACGCCCCACCAGCCGGGGGCCTGGCATCAGTTGCCCCATCCCCCCTTCGACTACACCCGCTTCGACTGCGCCTTCGTCCCCGGACCCGCCGACCAGGCCTGGGCCAACAAGATCTACTGCCCCGGCGGCCGCACCGGCGGCTCCACCGAATCCCCCCGCATCTGGGCCTTCGACCCCGTCTCCCAGACCTGGATCGACACCGGCATCGACGTGGTGGAAGACGTCTCCAACTATACCGCCAACCTGGTGATGGATGACGGCACCGGCCGCGGCCCGGCCCTCTATATCATCGGCGGCTACAACGCCGACGGCGCGCCGGCCGGCAACATCGGCACGGTGCAGCGCTTCTACCCCCAGACCGGCGAGGCCGAGGCCCTGCCCTCCGCCGACGACTGGACCGTCACCGTGGCCGGCTACCTCGTGGGCGCCATGGGCACGGCCGTGGTGAATGACATCATCTATGTCTTCGGCGGATGGGAAAACCAGGCGGCCCCCTACTTCTACAACGGCACCTGGGCCTTTGACCCCAGGCAACCTTCCGGCTCACGCTGGACCGACCTGGGGGTCACCCTCAACCCGGCCCGCTCCTACCTCCAGGTGGCCGTCCAGGACGACGTGATCTATGCCATCGGCGGCATCTACCAATACGCCGGCGGCGACCTGGCGCCGACCGACGTGGTCGAGGCCCTGGACACGCACAACATCGCCGCCGGCTGGCAGGCCAAGAGTCCCCTGCCGGCGGCCTCCGGCGAGGGCCGCGGCTTTGGCTTCGACGCCGACACCCTGGCCCCGGCCCCCTGGGGCGGGCACCTCTATGTGGCCGGCGGCGGCGACTGGCCGGACCCCTCCGCCGAGGCGATGGAATATAACGTCCTCTCCGATTCCTGGAACCTGGGCTTCCCCGACCTGAACCAGGCCCGCCGCGACCACGCCGGCGTCTTTGTCCCGCTGTGCACGCCCGACCCGAACGACGGCCTGCCCGGGCTGTGGGTCTTTGGCGGGCGACTGACCTCCGACACCCCGCCCTACGGCGACCCGGAGTACTACCCGCTGCCCTGCGCCGTGGAGTGCCGAGTCCTGGTGGTGGACGATGACTGGGACTTTGGCGGCACAACGGGCGGCGGCCGGCCTTATTACACCTCCACCCTGGACTACCTGGGCTACCCCTACGACGTCTGGGACACCGTCTCCCAGGGCGACCCCACCGCCGCCGACCTGGCCCCCTACGATGTGGTCATCTGGTTCACCGGCTACGCCTGGCAGAACGGCGTCTTCACCCCCACTAACGAGCAGCAGGTGGCCGCCTACCTGGACGGCGGCGGGAACTTTATCCTCTCCTCCCAGGAATACCACTACGAGGCCGGGACGATCACGCCCTTTATGCAGAACTACCTGGGCGTATCCAACATGACCGACGACGTGACCGAACTCGACCCCGTGGGCAACGCCGGCAACCCCATCGGCAACGGGCTGGGGCCCTACACCATGGCCCGTCCGGACGACTGGGAGGTCTACTGGCCCACCGGCTCCTACGAAGGCCCCTACGACGACTATGCCAACGCCGGCCCCGGGGCGGACGAACCGTTCCGCTACAACGCCTCCGGCCAGAACAACTCCACGAACTACGACGGGGGCATCTTCAAGACCGCCTTCCTGGCCTGGCCCTTCGAGTGGATCGACACCGTCGGGGAGCGGGCCGAGATCCTGGGCGCGGCGCTGAACTGGATGTGCGTGCCGGCCGGCCTCCCCCAGGTCGTGCTCCTGCCGCCCTACCAGCAGGGCAACGGCGACCCCGGAATGAGCATCGTCTACAACCTCTCCCTGGGGAACTACCTGGGCTACTCCGACACCTTCACCCTCACCTACACCGCCCTCTGGCCGACCACCGGCCCGGCCACCATCGGCCCCCTGGGGAACAACGCCGTAGCCTCCTTCAACGTCACCGTGACCATCCCGGCCGATGCCGCCTGCCTGGATGAGGATACGGCCCTGGTCACGGCCCTGGCCTCGAACCCCATCTACTCCGACACGGCCCAGATCCGCACCATCGCCGGCCCCTCCTGGCAGGTGGAGACGAACGCCGGCGCCGAGGGCACCCACTGGATGGCCTTTGCCTGCACCGACGACTATGGCACCGCCGGCACCTGCTTCTACGCCGGCGGGCTGGGCCCGGGCAACACCGTCACCGGCCACGCCCAGGCCTATGACATCGCCACCGGCGTCTGGAGCGACCTGCCCGATATGCCCACGCCCGTATTCGGCGCGGTGGGCGGTTTTCTGGGCGGCAGGTTCTGTGTGGCCGGCGGCTACACCACCACCTCGGGCAACTGGGGCGGCACCTATGCCCTGCAGTGCTACAACCCGGCGACCAACCTCTGGTCCACCGGCCCGGACATCCCCGGCCCGCCGGAGATCGGCGGCGCGGGCGGGGCGGCCGGCGGCGTGGTGGACGGCGTCCTCCATGTGACCGGCGGCTGCGGGACCAACACCTGCGCCAGCAACCAGCACTTTGCCTTCGACGGCACGGCCTGGACGCAACTGATGCCTCTCCCCGACTTCCTGATCTTCCACGGCGCGGCGGCGGGCGAGGGCAAATTCTTCGTCGGCGGGGACTACACCGGCCTGGACGGCTTTTACGAGTACGACATCCTCAACGACACTTGGATCACCCGGGCCAACCTGCCGGCCGGGGCCGGAAAGAAGTCGCCGGTCGGCGCGGTCGTGCCCGGAGGCGGCGTCTTCTGGTGGGGCGGCGACCTGGGCGGCTGGTCGAACGTCCAGAACACCAGCTGGTACTATGACCCCGTGGTCAACGGCTGGGTACAGTTCACCGCCTTCCTGAACACGGCTACCACCGGGGCCGGTGGAGGACTGGCCGACGGCCGGCTGTGGAACTTTGGCGGCAGCATCGGGGCCGGCCCGCTCATCCCGCCGCCGCACGAGTCGCTGGCGTACTGCATCCCGCCTTCGCCCGGCGCGGGCGCCCTCCTCGGCCACGTCTACGATGCCAACACCGGGCTGGGCATCGCCAACGCCAACGTGCAATTGCAGGGGCTGAGCGATCCCAACTTCTGGGATGAGCGGCGCAGCGGCCCGGACGGCGGCTATGCCTTCACCCCGCTCATCTCCGGCACCTACCTCCTCCATGTGATGGGCCTGGACTACTACAACCAGTACAACCTCGGCCCGATCACCGTCACCGCAGGCATGACCACCGTCGTGGACGTCAACCTGGCCGCCTCCTGGCCCGAACTCTCGGCCGTCTCGGTGAGCCTTACCCTGCCGGAGAACGCCACCGGCACCTTTGAGGTGACCCTGGCCAATACCGGCACCGGCGACCTGCACTTCCACGTCTCCGAACTCCCGGCCGACGGCATCTTCTTCCCGGAGGGGATGCCGCAGGGCGTGGACGCCCAGGTCTACCGCGACCTGGCGGCCTCTCCTGACGGGACGGCCCGCTTCATCGTCTATCTGAAGGAGCAGGCCGACCTCTCGGCGGCCTTTGCCATGGCGGACTGGGTGGCCCGCGGCCGTTACGTCCTGGATACGCTGCGCCGGACGGCCGAGCGTACCCAGGCCGGGCTGCTTGCGGAACTGGACAAGGCCGGCGTGGAGTACGAACCCCACTATATCGTCAACGCCGTGGTGGTGCGGGGGAACCTTGCCCTCCTGGAGCGCCTGGCCGGCCGGCCGGAGGTGGCCTATATCGGTCCGGATACGGCCATCCCGGCCCCTCGCCCGGTCTCGGTGGACCCAAGCGCGGACGGCCATCCGGAGGCCATCGAATGGAACATCCAGAAGGTGCGGGCCGATGATGTCTGGAGCGGCTTTGGCATAACCGGCCAGGGCATCGTCGTCTCCAACATCGATACCGGCGTGCAGTACGACCACCCGGCCCTGGTAAACCAGTACCGGGGCAACCTGGGCGGTGGAACCTACGACCACAACTACAACTGGTGGGACCCCTACGGCCAGTTCCCCGGCGCCCCCGGAGACGTCCTGGCCCATGGCACGCACACCATGGGCACGATGGTCGGCAGCGACGACCCGGCCCATCCGATCACCGCCACCAACGCCATCGGCGTGGCCCCTGGAGCGAAGTGGATCGCCTGTAAAGGCTTTGACAACACCACCGGCTACGGCTACGATGCCGAACTCCTGGAGTGTGCCGAGTTCATCCTGGCGCCGTGGGACCTCAACCATACCAATGTCAACCCCGACCTGCGGCCGCATGTGGTCAACAACTCCTGGGGCGGCGGTCCGGCCCAGTGGTGGTACATGCAGGCCATGTACGCCTGGCGGGCGGCCGGCATCTTCCCCGGCTTCTCCGGCGGGAACTCGGGCCCCGGCTGCGGCACGGTGCATAGCCCCAGCGACAACCCCAACGTCCTCTCCACCGGCGCCACCGACTCGAACGACAACATCGCCACCTTCTCCAGCCGTGGGCCGGCCGATGTGACCGGCATCCGCAAGCCGGACGTCTCCGCCCCCGGGGTCAACATCCGCTCCAGTATCCCCGGAAGCGGCTACCAGGGTGGGTGGAACGGCACCTCCATGGCCTCGCCCCACACCTGCGGGGAGGCGGCGCTTGTCTGGGCGGCCCAGCCCGACCTCATCGGCAACGTTCAGCAGACCTACTGGGTGATCGAACAGAGCGCCTTGGGCCTCACCTCCACCCAACTCTGCGGCGACGATACGCCCGGGGCCATCCCCAACAACGTCTACGGCTGGGGCCGCATCGACGCCTATGAAGCGGTGAGCCTGGCCCTGAGTGCTAACTGGGACATCTCCTGGCTGGCGGTTGACCCGGTGCAGGGGGTGGTCGCCCCGGGCGATGGGGTTACCCTGACCCTCTCCTTCGACACGGCCGACCTGGAGGCAGACCGGTGCTACACCGGCACGTTAAAGTTCGAGTTCAACGACCCCTACGTCCACGAGGTCCTGATGCCGGTGGAACTGTGCGTCCAGGCGCCGCCCTGCGTCCCCATCGAAAGCGCCGACTTCACCTGGTTGCCGACCACGCCCACGGTGGGGTTGATGACGTTCTTCACGGCGACGGTGGCCCCGCCCACGGCGACGACGCCCATCACCTACACCTGGGACTTTGGCGACGGCGGGACCGGAAGCGGCCAGGTGGTCCAGCACACCTACGCGGCGACCGGCACCTACAGCGTCCTCCTGACGGCGACGAACGCCTGCGGCATGGCCACGGCTACCTATGACATCGTGGTGCTGCCGGCACCGCCCACCTATCGCTACGTCTACCTGCCGCTGGTCTTCAAGGGATACGCACCCTAAGCACGAACCGGAAGCGCACCGAACCGGGGGCCGGCCGGGGAACGTCCGGCCGGCCCCCTTATTTTACGACCTTTTTCTGGCCTGGAACTGGCCTTACGATGCCGACTTTGCCGGCTTGCTGGAGGCGGCCGGCCGCACTCGGGGCGTCCCTATCCTGCAGGTGACCCCGGAGACACTTCCTTCTACCTTGGAGGCGTTGGCCGCCGGAAGTTTCTCTTTCCACCTTCTCCTGGATCGCGCCTCCGACGTGGACGAGCGTTTCCTGGCCCTGGAGCGCTGGGCTTCCGGGCGCGGCAACACCGGCATGAGCGGGCCAGCCAGGCTCGGGACAAAGCCGCCATGCACCGGTTGCTGGCGCCGGTCCTGCATACCCTGCCGACGATCATCCTGCCGGCCTATGTCGAGCAGCCCGAACTTCTCTACCTAGACCCCGCGCCGCTGGGCCCCTGTTTCAATATCAAGCCGGCCGGCGGGGGTGGAGGCGAGGGGTGGTCATCGGAGCCGTCTCCCTGGAGCAGGTCCAGGCGGCGCGGCGGGCACGCCCGCAGGAGCGCTTCCTGCTGCAGAGCCACCTGGAGCCGGTGCCTCTGGGGGACCGGCCGGCCTGGTTTCGCACGCTCTACTGCGCCGGGGAGATCTTCGCCTGCTGGTGGCATCCCCAGGACCATCTTTATACACCGGTCAGTGCGGAAGAAGAGGAGCGCTATAAGCTGACCCCACTCCGTTCCATGGCCTCAGCCATCGCCCATCTTTCTGGGATGGACCTTTTCTCTTCCGAAATCGCCCTGGCCCCGGACGGGCGTTTCATCGTGGTGGATTACGTGAACGACCCCCTGGACTTGCTACAGTCCTGTACCCCTGAGGGTGTCCCCGACGCCATTGTGAAGGCGATAGCCAACCGGCTGGTGGCACTGGCCCACCGCTTTCGCCACCGAGACTTTTAGCCACCTGACGGGTTCAGTCAGAGGGGGGTGATCTGACGACGGAGCAGCCTCAGGGCGATCTGCAGCCCTTCCTGCAGGGTGGCCGCCGTGCGCAGGTCGCCCATCTCCACGCCCAGGTGCACCAGCGTCTCGGCTACCTCCGGGGCGATTCCCACCAGAATCGGCTGTGCTCCCAGCAGGCGGGCCGCCTGGGCGGCCTCGATCAACGCATGGGCCACGGCCGTATCCACCATGGCCAGGCCGGTGATGTCCAGGATGGCCACCCGGGCCCGGCCCCGCTCGATTCCGGCCAGGAGTTCCTCCACCACCCGCCGGGCCCGCTCGCTGTCCAGCGTGCCGACGATCGGCATGACCAGGATGCCCTCCATCACCGGGATGACCGGGCTGGACATCTCCCGAATCGTCCGCAGGAGGTTCTCTCGCACGGCGGCCTCCTCCTGAATCTGGCGGAGGGCCTGGCTGAGTTCGGCGGTGCGCGCCTGGACACGCGCTTCCAATTCCCGTCCCCAGGCCTCCTGGCGGGATCGGGCCTCCAGGAGGCCCTCGGCCATGCGATTGAATTCCTCGGCCAGGTCGGTCAGTTCGTTGCGCGTGCGGAGGAGGATACGGTGCTCGAGGTCGCCCGCGCCGATGCGTCGCGCCCCCTCGCTCAGGAGGGCGATCGGGGCGGCCACCCGACGGGAGATATAGAGGGCCACCACCACGGCCGCGATCCCACTGAGGAACAGGACGACACCGGCTCCCAGGGCCAGGGGAAGGAATTCCCGGAGCAGGGCGGCCAGGGGCTGTTCGGCGATGACCGTCCACCCGGCCCGCTCCGCTTTCCAAGAGGCGCCGATGACCGGTTCGCCCTGCCAGTTCAACCCGGTATAGTACAGGGGCAACGGCCGATCCTGGACAATGGCCTGGATGCCGGCGATGTCGGTGCGGATTCGCTGTGGGTTGGTGAAACGGGTATCCTCATGCAGGAACGGCTGGCCGATCGCGTCCACAACGTAGGCATAGGCTCCGCGCTCGGTCCGCGCCCGTCGCAGGAGTTCATAGGCCCAGTCCATCTCCACCTGGACGGCCACCACGCCTACCGGGCCCCCACCGGCATAGAGGGGGCGGGCCACAACGGCCATCGGGGTCACCTTGACCTGGGAAGCCACGTACCAGCCCTCGGTCAAGGCCGGACGGAACCATGGTTCGCTCCCATAGTTGCTACCGGAGTGCACTCCCCGGTTATCCAGGCTCAGGACTTCCTTTCCCCGGCTCCCCTCTCGAGCATCCACCAGGGTGATCTTACGAATATTCCGGTTTTCCTGAAGCACATGGCCCAGGTGTTCCCGAATTTCTTCTGCCGGGGCATCCACGAGATCGGGAGGAACGGCCAAAAGGGCGTAATCCAGGTCCTGGAGCCAGGAGTCCAGCGACTTGGCCGTCCAGAGGGCCATAGCCTCCTGCTGCATCCGGGCATCCTGGACGACGCGCCAGGCGGCGTAGAGGATGATGGTGGCCATGATGGCCAGCGAAAGCAGGGCGAAGAAGGCGAAACGCCACAGGATGCCCCGCCCCAACCGACCCAACCGGGGGCGGGATGGCCCGGGGGGCGGCCGGCCGAAACGCTCTCCGTCATCTGACACCTCATTTCTTCCCCGTTCAAAAGGGAAAGCCCCAGGGGCCGGTGGGACCAACCGACCCAGGCCTTTTCCTCGCCCAGCGAGGCGATCAGGTAATTTCATTATACCACTTCCTGACACCTGGGTCAACCAATATTTGCCAGGTCCGAACGGGCGTGTTATACTGGGCCGGGAAACGGGGCCGCATGGTTCGGCCGGCCTCTTCCCCGGCCCTTGGGCGGGGCCGAATGTCGTGGAAGAGCAAGCAGGAGCCCGAAATGGAGTGGGTCGAAATTGACGGTTCCTACGGCGAGGGCGGCGGGCAGGTCCTTCGCACTTCATTGACCCTTTCGGCCCTGACCGGGCGAGCGGTGCGGATCGACAAAATCCGGGCCGGCCGGCGCAAGCCCGGACTGGAAGCCCAGCACCTCACCGGTGTCCTGGCCTGTGCCCGCCTCTGCGATGCCGTCCTCGAAGGCGCCCACCTGGGTTCCACCACCCTGACCTTTGCCCCGCGCCAGCCGCCCCAGGCCGGGGAATACCGCTTCGATGTGGCCGAGCAGCGCAAGGGCGGCAGCGCCGGTTCGGTGACGCTGGTGCTTCACACGCTTCTTCTCCCGCTGGCCTGGGCCGAGGGAGAATCGAAACTGACCGTCCGGGGCGGCACCCACGTGGCCTGGAGCCCGCCCTACCACCACCTGGAGCGGGTCTATCTCCCCATGCTGGAGAAGATGGGCCTGTCCATACGTAGCAAGATCTCCCGTTGGGGCTGGTATCCGCAGGGCGGCGGCGAGGTTACCCTGTGGGTACGCGGCACCTCCCGGCCGGCCCTGAGTCCCCTGCAACTGGAGGAGCGGGGGGCGCTCCGCCGGCTGTGGCTCCTTTCGGCCTATTCGGAACTGCCGGCCCACGTCGGCGAGCGGCAGGCCCGGCGGGCCGAGAGCCTCCTCCGCCAGGCCGGCCTTCACCCCCATACGGAAGTGCTCCGTGCCCCCTCGGCCGGGATCGGCAGCGCCGTCATCATCGTCGCCGAGTGCGAAAACGTCTATGCCGGCTTCAGCGCCCTGGGCGAGCGGGGCAAGCCGGCCGAACAGGTCGCCGAGGAGGCCTGCGCCGACTTCTTGGCCTGGTACCGGGACGGGGCGGCGGTGGAGATGCACCTGGCCGACCAACTGATTCTCCCCTTGGCCCTGGCCTCCGGCCCTTCCACCTTGACCACCTGCCGGCTCACCCAGCACCTCCTCACCAATGCCTGGGTGGTGCAGCACTTTCTCCCGGTGCGAATCGAGATCGAGGGGGAAGAGGGCCGGGCCGGCCGGGTGAGGATACAGCCGTATAACCGTTAGCCCGTTGGCCCGCTGCCCATCTGGCGAACCGATGGATCGGAATCTACTCCTGACCTTGGGAATCCTCGTGGTTGCCGTCGCCCTCCTCCTGAGCGACCGGCTGCGTCCCGACCTGGTGGCGCTCCTGGTCGTCGTCGCGCTGGGACTCTGCGGCGTCCTGACGCCGCAGGAGGCCTTTTCCGGCTTCAGCCGTTCGGCGGTGGTGACCATCCTGGCCATCTTTATCCTGACCGAGGGGCTGCGCCGGAGCGGCGTCACCGAACGGGTGGGGAGTTTCCTCCTGCGCCTGGGCGGGAAGCAGGAGAGCCGGCTGGTCGCCGTCGTGATGGTGGCCGGGGCCTTTTTCTCCCTCTTTATGAACAATATCGCGGCCGCCTCGGTGCTCCTGCCGGCCGTCACCGGGGCGGCCCGGAAGGCCCGACTGAGCCTCTCCCGTCTGCTCCTGCCGCTGGCCCTGGGGACGATTCTGGGTGGGATGGCCACTCTCCTGACCACCACCAACATCATCGTCAGCAGCCTCCTGCAGGAGCAGGGGCTGGCGGGCTACGGCCTCCTGGACTTTGCCCCGGTGGGCCTGCCGATCGTGGCCGTCGGCATAGCCTATATGGTGCTCTGGGGTCGTCGCCGCCTGCCGGAAGCCCTCCTCCAGGAGCGGGAAGGCCCTTCTTCCCGGCCGAGCGATCTGGTGGAGGTATACCGGCTGGGCGAACGGCTTTTCCGGGCGCGCATCCCGGCCGGCTCCTACCTCGTCGGCCGGCCCCTGGTCCAGAGCACCTTCCGCGAACGCTACGGCCTCACCGTCGTGGCGCTGGAGCGGGAGGGGCGGGTGCTCCTCTCGCCCTCCCCGGATACGCGCTTCCAGGAAGGGGACATTGTGCTTCTGGAAGGCCGGCTGGAGGAGTTTCGCCGGCGGGATGTGCCGCCCTACCTGGAGATTTTGCCGCCGCGCCCCTGGTGTGAGCAAGACCTGGAATCGCCGGAGGTGGCCGTGGTGGAGGCGGTGCTGGCCCCGCGTTCCACGCTGATCGGGCAGACGCTGCGCTCGGCCCACTTCCGGGAGAAGTACGGCCTGAACGTGCTGGGCATCTGGCGGGCCGGCCGGCCCATCCGCACCGCCCTGAGCGACCTGCCGCTCCAGTTCGGCGACGCCATGCTCCTGCAGGGGCCGCGCCGGAACCTTCCGCTCCTGCGAGGAGAGCCCGACCTGATCCTCCTGGGCGAAGAGGAAGAGGCCGCGCCGCCACGCCGGGGGTGGATGGCCCCGGCCACGATGGCCGCCACGCTGGTGCTGGTGGCCCTTTTCCCCTCCCTGATGGGCGAATTGATGCTGGGTGGGGCGCTCCTTATGGTCCTGAGCGGGGCCCTCACGATGGACCAGGCCTACCGCGCCGTCGAGTGGAAGAGCCTCTTCCTCATCGCCGGGATGCTGCCCCTGGGCACGGCCATGGCCAAGACCGGTGCGGCGGCCCTGCTGGCCGGGCACATCGTTTCCCTGCTGGGGCCGGCCGGGCCGTGGCCCCTCCTGGCCGGCTTTTTCCTCCTGGCCATGCTTCTCACCCAGGTCATGCACGGGGCGGCGGTGGCCGGCGTGGTGGCCCCGATGGCCGTCCAGGCAGCCCTGGCCGGCGGCATCAACCCCCGTTCCCTGGCGATGGCGGTCGCCCTGGCCACCTCGATGGCCTTTTTGACCCCGCTGGGCCACCCGGTCAACGTTCTGGTGATGGGGCCGGCCGGCTACCGCTTCCGGGATTACCTGCGGGTGGGCCTGCCCCTGACCCTCCTGCTTTCCGCCCTCATTCTCCTCCTGCTTCCCGTCCTCTGGCCGCTGTAATCGGGATGCACGTTTCCGGATGGGCACTCCTCGAACACTCCGCATAGCGGCCCGTTCGTCGGTTGAGTAGGCCCCGAAGGGGCGTATCGAAACCCGAACGGCCCGGCGAGGCGCCGTGTGAAGTGGGCCGGAGCGCAGCGACGGCCGTATCGAGATCAGGCCTCGTCCAACTACCCGTATGCATCCCTGTAATCGGGCATACTGGACAAAAACGCGGGGCGGGTGTATAATAGGGCCGCTGAAAAGTCCGGACAAAGGAGTCCAGGTGAACGGCTATAGGATGATTGGGACGCGGTCCCATTGAGAACACCGTCGGAGGGGGAATCCCCTGGTACGGTGTTTTCTTTTCCAAAGCCGAGGAACAGGAGGAGACGATGCGCGAAATCGCGGCCGATGCCGTTGCCGAAACGGTGGCCCGCCTCTGTATGGAGGCCAACTACGACCTGGGGGAAGATGTCGAGGCTGCCCTGCAGGCGGCCCTGGAGCGCGAGGAATCGGAGGTCGGGCGGGGCATCCTCCGCCAGATTCTGGAGAACGCCGCCATCGCCCGGCAGGAAAAGATTCCCATCTGCCAGGACTGCGGGCTGGCCATCGTGTTCCTGGAACTGGGGCAGGAGGTGCATATCGTCGGGGGCGACCTCTATGAGGCGGTGAACGAGGGGGTGCGGCGGGGATACCGCGAGGGGTATCTCCGCATGTCGGTCGTGCGGCAGCCCTTCTCGGCCCGCCGGAACACGGGCGACAACACCCCGGCGATCATCCATACCCGCATCGTGCCCGGAGAGCATCTGCGCATCATCGTGGCCCCCAAGGGAGGCGGGAGCGAGAACATGAGCCGGCTGGCCATGCTCACCCCGGCCGCCGGCCGGCCGGGCATCGTCGAATTTGTGCTCAGGGCGGTGGACGAGGCCGGGGCCAACCCCTGTCCCCCGATCATCGTCGGCGTGGGCATCGGCGGCTCCTTCGAGCGCGTGGCCTATCTGGCCAAATACGCCCTGTTGCGTCCGCTCGGCACGCCCAATCCCGACCCGGAACTGGCCGAACTGGAGCAGGAACTCCTGGAGCGCGTGAACCGGCTGGGCATCGGCCCGCAGGGCTTTGGCGGGCGCACGACCGCCCTGGCCGTGCACGTCGAGGCCGAACCGTGCCATATCGCCAGCCTGCCGGCGGCGGTGAACCTCCAGTGCCATGCCGCCCGCCATAAGGAAGCCGTATTGTGAGGTGAACGATGAAAAGGATCACCACCCCGCTTACAGAGGAAACGGTGGCCGAGTTGCGGGCCGGCGACCAGGTGCTCATCACCGGCACCATCTACGCGGCCCGCGACGCCGCCCACAAGCGCCTGGCGGCCCTGCTGGAGGAGGGCCAAGAACTGCCCTTTGACCCACGCGGCCAGATCGTCTACTATATGGGCCCCTCGCCGGCCCGGCCCGGCCGCGTCATCGGCGCGGCCGGCCCCACTACCAGCGGGCGCATAGACCCCTACACTCCCGCCCTCCTCCGGGCCGGCCTGAAAGGCATGATCGGCAAGGGCAACCGCTCGCCCGAGGTGCGCCGGGCCATCCAGGAGTACAGGGCCGTCTACTTTGCCGCCATCGGCGGGGCCGGCGCCCTCATCTCCAAAAGCATCGTCGCCTCCGAGGTCGTCGCCTACCCCGAACTGGGGGCCGAGGCCCTCCTCCGGCTCCAGGTCCAGGACTTTCCGGCCATCGTGGTCAACGACATCTACGGCGGCGATGCCTATGAAGAGGGGAAAAGAAAATACCGGAATAATCATGGATGACTACGGTGAAGCCGATTCGATTCTCTCGCCATGCTCGCCTGCAGATGGTTCTGCGTGGCGCCACTTCATCCGAGGTCGAAGGAGTCGTGGCCACCACGGCTTGGGAACCCGCCCGGCTGGGACGTTACCAGGCACGCAAGGCA
Source organism: Chloroflexia bacterium (assembly GCA_049970175.1). Taxonomy (GTDB): domain Bacteria; phylum Chloroflexota; class Chloroflexia; order DTKN01; family DTKN01; genus JASFBA01. The sequence continues at coordinate 18,273 of JBMFNL010000051.1, forward strand.
TTTGCTTTCAATCGGCCATCCCCGATCAACCAGCGTGTCTATCGCTTCAAGACCGTCCACGTCGTCTTCGCTGAAGAAGCACGGGAACTCGTCGTCGTTACCGTCCTGGTGTACTATGGTAATGAGGAGGCAGCCAAGCGATGAAAATATTTTATGATCCTGAGGTGGATGCACTTTATTTGGAACTCCGTCCACTGCTCCCAGGCACCGCAGAGGCCCGACCGATCGGTGAGGGAATCATTGCCAACTACGGACCGGATGGGAAGATCGCCGGACTGGAGATTCTGGACGCCAGCGTACTCCTGGGCCAGGCAGAAAAGCCGGGGGTGGTCGTCGAGGTCGCCCCGCTGCCGACGTTCCAGCAGCAGGGAGGTTGATAGTGCGGATCATTCTTACCCACTCTGCCATTCATAACGACCTCCTGCGCCGGGTGGAGGAACTGAGCGGCCAGGAGGTGATGGCCTGCTACCAGTGCGGCAACTGTTCCGCCGGTTGCCCGGCCGCCGGGGCGATGGACCTTCTTCCCAACCAGATCATCCGCCTCCTGCAACTGGGGCAGGTCGAGGCCGCCCTGGGCGCCCGGGCCATCTGGTACTGCGCCGCCTGTCTCCAGTGCGAGGCCCGCTGCCCCAAGGGAATTGACCTGGCCCGCCTGGCCGAGGCGCTGCGCACCATCGCCCTGGAGAAGGGCTTCCGGTATGTCGAGATCGAGGAACTGCCTCCGGAGACGCTGGCCGAAATGCCCCAACAGGCCTTTATCGGCGGATTCCGGAAATACACTTAGGAGACGGCCATGGAGGTGCCCTACTTCCCCGGTTGTACCCTCAGCACCAAGGCCCAGGGGCTGGACCGCTCGGCCCGGGCCTCGGCCCGGGCGCTGGGGTTGGAACTGCGGGAGTTGCCCGACTGGAACTGCTGCGGGGCGGCCTTTCCCCTGACCACCGACGACCTGCGCCTGGCCGGCGCGGTGCGCAACCTCGTACAGACGGCTGCCCTGGGACAGAACCGGCTGCTCGTGCTCTGTTCCACCTGCTACAACGTCACCAAGCGGGCCAACCGGGTGATGCGCGAGGATGCGGCCCGCCGCGAGCGCCTGAACTTTTTCATCGAAGCCGATTACGACGGCCGGGTGGAAGTCGTCCACCTCCTGGATTTCCTGCGGGACGAGATCGGCTTCGAGGCGCTGCGGGAAAAGGTCGTCCGGCCGCTGGAGGGGCTGCGCCTGGCGGCCTACTACGGCTGTTACCTCCTGCGGCCGGCCGAGGAGATCGCCCTGGACGACCCCGAGAACCCCCACCTCTTTGAGGATTTCCTCTCCGCCCTGGGGGCCGAGCCGGTGGACTATCCCCATCGCGGCGAATGCTGCGGCTCCTACTTGGCGCTGGGCGCCCCCGAGGTGGCCCTGGAGGCTTCCCACCGCATCCTCAGCGCCGCCCGCGCTTCCGGCGCCGAGGCCATCGTCACCAGTTGCCCGCTCTGCCACTATAACCTGGACCGCCCCCAGCGGGAGATGGCCGTCCGCTACGGCGGCTTCCGACCCCTCCCCGTCTTCTACATCACCCAGATTCTGGGGGTGGCTCTGGGGTTGGATACGAGCGAGTTCGGCTTTGAAAAGCATCATGTAGACCCCCGCCCCCTGCTCCGGCGGGTGGTAGAGATGGTGAGTGCCTGATGGACCCCGAGAACGGCATCCCCCGGGCTCTGGTGATCGGCGCCGGCATCGCCGGGATGCAATCGGCGCTGGACATCGCCAACGCCGGCTTCGAGGTCGTGCTGGTCGAACGCCGGCCCTCCATCGGCGGGCACATGCTGCAACTGTCGGAGACCTTCCCCACCCTGGACTGTGCCCAGTGCATCCTCACCCCGCGCACCGTCGAGGTTGGGCAGCACCCGCGCATCCGCCTCTACACCTATGCGGAGGTGGACCGGGTGGAGGGAGAGGCCGGCCGCTTTCGGGTGCGCATCCGCCGCCGGCCGGCTTATGTCAACTTGGACCTCTGCACCGGCTGCGGCCTCTGCCAGGAAAAGTGCCCGGCCAAGGCCCCCTCCGAGTTCGAGGAAGGCGTTGGGCTGCGCAAGGCCATCTACATCCTTTCCCCCCAGGCCGTGCCCAAGAAGCCGGTCATCGACCCGGCCTCCTGTATCTACTTCCTTCGGGGGAAGTGTCGGGCCTGCGAGAAGCTCTGCCCCACCAAGGCGATCGACTTTGAGCAGACCGAGACCTTCGCCGAGGAAGAGGTGGGGGCCATCGTCGTCGCCACCGGCTTCGACCTCTACCCGCCGGCCGAACTGGGCGAATATGGAGCCGGGGAAATCCCCGATGTCCTCACCGGGCTGCAGTTCGAGCGCCTCCTTTCCGCCTCCGGCCCCACCGCCGGGCAGATCCTCCGCCCCTCCGACGGGCGCGTTCCCAAGGAGGTCGTCTTCATCCAGTGCGTCCGCTCCCGCGACCCCGAACGCGGCGTGCCCTATTGCTCGCGCATCTGCTGCATGTACACGGCCAAACACGCCATGCTCTACAAACACCGCGTCCCCGACGGCCAGGCCTATATCTTCTACATCGACATCCGCTCGGCCGGCAAGAACTATGAGGAGTTCATCCAGCGGGCCATGGAGGAAGACGGCGTCCTCTACATCCGGGGCAAGGTCTCCCGCGTCTTTGCCCAGGACGGCAAGGTCATCGTCTGGGGGACGGACACCCTGAGCGGCCGGCCGGTGGAGGTGGCGGCCGACCTGGTGGTGCTGGCCACGGCCGTCCTTCCCGACCCCGGGGCCCGTCGCCTGGCGGAGGTCCTGGGGTTGGAACTGGATGCGGACGGTTTCTTCCGCGAGCAGGAGGCCAACCTGGGCCCGATGGAGACGGCCCGTCCGGGCATCTTCCTGGCCGGGGCGGCCCAATCCCCCAAGGACATCCCCGACACGGTGGCCCAGGCCGGCGGGGCGGCGGCCAAGGTGTTGACCCTATTCCGCAGGTGGACTCAACATGGACCGTTTGGCCGATAAAGAGTTGCTAAGCAGGGTGACCGAAGTTTTGGTGCGGAAATACCGACCCGAGCGCATCATCCTGTTCGGTTCCTATGCCTACGGCCGGCCGACCGATTCCAGCGATATTGATCTCCTGATTATCAAGCGAACGCGCCTTCCCTTTCACAAACGCTGGGCGCGGGTCTGCGAACTCGTGGAGGACTTGGTGGGCCCCATCCCCTTTTCTCCGCTGGTCATCACCCCGGCGGAACTGCGCCGGCGGCTGGCCGCAGGAGATCCGTTTTTCCAGGAGATTCTTTCGCGCGGACAGGTCCTCTATGGAT
>JBMFNL010000052.1:0-21195 GCA_049970175.1 Chloroflexia bacterium
CCACCCCCTGGCCCACCTCCCCGGCCACCGCCACCCCCACGCCCAGCCCCTTCCCCTCGCCCACGCCCACCGCCACGGCCACCCCTTCGCCCACGCCGCCGCGAACCTATGTGGTGCAAAAGGGAGATACCCTGAACGAAATCGCCGCCCGCTTCGGCATCTCCGTCCGCGACCTGATGGATCGCAACGGCATCACCGACCCGACCAAACTCCAGATCGGGCAGGTGCTGATCATCCCCTGAGGAAATGACCTGTCGGGCTAGCCGGGGAGTCGGTTCACACGCCATAAAAAAGAGGATGGCCGGCATGTTCCCGGCCATCCCCATCCGAGGGCCCAAGTCCTAACGGGCCACCTCTGCCTCCACGCGAATCGCTTCGGCCATCGGGCAGGGGCCCTGGCAACGGAAGACGATCTTGCCGTCCTCGGCGTCCACCACGATGGTATCGCCGGGGCTGAACTCGCCCTTGAGCAGGCGGCGGGAAAGCGGCGTCTCCACCAGACGCTGAATTGTGCGTCGCAGCGGACGGGCTCCGTACACCGGGTTATAGCCCTCGCGCACCAGGAGTTCCTTGGCCGCCGGGGTCGGCACAATGGTGATGCCCTGCTCGCTCAGGCGCTCGCCGACCTCGCGAATCTGCATCTCGACGATCTGGAGCAGTTCCTCACGGCTCAGCGAATGGAAGATGATCACCTCGTCAATGCGGTTGAGGAATTCCGGACGGAAGGTGCGCTTGAGGGCCTCCTCGATGTTGCGGCGCATCTCTTCCTCGTCGATCTTGTCCTGCTCGGAGCGGGCAAAGCCCAGGCCGGAGGAGACGCGGATGAACTCGGTGCCCACGTTGGAGGTCATAATGATGACGGTATTCTTGAAATCCACCGTGTGGCCCTGGCCGTCGGTGAGCCGGCCCTCGTCGAGCACCTGGAGGAGGGAGTTGAAGACCTCCGGATCGGCCTTTTCCACCTCATCGAAGAGGATGACCTGGTAGGGGCGACGGCGCACCGCCTCGGTGAGTTGGCCGCCCTCTTCATAGCCCACGTAGCCGGGCGGGGCCCCGATCAGTCGGGAGACGGTGTGTTTCTCGTGGTACTCGCTCATATCGATGCGGGTCATGGCGTTCTCGTCGTCAAAGAGGAATTCGGCCAAGGCTTTGGCCAGTTCGGTCTTGCCCACGCCGGTGGGGCCGAGGAAGATAAAGGTGCCGATAGGCCGGCGGGGGTCCTTGAGGCCGGCGCGGGCCCGCCGGATGGCATCGGAGACGGCGGCGATGGCCTCATCCTGGCCCACGACCCGCTGGTGCAGCCGGGCCTCCATCTCCAGAAGTTTCTCCTTCTCCTGTTCCAGCATGCGGTTGACCGGGATGCCGGTCCAGGAGGCCACGATGCCGGCCACGTCTTCGGCGGTGACCACTTCCTGGAGGCCGGCCTCCTGGAACCAGCGTTCCTTCTTTTCCTGAAACTCGCGTTGCAGGGCCAGGTAGCGGGAACGGGCCAGGGCGGCCTTCTCATAGTCCTGGGCCAGGGCGGCCTCTTCCTCCTGGCGGGAGAGATCCCGCAGTTCCTCCTCCATGGCCTTGAGTTCGGGCGGCATGCTGAAGATGTCCATCCGCACCTTGGCGGCAGCCTCGTCCACCAGGTCAATGGCCTTGTCCGGCAGATACCGCTCGCTGATGTAGCGGGCGGAAAGGCGGGCGGCGGCCTCCAGGGCCTCGTCGGTGATGCGCAACCCGTGGTGTTCCTCGTAGCGGCTGCGCAGCCCCTTGAGCATCTCCACCGTCTGTTCGACCGAAGGCTCCTCGATAAAGATCGGGGAGAAGCGGCGTTCCAGGGCGGCATCCTTCTCGATGTAGCGGCGGTAGTCGTCGGTGGTGGTGACGCCGATGCACTGGAGTTCGCCCCGGGCCAAGGCCGGCTTGAGCATGCTGGAGGCGTCTATCGCTCCGGAGGCGGCACCGGCTCCCACCACGGTGTGCAGTTCGTCAATAAAGAGGATGATTTCCCCCTGTCCGCGCCGGATCTCATCCAGGACGGCCTTGAGGCGTTCCTCGAACTCGCCGCGGAACTTGGAGCCGGCCACCAGGGCGGCCAGGTCCAGGGCCACCACCCGTTTGCTCCGCAGCGGCTCCGGCACCTCCCCGGCGGCGATCTTCTGGGCCAGCCCCTCGACGATGGCCGTCTTGCCCACCCCGCTTTCGCCGATGATGACCGGGTTATTTTTGGTGCGGCGGGATAGAATCTGGATCACCCGGCGTATTTCGGCATCGCGCCCGATGACCGGGTCCAGCCGGCCGGCCCGGGCCATCTCGGTCAGGTCGTGGCTGAAGCGCTCCAAGATGCGGAACTTGCTCTCGGCCCGGGGGTCGGTGATGCGCTGGCCCTTGCGCAGGTCGACCAGGTGGCGGTAGATGACTTCCCGGTTGACCCCGCTCTCGCGCAGGAGGCGGACGGAGGGAGAATCGCGTTCCGAGGCGATCGCCAGGATCAGGTGCTCGCTGCCCACATATTCGTCCTTCATCAGGCGGGCCTCGCGTTCGGCCTGGTCAAAGACCCACTTGGCGCGGGGGGTCAGATAGACCTGGGTGGGCATGGCCCCATACATCGGCGCCCGAAAGGTCCGGGGAGTATTGGCCAGTTCCATCTCCAGGCGCTCCTCCATACGGAGGAGGTCCACCCCCAACTTCTCCAGGATGGTGCGCACCACCCCGTCCTCTTGCCTCAGGAGGGCCAGAAAGACGTGCTCCACATCCATCTGGCTGTGCTGGAACTGCTGCATCAGTTCCTGGGCCATCTGCAGGGCTTCCTGAGCCTGTTCGGTCAAACGGTCAAAGCGCAACATCGGTATCACCTCCGGTGCCCGGATAGCGTCCGGACATCCAGGTCTTTATCTTATGCCAACTCGCCCCCGCCGACCGTAATCTGGGCCACTTTTCCGGCGAGCCAAAGGCCGGTTGTGTTCATTATACCACGAATCCCGCCGGCTACGCCGCCCTCAGGGCCTCGATGATGGGAGGAAGGAGCTCCAGGACGCGCTCGATCTGCTCCGGGGTGTTCTGCCGGCCGACGGTCAGGCGGAGGGCCCCGCGGGCCATCTCCGGCGGCACCCCCATCGCCACCAGGACGTGGGAGGGCTCCAGCGCGCCGGCGGTGCAGGCCGAGCCGCCGGAGGCACAGATGCCCTGCTGGTCCAAACGGACCAGCAGGCTTTCCCCGTCCACGTGCTCGAAGCAAAAGTGGACGTTGTTGGGCAAGCGCCGGGTAGGGTGGCCGTTCAGCCGGGCCCGGGGGACGCGCTCCAGAAGGCCCGCGATCAGACGATCCCGGAGGCGGATGCAGTGGGCGTTATAGGCCCCCCGTTCCGCCTGGGCCAGACGGAGGGCCGCGGCCAACCCGACGATGCCGGCGACGTTCTCCGTCCCGGCCCGCCGGCCCCGCTCCTGCCCGCCGCCATGGATCTGCGGCAGGAGCGGGACGCCCCGACGCACATACAGCACCCCGATGCCCCGCGGTCCATAGAACTTGTGGGCCGAAAGGCTCAGCAGGTCCACCCCCAGGGCCTCGACATCGAGCGGAAGGGCTCCTCCGGCCTGGACGGCATCGGTGTGGAAGTAAACGCCGCGCCGATGGGCCTCCTCGGCCAGTTCGGGAATCGGTTCGACGGTTCCCACCTCGTTGTTGGCGTACATGATGCTCACCAGGACGGTGTCGGGCCGGATGGCCTCGGCCAGGACCTCCGGATGCACCAGGCCGTGCCCGTCTACGGGAAGGCGGGTGACCTGAAAGCCCGATCGCTCCAGGGCATCGCAGGTGTGGAGCACGGCGTGGTGTTCGATGGCGCTGGTGATGATGTGGCTGCCCTTCCCGGCCAGCCGGAGGGCCTGGGCCACGCCCTGGAGGGCCAGGTTATCGGCCTCGGTGCCGCTGGAGGTAAAGATGATCTCCTGCGGCGAAGCGTTCAGCACCTCGGCCACGCTCTGGCGGGCCTCGTCCAGGGCCCGGCGGGCCTCCCGGCCGAGGCGATGGATGCTGGACGGGTTGCCGAACCGCTCGGTGAGATACGGGAGCATGGCCTCCAGGACCCGAGGGTCCAGGGGCGTGGTCGCCGCATGGTCCAGGTAAATGGTCTCGCCCATCCGGTCCTCCTCAAACCGGGGATCACCCGTTTCCATCATATCAGAGGCCCTGCCCATCGTCAAGGCCGGTTTTTCTACCGGCGCGGGAGTCGTTGACATTCCTCGCATTTTGTGGGATAATACCCGGCCAGCAGGGCCTTTGCCCTGCTGTCCTATCCATCCGAAACAGGACAATGGACCGGCCGGCCAGCGCAGTCCGACCGAAAGGAGTACACCGTGAAGCAACTGCTTTCAGGCAACGAGGCCATCGCTCGGGGGGCCTACGAGGCCGGGGTGCAGGTAGGCACGGCCTACCCCGGAACGCCCAGCACGGAGATCCTGGAAAGCCTCTCCCGCTATCCCCACATCCGTACCCTCTGGGCCCCCAACGAGAAGGTGGCCCTGGAGACCGCCCTGGGCGCGGCCTATGCCGGAGCGCGCACGCTGGTGGCGATGAAGCACGTCGGGTTGAACGTCGCCGCCGACCCCTTCTTCTACGGGGCCTATACCGGCATCGAGGCCGGCCTGGTCATCGTCTCGGCCGATGACCCCGGCATGCACAGTTCCCAGAACGAACAGGACAACCGCCGCTACAGCAAGTTCGCCCGGGTGCCCATGCTGGAACCTTCCGATAGCCAGGAGGCCCGGGATATGACCCGCCTGGCCTTTGAACTGAGCGAACAGTTCGACGTGCCCGTGCTCCTGCGCACCACCACCCGCATCTCCCACTCCCACACGGTCGTCGAAGTGGACCCCGATTTCGTGCCGCCGGAGCGAGAACTCCCGCCCTATCCCCGTAAACCGCAGAAGTATGTGATGATTCCGGCCCATGCCCGTCCCCGGCATGAGGTGGTCGAGGAGCGGCTGCGACGCCTGGCCGCCTATTCGGATGAGACGCCCCTCAACCGCATCGAGTGGGGCGACCGCCGCCTGGGCATCATCACCAGCGGCATCTCCTACGCCTACGCCCGCGAGGTCTTTCCCCAGGCTTCCTTCCTCAAACTGGGGATGTCCTTCCCCCTGCCGGCGCAGAAGGTGCGCGAGTTCGCCGCCGGTGTGGAACGCCTGATCGTCATCGAGGAACTGGACCCCTTCCTGGAGGAGGAAGTGCGCCTGTTGGGGGTCACCGTACACGGAGGGAAGGAGGCCTTCCCCCTGCTGGGCGAATTCGACCCCGACGTGGTGCGGGCCGGCGCCCGCAAACTGGGCCTGCTTCCCGAAGACGGCTCCGCTTCCCCTCCCCTTTCCTTGGAACTGCCTCCACGCCCACCGGTGCTCTGCCCGGGTTGTCCGCACCGCAGCGTCTACTATGCCCTGCGCCGGGCCAAGATGATCGTCAACAGCGACATCGGCTGCTATACCCTGGCCGTGCTGCCGCCCCTTTCGACCACCGATACGATGGGCTGCATGGGCGGGAGCATCAGCATGGCCTATGGGGTGGAGTTGGCCGGCCGGCCGGAACGGGCCGCAGCGACCATCGGCGACTCGACCTTTTACCACAGCGGCATCCCGGCCCTCCTGAACATCGCCTACAACGGCGGCCGCACCATCGTCATCGTCCTGGACAACCGCACCACCGCCATGACCGGCCATCAGGGCCATCCCGGCACCGGCATCGGCACGCGGGGCGAACGCCTGCACGAAATTCCCATCGAGGACATCGGGCGGGCCTTTGGCCTGAAGCGCGTCTTTGTGGTGGATGCCTACGATACCCGCACGATGTATCGCCTCCTCCGGGAAAGCGCCGCCGCCGAGGAGCCGACCCTGATCGTGGCCCGCCGGGCCTGCGTCCTCCTCCCCGAGGCCCGCGCCGGGCGGGGGCCGGCCTACCGGGTGGACCTCGAACGGTGTAACGGCTGCGGCCTGTGCTTCAGCATCGGCTGTCCGGCCATCTTCAAGACCCCCGAGGGCCAGGCGGAGATCAGCGACCTGCTCTGTACGGCCTGCGACCTCTGCGCCCAGGTCTGCGCCCGGGGGGCCATCCATCCGGGAGAGGCATAAGGAGGACAAAGTGGATCAGGTGGATTTCCTGCTGGTCGGCGTGGGCGGTCAAGGCATCCTGACGGCCGGCGATGTCCTGGCCCAACTGGGCCTCCGGGCGGGGTATGAGGTGAAAAAGTCCGAAGTACACGGCATGTCCCAGCGGGGTGGGGCCGTGAACAGTCATGTCCGCTTGGGCCGGACCGTTTACTCCCCGCTCATCTCCCAGGGGGAAGCCGATTACCTCCTGGCCTTTGAAATGCTGGAGGCCTTGCGCTGGGTGCGTTTCCTGCATCCCCGGAGCACCGTTCTGGTGAACGATGAGCGCCTTCCGCCCCTGGCGGTGATTAGCGGCGGGGCCCGCTACCCGGAGCCGGAGGAGGTGCGCCGGGAACTGGCCGGCCGGGCCGGCCGGGTCTTGTTCATCGAGGGCGCTCGACTGGCGCAGGAACTCGGCAACCCCCGGGTGACCAACATCGTGCTCCTGGGGGCACTCTCGACCTTCCTCCCCTTTCCCACCGACCTCTGGGAGGAGGTCATTCGGGCGCGGGTTCCCGCCCGCTATTGGGAAGTGAACCGGCAGGCCTTTTACCTGGGGCGCGCCCAGGTCCGGGAAGACGATGCCTAGTTGTCCTATCCAGAACGAAGCCGATGTCTATGCCGCGGCCGGCCTGGCCCGGGAACTGGCCCGGAAGGTGGGCTTTGGGGATGCCGATGTGGCCCGCATCGAGATCGTGGTGCGGGAACTGGCCTTGAACATCGTCCGCTATGCCGGCAGCGGCGAGATTCACCTGCGCGAGGTGGCCGCCGAGCGCCGCCGGGGGCTGGAGGTCGAGGCGGTGGACCAGGGCCCCGGCATCGCCGATGTGGAACTGGCCCTCCAGGACGGCTATTCTACCGGCGGCAAGGGGTTGGGTTCGGGGCTCCCGGCGGTGCGTCGGCTGATGGATACCTTCGAGATCGAATCGTCTCCGGGCCGGGGCACTCGGGTGCGGGCCACCCGCTGGCTGCGCCGGCCGACCGACTTATTGCGGCGCTGGTGGGAGCGGAGGTAGGACGTGAACCGGGCGGCGTCGGAACTGAGCCCGCAGGAGGAAGAGCTCCTGCTCGAGGTGGGACAGCGCCTGTGGGCGCTTCTCCCGGCTTTGACGGCCCGGTGGGCCACGGCCCTGGATGACCTTCTGGCCGCCGGGGAGGTCGGCGCGGCCGTGGACCTGCGCCAGGAGGCCCTGTCCGCCGCCCATGCCCTCCTCCAGGCCCTGTCCGAGGGTCGGCCGGCCGTGGGTTGGGAATCCGGCCGGACCTACGGCGAGGAGATGGCCCTGCACGGCCTCAGCCGCGACCTCCTGGAGGGGTGGCTTTCCATCCTGCGCCAGAGCCTCCTCACCGCCCTCACCCAAGTCTATGCCGACGACCCCCGCCTCGACCAGGCCATTGTGGCCCTGAGCAAATTCCTGGCCCTCTACCTCCTCCGGGTCACCGGAAGTTTCGGCGACCGCCAGCAACGTCTGCTGCTGGAGCAACAGGAGGCCCTCCGCCGGACCTATGAGGAAGCCCAACGGAGGGTGGTCGAACTGGAGGTCCTGAACGAGATCGGCCAGGCCATCAGTTCGACGATGGAACTGGAAGAACTCCTGGAACTCATCTATCAGCAGACCAGCCGGTTGATGGACACCACCAACTTCTATATCGCCCTCTGCGACTGGGAGACGCGCACCCTGCACTTTGAGATCGACCAGGAAGACGGGGTACGCCAGCCCCGGAGCACCCTGAGCGTGGAGCAGGGGCTGACCGGCTACATCGCCCGGAGCGGCCGGCCGCTCCTTTTCCCCTATGGGCCCGACGAATTCCTCCGGGAGCAGGGCATCGCCCGCGTCGGCCGGCCCTCCAAATCCTGGCTGGGCGTGCCCATGCTCTTTCGCGAGCGGGTCGTCGGGGTGATCGCCGTACAGAGTTACACCCGGGAGGGGGCCTATGACGAAGGTCACCTCCGCATCCTTTCCACCATCGCCTCTCAGGCCGCCGTGGCCGTCCAGAACGCCCGCCTCTACCGGGAGGCCCGTCGTCGGGCCGAGGAGATGGAGGCCCTCTACCGCATCGGGGCGGCCTCGGCCGGCCGGCTGAGCCTGGAGGAGATCCTGCAATCGATCTATGAGCAGGCCGGCGTGGTGATGGATACCTCCGGCTTCTATGTGGCCCTCTACGACCCCCGGGAGGAGGTAATCTCCTTCGAACTCGTCTACGATCGAGGGCAGCGCCTCCCCCCCTTCCGGGCCGAAAAGGGCGGTCTGACCGGCTGGGTACTGGACCGGCGGGAGACGCTCCTTATTCGCGATTGGGAAAAGGAGGCCACCGAGGAGTTGCGCCGAATCGCCATCCCCCTGGGGGAACCGGTGCGCTCCTGGCTGGGGGTGCCGATGCTGGCCCGGGGGGAGGCCATCGGGGTGATCGCCGCCCAGAGTTACCAGCCGGAGGCCTTTGACGAACACCACCGGCAGGTGCTGGAGATGATCGCCCATCAGGCGGCGGCGGCCATCGAAAGCGCCCGCCTCTACCAGGAGGCCCAGCGACGGTTGCAGGAAGTGGATACCCTCCTGGAGGTCGGCCGCTCGCTGAGCCCGATGCTGGATCTGGAGCAACTCCTGCCCTCCGTGCTGGAGGCGGCGATCCGCACCATCCCGCCGGCCGAGCGAGGGTCGGTCTTTCTGCCGGATGAAAGCGGCGAACTGGTCATCGCCGCCCAGCAGGGATATGCCCCGGAGGTGGTGGAGCAGGTTCGTCTCCGCCCGGGGGAGGGCTTTGCCGGCTGGGTCTTTCAAGAGGGGCGCAGCGACATCGTGGTGGACCCCCGGCAGGACCCGCGCTTCAAGGACGCTCCGGCCAGCATCGAGATTCGTTCTATGATGGCCGCTCCCCTGGTGGGCCGGGAAGGCGTCATCGGGGTGATCAGTCTGGACAACTGCTCGCAGACGTGGGCCTTTTCCCCCTCCGACCTGCGCCTGCTCGACGGATTGGCCCAGCAGGTCTCCATCGCGCTCGAAAATGCCCGCCTCTACCAGGAAGCCCGCCGGCGGGTGGCCCAACTGTCCGCCCTCCAGGCGGTGGGGCTGAAACTGGCCTCGACCCAGAACCTCTCCGAAATCCTGGAGGCCATCGCCGACTCGGCCCTCGAATTGCTTCGGCCCAGCAGTGTGTTGATCTTTCTTTACGATGCCGTCCGAAACGAGTTCACCCTGGGCACGGGGGCCAACGCCTCCGGGGAGCGAGGACTGCTGGCCCCCATGCCGCGCAAGAACGGCCTGACCGCCTCCGTGGCCCGCAGCGGGAAGATGATGGTGGTCGAGGATGTGCCCCACCATCCCCTGTATGCCCATGAACGAGAGCAGATCGGGGAACTGCGCTCGTTGGCCAGTGTGCCCCTGGTACGGGCCGGGGAGGTGGTGGGGGTGCTCAATGTGGCCTACTTGGCCCCCCATCACTTTACCGCCGAGGAATTGGCTCTCCTGCAGACCTTTGCCGACCAGGCCGCCGTGGCCGTGGCCAATGCCCATATGTTTCGCCAAATGCAGAAATTGCTTCAGGAACTCCAGGAGACGACCGAGGCCCAGTCCCGGCTGCTCCACCTCATCCAGGAATTGGCCACGCCGGTGGTGCCCCTTCAGGAGGGCGTCCTGCTCATGCCGCTGGTGGGCAGCATCGATAGCGCGCGTGGCCGGCAGATTCTGGAGCGGCTGATGGGGGAGGTGGAGCGAGAACGGGCCCAGGTCGTCCTGGTGGATATCACCGGGGTGCCGGTGGTGGACACAGCCGTGGCCCAGATGCTCCTTCAGGCCGTGCAGGCGGTGCGTCTCCTGGGGGGCGAGACGGTGCTGGTGGGAATCCGGCCGGAGGTGGCCCAGACGCTGGTCGGCCTGGGGGTGGACCTCCGTGGGATCGTGACCCGGGCCAGCCTGCGGGAGGGGCTGGCCTATGCGCTGGGACGTGTCGGCCGGCGCCGCCGGCCGGCCGCCCCTCCGTCACTTCCGTTCCGGCCTTCCGGACCGGAGAGGAAGGTTTGAGCCCGGGCGGCCAGGCGGTGCCGGCCGGAGGACGGTTATGCCCAGGTTGAAACGGCGGCAACTTGCCGGGTAGACCGGGATGTGGTATAGAACGATCATTCCGTTGGGGTCAGAAACAGCAGAGGGGCAACGATGGGCGGACTGAAAGCGCGTTTCTTTCCGAAACTTCCGGCAGAGGAGCGGGAGCGGCGCCTGCATCTCTTCCGTACCCTCCTCCTGGCGCAACTCGCGGCCACCCTGCTCCTGATCGGGGTAATCCTTTCGGATACCCTGCAGGAGTATCCCCACTATACCCCCCTCATGGTGGGCCTCTCCCTGGCCTGCGCTGCCCTTTCCCTCATGGGCTACTTCCTGGCCCGACGGGCGAACTACCATTTGGGGGCGTCCCTTCTCCTCCTGGCCCTCCTGGCCATGCTGCTCTTTAGCGTGGCCTTTTACGGCAGCCGTGGACCGATCCCTTTCCTCCTGGTCTGGCCGATCATGGTGGCCGCCGTCCTTCTGGAGCCGCCTATGACCCTGGTGGTCACCACCCTGGCTGCCCTGGCCTATCTGGCGATTTCCTTTCTGGAACTCTATCAGATCGGGACCATCCCCCTCTTCCAGGCCCGCACCGACCTCTTTGCCATCTGGCATCGGCCACAGGAACCTTTTGTGTTCCGGCGTTATCTGAACGATACGGCCAACGTCGTCATCACCTACTACGCCGCCGCCTTCCTCTCCTGGATCTCCTCCCGCAGCCTCCGCCAGGCGGCGGAACGTTCCCAGGCCCAGGCCGCCGAACTGGAGCGCTATCGTCTCGGCCTGGAGGAACAGGTGGCCTCGCGCACGGCCGAACTGAGCCGGGCCCTGGAGCAACTTCAGGCCAGCGTGCAGGTGATTCGGGAGGTCGGCAGCCCTGTACTGCCCATCCTGGAGGGGGTGATCCTGACCCCGCTCATCGGCACGATGGATAGCGAACGGGCGCGTATGGTGATGGACCAGGTGCTCCACGGCATTGTCCGGGAAAAGGCCCGGGTGGCCATCCTGGACATCACCGGCGTGCCAATGGTGGACACGGCCGTGGCCAACGCCCTGGTGCAGACGGCCCAGGGGGCGCGCCTCCTGGGGGCGACGCCGGTGCTGGTGGGCATCCGTTCCGAGGTGGCCCAGACGCTCATCGAACTGGGGGTGAACCTCCAGGGCATCGTTACCCGGACCAGCCTGCAGGAAGGGCTGGAGTATGCCCTGCAGACCTTGGGGGACAGAACCCCCGGGCCGCTCCCCGGGGCGACCCGGCTTCCGATACGGGTTACGGAGGGCCGACGATGAAGTGGTGGCAGCAGCGCGGGTTGCGCTTCAAAGTGGCGGTGGGCCTGGTCCTCATTCTCCTCGTGGTGCTGGGAGGCACCCTCTACGGTATCAATCGATATCTGGAGGGGCAACTCTGGGCGCGGGAGATCCATGTGGCGGAGCAGATGAACACGATGGTCGGGGCCGGCCTGGGCGACGCCATGCAGCGGGGGCAAATCCAGGCCATCCAGGCCATGCTGGAGAACCTGGGCCGGCCGGAGGAGACCCACATCGAGGACATCGCCGTCTTCGCTACCCGGGAGGAGCCGGTTGGCCCAGGGGGTGTCTACCGGCGCAGCGTCCTGGTCTATTTCGTCAGCGGCTTCCCCGGCCGGCGGGCCATCCCCCGGCAGGAACTGGAAAAGGAGCAGGCCAGCGCGGCCTGCTGGGGTTGCCATCAACTCCCGCCGGAGCAGCGGCCGGTGGCGATTCCGGTGGACCTGGCCGGAAGCCCGGTCCTGCGCAGCGTCCGGCCGCTGAAGAACGAGGCGGCCTGCCAGAGATGTCATGGTACGGAGGAGAGGATCATCGGCGTCAGCCTGGTGGATTTTTCTCTGGAGCATTTCTGGGGCATCGCGACTCCGGTGCGCGTCGTCCTGGCGGCCGGCGGCGGGATGGTCATCCTCCTGATCGTGGCGGCCCTGTACCTCCTCCTGAACCGCCTGGTCCTGCGGCCGCTCCGTGCCCTGGTGCCGCTGACCCGGGCCGTCACCCAGGGGGACTGGGAGCAGCGAGTGCCGGTGTACGGTGCCGATGAGATCGGGCAACTGGGCACGGCCTTCAACGAGATGACCGCCCAACTGGCGCGGACCTATGCCGATCTCCAGCGCGCCCGGGCCGAACAGGAGGAGCGTTCGGCAGCCCTCCGGCAGGCCCTGGAGGACGTGGAACGCGGTCGGGAGGAACAGGCCCGCCTGATGGAGACGGTGCGGGCCCTCTCCACGCCCGTCGTACCGGTGCGGCGGGGCGTCCTGGTCATGCCTCTGGTGGGTGTGATCGACCAGGCGCGGGCCCAGCACATCACCGCCGCCCTCCTGGAGGCCGTCGAGCGGGAACGGGCCCGCTTCGTCATCCTGGACATCACCGGCGTGCCGGTGGTGGATACGGCGGTGGCCCAGGCGCTCATCGAGGCGGCCCAGGCGGCCCGGCTTCTGGGAGCCGAACCGGTGCTGGTGGGCATCAGCCCGCCGGTGGCCGAGACGATCGTTTCCCTGGGGGTGGACCTCTCGGCCCTGGTCACCCGGGCCGACCTCCAGAGCGGCGTGGAATATGCCCTTGGCCGGATGGGGACCTCCGGGAGCGGGGGCATCGGCGGGGGAAAGTAATCCCAGTTGCATCTCCCGGCGGGATGTGGTATCATCGGGCCGGCCGCAAGAGGACCCGATGGCCCGAAGAAGGAGAAAACGATGGAGCGACCGAGCCATAGCGAACTGCTTCGCCAAATCGCCGACCTCCGGGCGGTGAACGAAGAACTGCGTCTCTGGGCCGACCTGATCGAGGCGGTGGACCGGGGAATCGGGGCGATCAACGAGGCCGGGGTGATTCTCTACGCCAACCCGGCATGGGGACAGATGCACGGCTTCCCCTCCCTCCAGGAGATGCTCGGCCAGGACTTTTTCGAGTTGGTGGAGGACGGAGCGCTCGTCCGGAAGGCCGTGGCCCAGACCCTCTCCGGCCCATCGTGGCACGGCGAGATCACCTGCCGTCGCCTGGACCACACCCGCTTTCCGGCCGCGCTCTCCCTCTTTCCTTTGGGAAGGAGCGAGCCCATCTTGGGCCTCTTCCTGGAGGACATTACCGAACGCCGGCGGGCCGAAGAGGCCCTCCGGGCCGTCTACGAAGACCAGGCCCGGCTGCGGGAGGAGGTCATCACCGCCCAGCGCAAGGTCATCGGCGAACTTTCCACCCCGGTCATCCCGGTCCTGGAGGGCATCCTGGTCCTGCCCCTGGTCGGCAGCGTGGATACGGAGCGGGCCCGCCGCATCACCGAGGTTGTCTTGGAGGAAGTGGCCCTCCGGCACGCCCGGGTGATGATTCTGGACATCACCGGCGTGCCGATGGTGGACACGGCGGTGGCCAATGCCCTCCTTCGGACGGCGGCCGCCACCCGTCTCCTGGGAGCGGAGACGATTCTGGTGGGCATCACCCCCGCCGTCGCCCAGACCATGATTCAACTGGGGGTATCCCTGGAGGGGCTGATCACCCGGGCCGACCTCCAGAGCGGGATAGAATACGCCCTTCAGGCATTGGGTAGACCTTCCCTGAACCGGAGGGTCGGGTGAACAGGAGGAGACCATGCCCACGCTCTTTGAACCGGGCCGGATCGGAAACCTGGTGCTACGGAACCGCCTGATCAAGTCGGCGACCTTTGAGGGGATGGGCGACGCGGATGGGACGCCCCAGCCGGCCCTGGGCCGCTTCCACCGCCGAATCGCCCAGGGCGGGGTGGGGATGAACATCGTCGCCTTCGCTTCCGTCCATCCGACCGGGCGGTCCTACGCCAACCAGTGTCTCATCGACCGGGATGAACTCGTTCCGGCCTGGAAAGACGTGGCGGATGCGGTCCACCAGGCGGGTGGCCTGGCGGCCCTGCAATTGGTCCACTGCGGCCGAACGGCCAACCCTCAGGTGACCGGGAGCGAGGCGCTGGCCCCTTCCCCGGTGCGCGACCGTTACAGCCTGAGCGTGCCCCGGGAGATCGACGAAGGCGAGATCGCCGAGATGATCGAGGCTTTTGGGCAAGCAGCCGGCCGGGCCAAGGCGGCCGGCTTCGATGCCGTCCAGATTCACGCCGCTCACGGCTACCTGATCAGCCAGTTCCTCTCCCCCTTTACCAACCGGCGTCGGGACGCCTGGGGAGGGGACCCGGAGCGGCGACGCCGCTTCCTCCTGGAGGTCTACCGGCGGGTCCGCCGGGAGGTTGGCCCCGATTACCCGGTGCTGGTCAAGTTGAACGTGCAGGACCACGTGCGGGGCGGACTGACGCCGGAGGAGGCCCTCCCGGCGGCCCGGGCCCTGGCCGAGGAAGGGGTAGACCTCCTCGAACTGAGCGCCGGCTTCAGCGATTCGGTCTTTCACATCACCCGGGGCGATATACCCACCGACGCCCTGGTCGAAGGTTTCAGCCTGGTCCAGCGGATCGCCATCAAGGCTTTTCTGAGCCTGATGCGGGATCAGGTGCGCCTTGAGCGCGAGGCCTATAACCTGCCCGATGCCCTGCCGATTCGTCAGGCGCTCCCCCAGGTTCCGATGTCCCTGGTCGGAGGCATGCGTTCGCGGGCGGTGATGGAGGAGGTACTGGCCCAGGGGTTCGACTTTGTCTCGCTGGGCCGGCCGCTCATCCGCCAGCCCAACCTGCCTCGCCTGCTTGAACAGGGGCAGGTGGATGCGGCTTCCTGTATCTCGTGTAACCGCTGCCTGCTGGCGATGGTCCAGCAAACGGGCGTGCGTTGCCGGCAGATTGCCCCCGAAGGAGACGAGGATGCCGCCCGTTCGCCGTAACGGTTTCCTTCCGGATCGGATATGCCGGCCCGGGGTATCCCTTCCCATGGGGGACGGCAAAGAGAGGAGAACGCCATGAACCAGCCTCTGGCCGCTTTGTTACGGGAAAACCGACCGGCCCTGGTTCGGGAACTGACCCGAGCCGTTCGGGAGCGGGCCGGCCCTTCCTACGCCCGGCTGACCGAGGAAGAACTGCTTCCCCGGATGGAACGCCTGGTGGAAGCCTGGCAACGTTCCCTGGAGGAAAATAACCCGGGCATTTTGGAAGAATTTACCCGGCGGGTGGTGTGGGAACGGGTGCAGGAACGCTACCGGGTGGAGGAAATCCAGGAGGTCATAACCCTTCTGCGAGCCTCTTTACTGTCCCTGGTCGAGGCCCGTTATCGGGAGACTCCCAAGGTCTTCTGGGAACACTCCCAGGCGATCGAGGACCTGGCCCATCGCTCGCGTTGCTGGGTGGCGCAGATCTATCTGGAGGCCTATGAGGAGCAGATGGAACTCCAGAAGCGGACGCTGAGCGAACTTTCCACCCCGGTCATCAAGGTCTATGAGAACGTCCTGGTCCTCCCTTTGGTAGGCGCCATCGATACGGAACGGGCCAAGCGCATCATGGAGGAACTGCTCCTCGGCATCACCCGCCACCAGGCCGAACTGGTGATCATCGATATCACCGGCGTTCCGGTGGTGGATACGGCCGTGGCCAACCACCTGATTCAGACCATCAAGGCGGCCCGGTTGCTCGGCGCCCGTTCGATCCTGGTGGGCATCAGCGGCGAGGTGGCCCAGGCGCTGGTACACCTGCAGATCGATCTTTCCGGCGTGGTCACCCGCTCCAACCTGCAGGCAGGCATCGAGTACGCCCTGGAGCAGATGGGCCTGGAGATCGTCCCGCGCGGAAGCCTCCCTGCCGAGGTCCCGGAGGAGGCCGCTGGGGAGGCCGGCCCGTAGGCCAGAGGAGGAATCGGTATGGCAACTCCGTTGATCCGCATCCCGATTTTGCAGATCGAGGATTTCCTGGTCGCTTCCATCCAGGTGGCCCTGCACGACCGCAGCGCGGTGCAGTTCCGGGACGACCTCCTGCAGCGGATTCACGAGACCAAGGCCAAGGGGCTGATCATCGACCTGACGGCCGTGGACATCGTGGACAGTTTCATCGGCCGGCTGATCGGGGACGTGGCGGAGATGGCCGCCCTGATGGGCACGCGGGTGGTGGTCTCGGGGCTGCAGCCGGCCGTGGCCATCACCCTGACGGAACTGGGGCTGGAACTTCCGGGCATCATCACCGCCCTCAACCTGGAAAAGGGCATCTCCATCCTGCGGCGGCTGACGCGGGAGGAGGAGGGTGGGGGATGAGCGAACGTACCCTCCTCATCCGCAGCGACCTCGATATCGTGAGTGCCCGCGTCGAGGGTCGGGATATGGCCAAGGCCCTGGGCTTTGGCACGATCGATCAGGCCCGCATCGCCACGGCCATCTCCGAACTGACCCGCAACATCGTCCTCTACGCCGGCGAGGGCACGGTCACCCTGCGGCCCATCGAGCGGGGGAATAAAAAGGGCATCGAAGTGATCTGCGAAGACCACGGCCCCGGCATTGAGGACATCAATCTGGTGATGCAGGAAGGCTACAGTACCTCCCGAGGGCTGGGGATGGGCCTGCCGGGGGCCAAGCGGCTGATGGACGAGTTCGAGATCCAGTCGCAGGTCGGGAAGGGAACGCGGGTTACGGCGCGGAAGTGGTTGCGATGAGGTACGGTGTCTTTTCCCGCCCCAAGGCCGACCGCGAGGTTTCCGGCGACGCCTACCTGGTTCTGGAAGAAAAGGGCTTTTCCCTTTTTGCCCTGGTGGACGGGCTGGGAAGCGGCGAGGAGGCGGCGCATGCCGCTCGGAAGGCCGTGGAGTGTATACGGGAACATCGGGACCTTCCCCTTTTGGAAGTTCTGCGGGCCTGTCATTCCGCCCTGCACAACACGCGCGGGGTGGTGGTGGGGTTGCTTCGGGTGGAGGAGGAGGCCGGCCGGGTGCGCTACGCCGGCGTAGGCAACATCGGTCTCTGGGCCCTCTCCCAGGAGCCGTTTCGTCCGATCTCCTACAACGGCATCGTGGGTTACCGGCTGCCCCGGGTGCAGGAATTTGTCGGGGCCTACCATCCCGGGGATACCTTTATCCTCTACAGCGACGGCATCGACGACCGCTTTCGTAGCGACGAGGTCCTGCTCCGGGAAGAAGGCGATCCCCAGCGTCTGGCCGAAGCCATTGCCAGGCGCTACGGCCGGGACGACGACGTCTGCGTACTGGTTGTCCGGTGAACGGGGTGCTGTACATCTCTCCTCGGGCTCGGGGCGGCGTGGACGTGTGGATGGAGAACATCCAGCAGGCGATGGAACAGGCCCACCTCCCCAGCCGGCTGCGCTTCCTTCCCCACCGGTACAACTTTGCCCCCTTTCTTCTCCCCCTGGTGTTGCGGGGCGACTGGGCCGGCCCGGCCCGGCTGGTGCACAGCGGCTCGCGGGCCGGCTTTTTCCTGCGGGCTCCCGGCCGGCCGCTCGTGGTGACGGTGCACCACCTGGTGGCCGACCCCGCCTATCGCCCCTACACCCGGCCGGCCCAGCGCCTCTTCCATCGCCTGGAACGGTTTTACGACGGACTCTCCATCGCCCATGCCGATGCCGTCGCCTGCGTCAGCCGCTATACCCGGGAACAGGTGCTCCGCCTTTACGGCCGCGAGGCCCAGGTGGTCTATAACGGCATCGATACCGGCTTCTTCCGGCCGCCGCAGGAGCGGCCGGCCGCACCTCCCTTCCGCCTCCTCTTCGTCGGCAATCGTACCCGGCGCAAGGGGGCCGACCTCCTGGACCCCCTTCTGGAGCGCCTGGGAGAGGGCTACGAACTGTATTACAGCGGCGGCCAGCGCGGGGACGAGGTGCCCATCCGCTCTCCCCGGGCGGTGGCCCTGGGCCGGCTGGACCGGCCGGGCCTTCTCCGGGCCTATCACACCTGCCACGCCCTGATTTTCCCCTCCCGGCTGGAGGGCTTTGGCCTGGCCGTGGCCGAGGCCATGGCCTGCGGGTTGCCGGTGGTGGCTGCCCGGACTTCGTCTCTCCCCGAACTGGTCGTCGAAGGCCAGGGGGGCTTCCTCTGTCCGCCGGACGACGTGCCGGCCCTGGCGGAGGCGGTGCGCCGCCTGGCGGCGGATGCCGCCCTCTGCCGGAGGATGGGCGAGTTCAACCGCGCCCGGGCCGAGGCGCTCTTCTCCTACCCCCGCATGGTCGAAGGCTACCGGGCGCTCTACGGCCGACTGGGCTTGAGTTTCTGAAGGAGGAAAACGATGCCGATCCGCGAAGCCGAGGTCATCTGGTTCAACGGGCGCTTTGTTCCCTGGGGCGAGGCGCGCATTCACGTCCTCTCCCACGTCGTCAGTTACGGTTCCAGCGTCTTTGAGGGCATCCGGGCCTATGCGACGTCCCAGGGGCCGGCCGTTTTCCGCCTCCAGTCCCATCTCCGGCGCCTCTACGATTCGGCCCGCATCTACCGGATGGACATCCCCTACCCGCCCGAAGAACTGGCCCGCGCCGTCTGCGAGACGGTACGGGTCAACCGCCTTTCCGCAGCCTACATCCGCCCCATCGTCTTCCGCGGCTACGGCGAACTGGGGGTCAACCCCCTGGGTTGCCCGGTCGAGGTCGTCGTGGCGGCCTTTGAGTGGGGGCGCTACCTGGGGCCGGAGGCGCTGGAGAAGGGGGTCGATGTCCGCATTTCCTCCTGGGCACGGATGGCCCCGAACACCTTCCCGGCCATGGCCAAGGCCGGGGCCAACTATATGAACGCCCAACTGATCAAGATGGAGGCGGTGCGCGAGAAATATGAGGAAGGCATCGCCCTGGACATGTTCGGCTACCTGAGCGAGGGCAGCGGGGAAAACCTCTTCCTGGTGCGCGACGGCGTCCTCTACACCCCCCCGCTTTCTGCCTCCATACTGCCGGGCATCACCCGCGACAGCGTCATCACCCTGGCCCGGGAAGTGGGCCTGACCGTGATCGAGCAGCCCCTCCCACGCGAGTTCCTTTACATTGCCGACGAGGCCTTTTTCACCGGCACGGCGGCCGAGATCACCCCCATCCGTTCGGTGGACGGCATCCCCATCGGCTCCGGCGGGCGGGGTCCGATCACCGCCCGCCTCCAGGAGGCCTTTTTCGCCATCGTCGAGGGGCGGGTCGAAGACCGCTACGGCTGGCTGACACCCGTGATGATGTAGGTCGGTTGGTCCAACCGACCGACCCGTCAGGGGATACCATGGACCCTCGAACCATCCGCCCGTTGCACCGCTGGGATGTGACCCCCGAGGAGGCCGTGGCCCTGCAGCAGCAACTCCGGCGGCAGGTTGTCCTGCGGGCCGACCTGGGACGGGTGGAGCGGGTGGCCGGGGTGGATGTCTCCTTTCGGGGGGAAAAGGCCCGGGCCGCCGTGGTCGTGCTATCTTTCCCCCAACTGGCGGTGGTGGAGCGGGCGCTGGCCGAGGTGCCGGCGACCTTCCCCTACATCCCCGGGCTGCTTTCCTTTCGGGAGGGGCCGGCCGTCCTGGCCGCCTTCGAGCGCCTCACCCTCTGGCCCGACCTGGTGATCTTTGACGGGCAGGGGCTGGCCCATCCCCGCCGCTTCGGCCTGGCCTGCCACCTGGGGCTGGTCCTGGACCTCCCGAGCATCGGCTGCGCCAAGTCGCGCCTCTGCGGCACCTATCAGGAGCCCGGACCCTTCCGCGGCGAGTGGTCTCCCCTCCGCGATGGGGAGGAAGTGATCGGTGCCGCCCTGCGCTCCCACCCGGCCAAAGACGTGCTCTTTGTCTCCCCCGGCCACCGCATGGACCTGGAGACGGCCATCCGCTACGTCCTGGCCTGCTGTACCACCCATCGCCTGCCCGAAACGACGCGCTGGGCACACCGGCTGGCCGGGGGCACTTGAGTCTGAGAAGCCTCCCAAACGCCGGTGGGGCAGGTCATTCGGCGGACCTGCCCCACCGGCATAGGACGGGCCGGCCTCCCGGCGCGAGACTCAGTAACCTCTCAGCACCAGAGGTAGATAGATGAGAAACCGGACTCGAACAACCACTACACTCACGAGGGCACCGGCGGTTCCGCCGTGCCCATCGCTTACGGTGTAGGAGAAGGTGTCGCTGCCGTAGAAGTCGGGGATGGGGGTGTAGAGCACCATCGTCCCGCTGACTACGGCCGTGCCGTGGGCCGGGAGGCCGACCGCGGCGATGCTCAGGGGGTCGTCCTCCACGTCGCTATCGTTCGCCAGGACGTCGATCGCGATAGGAGTGTCCTCCGAGGTGGTGGCAGCGTCGTTTCCGGCCACCGGGGCATCGTTGACCGGCGTCACGGTGACGGCCACCGTGGCCATGTCGGTGAGGAAGCCGTCGGAGACGGTGTAGGAGAAGGTGTCGCTGCCGTAGAAGTCGGGGATGGGGGTGTAGAGCACCATCGTCCCGCTGACTACGGCCGTGCCGTGGGCCGGGAGGCCGACCGCGGCGATGCTCAGGGGGTCGCCGTTCGCATCGTCGTCGTTCGCCAGGACGTCGATGAGGGCGGGGGTATCCTCCGGTGTGGTGGCGGCATCATCTCCGGCCTCCGGCGGCACATAGGCGACCGTGACCCGGACGCTGTCGGTGCTGTTGGCCGGATTGGTGTCGGAGATGGCCGTAATGACGGCCGTGTTGGTGAACATCAGGCCGCCGGGCAGGCCGGGGCTGAGAATGCCGGTGATGGTGATGACGCCGCCGGCCTCCGGCCCCAGGTCCTCTACCAGCCAGGTGTAGGAGATGGTGCCGGTAGGGGTAACCACGGCTCCGGCACTGGCAAAGGTCAGATGGGAGAGATAGATGGGCACAACATCGGTGATGACGATTTCCCCGGCCTGGGTAAAGCCGACGTTGCCAAAGGTCAGGGTGAAGGTGACGAGGGTGCCGGGGACGACGGGGGCGCCGACAACGGCCTTGTTGATGGCGGGATCGGGACCTACATGGACTTCCAGGGCCCACAGTTCCTGGCCGTGGGTGCCGTCGTCGGCGGAGAAGAAGAGGGTGCCGTCCACGTTGACCAGGTAGGAGGGGGAGGCGCTCCAGTCGGGGTTGATGTCCTTGACCATGACGGTGCCGGTCAGGGTGCCGTCGCTCTTCCACAACTCGACCCCGTGGGTGCCGTCCTCGGCGGCGAAGAAGAGGG
>JBMFNL010000053.1:0-20906 GCA_049970175.1 Chloroflexia bacterium
GAAGACCATGCGGTCCGTGTCGGTAGGTTCGCGGTAGTAATTCTCTTTCAGCATTGTTGGCTTTCCTCCTTACTGGACTCTGGCGAAAAATACAGCTTGAGCACGAGACGCCTCCTGAGTAGAATAGGCAAAAAGCCTTTCTACCAGTTCCAACAGGAGGTCATCCCGTGCTCACCCGTATTTTACACCACTCTGACAAACTATGCACATTTCTCGATCAATTAGACCTGGAACTCACTCAACCTCAACGCCGCCATATTCTGAATATGGCCGATGCGCTGTTGGTCTGCGAAGACAAGAAGACCTTGGCTGCCTTACAGCGGCAGCTTGTCGAGGCACCCGACCCCTCCAATATGGCCGATTCCCTGCGCATCAGCCCCTGGCAGGCCAACAAGGTGCGGGCAGCTCTGCAGGCTCATCAAGTGGCCTGGCTCATAGCCGAAGGGGAGCGCCTCGGTGCACCCAAAGTCATCTACATCAACATCGACGATTCCCTGGGCGAGAAAGACAAGGACACGCGCCATTTGGAACCGGTCGACCGGTTCTTCGACCACAGCGAAGGCCCCTACAAGAACGTCTGCTACGTGGTCTGTACCATGCGGGTTGGACCCAACGTGGCCACCGTTGATCTGCGGCTCTATCTGCGGGAAAAGACGGTGCGTCGGCTCAACCGGAAGCGGCCACAAGGACAGCGCCTTCCCTTTCGCAGCAAGTACCGCATCGCCCGCCAGATCTTGGTAGAGCTGGCCCCTCTCTTGCCCAAAGGGTGGAAGGTGTATGTCCAGTTCGACTGCTGGTACGCTTCCCGACGCTTAATTCCGCCGCCAGGGGTGGCATGGCACCTGTGGGCTCATGGACGGTCAACGCCTCGACACCCACGCCCAGGCGCTCAGGCACCGGTGGTACACGCCGGTCAGCGTGACCACTGCGGACGGGGACGAACAAACCTACTATGTGCGACGGCTGGATGGCCGTTTAGCCGATCCGCGTTTACTTCTCGAAGAGGCACCCCAGGGAGAAATCCCCGGCGTACATTTCTCACTTGCTCGGCCAAGCAAGCCTTGCAAGGGTACGCCTGGCGTTGGTCGTGCGAAACCGTCAACTTTTACCTGAAAACCCAGGCGGGGCTGGAAGACTTTCGCGTCCAGTCCTACGAGGCGGTGGACAAATACCTGGTCATCGTCCATTTGGCCTGGGCTTATGTGGAACAACGCTTCGCTCAGGAGCGTTCCGCCACGGTCAGGACGTACGGCGATATCATCCGGCAGCATCGGGACGAGCATGCCATCGACTGGCTGGAAGGAGCCATCCAGATGGCGATAGAAACCGGCGATCCCGAACGGGTTCTCCGGCGTTTCTTACGCCTGGAAGCGCCGCCAGCTTAGTCCTCGACCTGCCCGCCTGTGCATCGCCGGGGTTCAAACCGATGCCGAGCCCTGGTTGTTTTGGCACGCCTTCGGACGGTCAACAAACGACCAGTTCTTGTGTTGTTAAGGCGATTTTCGCCAATGTCCAGTATATTCAGCAGCTCCAGCTGGCGGGACAGCCTCGTGAAGCAAGCGGAGGCATTTCCCCTAGCGAAGAGGCTCAACTGATCGAGGCTACCGACTGGACGGCTATCCTCGACAACCTCCTGCGTGCGCTCCGTACCCACGTGCGGAAGCACAAGCGAAGCCTAGAGGAACAAGTACGGATGGCACGCAACGCGGGATAGGGGGAAAGAGCGGCGTTGTACCCATGTGACAGACTACGAGTTAGTTTCTGCTGCTTTCACGAAGACCGCACAAGGCAAAGGGGCTGCCAATGGCGTGCAACACCGCTCTGCAGGGAGTTCCGGGGAGCATGCTATGCCCTCGGCGAAAGAGCCGGGAAGGCGCACGACACGGGTGAACGCCGATACACGGATGTAACCCAAGGGTGTGCCCTGACGAAGCCGGCCGATGTCGGTCTCCCGGCTGAGGGCCGGCCGGGTGGTATCATCGAGCCATCGGGACTTTGCTTCGCCGGAGGCGGCTCCGGAGACAAGGAGGGGTGCCCACCGGGGCCGGCCGGGGCAACGGGACAGTTTGCAGCTGGCGGCAGCGCTTTTCTGCGGGGGGCATGCAACGCCCCCCGGCGGGGGTGTCGGAGGCGGAGCCCCCGACGAAGAAGCCAGCCGATGATTGGGGACGATATGGCTTGTGCCGAAGGTTCGGCCCGCCGGCCGAAAACGGGGACGGTCCGGCCCCTGCAAGGCGGCGGGGCAGAGCTCCCGCAAGAAGGTTCGGCCCGCCGGCCGGGAAAGCGCACGACACGGATGATCACACGGATGCACGGATGGGAGGGGCAGGGCATGCCGTGGGGAAAGGCCCGGCTCGGCCGGCGAAAGGGGCGCCCGCCACGAAAGGAAGTATACGGGCCGGGCATGCCCGGCCCGTACGGGCGGAGCATACTCTGCCCCTACCTCTTTGGGCAAAAAGTAGCCCCACACTCCCCGGGGGAGACCCGGACCTGGGCATGGCTGGCGGTAGCACGGAGAGTCACCTACAAAAACGGCGCATCCCCACATCGCCAATCGTTTGACCGCACCGGCAACCCTATGATAGAATATCCCCGGCCGGGCCGATCGCACAACGAAAGGAGGGCGTATGGAGATCGCCACCGACCTGACGCCGCTGGAAATTTTGGGCGTGGCTATCCGCTCCGAGATCGAGGCCGCCGACCTGTACCGACATATGTTGGCCCAGGTGGTCAACCGGGACCTGCGGGGACGGCTCGAGTTCCTGGTCCGGGAGGAGGAGAAACACCGCCGCATCCTGGAGGAACTCTACGCCCGCCGCTTCCCCGGCGTGGAACTGGCCCTGCCGGCCCGCTCCCTGGTCCCCACCATCCAGACCGCGCTGCGGGAAGATACCCCCATCCCCGAACTCTTCCGCCTGGCCATGGAGGCAGAGCGCCTGTCGGAAGAATTCTACCGGGACCAGGCCGGCCGGGCCGAGGAGGAAAATTCCCGCGCTACCCTGACCTACCTGAGCCGTATGGAACGCGGCCATTATGAACTCTTGCGCGGTGAGTTCGAACTCATCCAGCGTTATCCCTCCTACTACCAGGTGGAGACCTTTCACCCGGGAGAGGAACTCATGCACATCGGTCCCTAACTTGGCGATGGGCCGGAACCCGGCCCTCGCCCGAGAACGAGGAGGACAGGATGGACAAATGGGAATGCATGGCTTGCGGATACATCTACGACCCGGAAAAGGGCGACCCCGACGGCGGTATCCCGCCGGGGACGCCCTTTGAGGACCTGCCCGAGGACTGGGTCTGTCCCCAGTGCGGGGCCAGCAAGGACATGTTCGAGAAGGTCCGGTGAACGGCGCTTCGGGTCGCCCTCCGATTCGGGGATCGGCGACCGCCAGCGGGGAGGTTGGGCCGTGAGCGAGAAGAGGCTCTGCGCCTACTGCGGCGAGGAAATCGTCGGCGAGGGCGTGCGGCGCGGCCGGCGGCTCTACTGCAGCGAGGCCTGTGCCTTTGAGGATAGCCGCAGCCTGGACTGCGCCGGCCGTACCGACGTCAACCGCGCTTCCCTGGAGGAAGAACTCGAGTTCCGTAAGAACCCACCGACCTCTTGAGAGACGGCGCAGCCGCGGCATTCGGCCGGTGAACCACGTAGCCGGGGCGGCCTGGACGGCCCCCCGGCTACGCTCTATTCGCCTACCTGCGGTGGTGTCTCCCGCCCCTTTCCCCTAGCGCTTGGTGTAGGTCGGGCGCTTGCGGGCCCGCTTCAGTCCGGGCTTCTTGCGTTCCTTCACCCGGGGGTCGCGGGTGAGCAGGCCGGCCTTTTTGAGCGGCAGGCGCAGGTTCTCATCCATATGCACCAGCGCCCGGGCCAGGCCGGCGCGGACGGCCCCGGCCTGGCCGCTTACGCCCCCGCCCTTCACCAGGACGGAGACGTCCACCTTCTGCTCCAGGTCGGCCAGGCGCAGCGGTTCCAGCACCATCTGCTCATACAACAGGCGCGGCCCGAAGTACTCCTGGAGGCTCCGCCCGTTGATGCGGATTTCCCCCTTTCCTCCCGGATAGAGGCGCACCCGGGCCACAGCCGTCTTTCGTCGTCCGGTTCCCTGGTAATAGGCCAGTTCCATATCCTCGCTCCTTGGGCTATCTACAGTTCCAGCGGCTTGGGGTTCTGGGCCTGGTGGGGGTGATTCGGGCCGGCATAGACCTTGAGTTTGCGCAGCATGGCCCGTCCCAGGCGGTTACGGGGCAGCATCCCCTCCACGGCCATCCGAATCACCCGCTCCGGATGCCGCTCCAGCATCTCCGCCAGAGGAATCCGGCGCAGGCCGCCCATATAGCCGGTATGATGGTAGTACACCTTCTGCTCGCGCTTCCGCCCGGTCAAAACCACCTTCTCGGCGTTGACGACCACGACGTAATCTCCTCCATCCAGGTGGGGCGTGTAGGCGGCCTTGTGTTTGCCCCGCAGGACCGTGGCGATTCGGGCCGCCAGCCGCCCCAGCGTCTTCCCGGCCGCATCCACTACATACCACTCTTGGGTGATCTCGCCCCTCTTCGGCATATAGGTCTTCATGATGCGATCTCCTCTAGGCCACTCCTTCATAGTCCACCCGCACCAGACAGAGCCCGTGCGGTGGGGCCGGCGGACCGGCCCGCCGGCGATCTCGGGCCTCCAAAACGGCCCGGAATCCGGCCAGGTCGCAGCGGCCCTGGCCGAGCAGAACCAGTTGCCCCACAATGTTCCGCACCATATGGCGGAGAAAACTCTCGGCGGCGATCTCCACCACCAGCCACGGAGGCCGGCCGCTCAGGACGGCCCGCTCGATCCGGCGCACGGTCCGCCGGGACCGGCCGGCACGCTCGGCCGAACCGGCGAAAGAGGCCAGGTCGTGCTCGCCCACGAGCATCTCCAATCCGGCGGCCATCGCCGCCACATCCAGCGGTTCGGCCACGTGCCAGGCATAGCGCCGGGCCAGGGGCGAGCGAAGCGGGGCGTTGTACAGCGTATACTGGTAGACCCGCCGCCGCGCATCGAACCGCGCATGAAACGTCTCCGGCACCTCCTGCGCCCGCAAGACCGCTAGATCGGGCGGCAGGACGGCGTTGAGCGCCCGAACCCAGACCTCCGGCGGCCAGGCCTTCGGGGTGTGAAAATTCGCCCGCTGTCCCCGCGCATGGACCCCGGCGTCGGTACGGCCGGCCAGAATGGCCCGCGTCTCCTGCCCGGTCAGCCGGTAGAGGGCCCGCTCGAGTTCGCCCTGCACCGTCCGTCCCGAGGCCTGCAGCTGCGAACCCAGGAAGTCGGTCCCATCGTATTCCAGGTCCAGCAGGATGTTGGGCATCTCTCCCGGTCGGGTCCATCCTGTCTCTCCGCCAGAGTCGGCGGCGCATCCACCTACACCAGTTCGATCCGTACCATCATCGCCGCATCGCCCGGACGCGGGCCGATGTGGATGATACGGGTGTATCCGCCGGGGCGCTCCCGGTAGTTGGGAGCCACCTCGGTAAAGAGTTTTTCCACCACCCGCTCGTGGGGCAGCCGGGCCATCGCCAGGCGCCGGCGGGCCTCGGTATCCTCCTGGGCCAGGGTGATCAGCCGTTCGACCTGGGGCTGGATGGCCTTGGCCTTGGCCTCGGTGGTCACCACATGGCCGTGCCAGAGCAGGGCGGCCGCCAGGCTCCGAAAGAGCGCCCGCCGCTGACCCGTATTTCGGTTCAGTTTCCGTCCCGATTTGCGATGTCGCATCGTTCCCGCTCCACAACGTATCTGTTCACCGCCGGAAAAAGCCCGATGTCCCGACCTTGGCGCTTCCTGCGGCCAACGTCTTCCTGTACCACCCGCCGTTATTCCTCCTCTTCTTCTTCTTCCTCGCCGGCCATCCCCTCCTCCGTATCCAGGAAAGGCCGGCCGGCCAGGATCTCGCCCGGTTCTTCCTCTTCCTCCTCCTCTACCCCTTCCTCCTTCAGGATGGCCTCCACCGTCTCCTCCACCTCCCCGGCCTCCTCCAGGATGACGCCGGGCACCTGGACCTGGGGCAGGAACCCCCGGGCGATCAGGGCTTCACGGATTTCGTCCACCGATTTTCGCCCCAGGTTGCGGATGGCCAGGAGGTCCTTCTCGTCCATCTCCAGAATCTGGCCGACCTGGTGGATGCCGGCCCGCTTCAGGGAGTTGTAGGTGCGGGTGGAAAGGCCCAGTTCGTCAATGGAAATCTGGTACAGGTAGGCGGGCACGGCGATGCCGCCGGCCTCCTCTTCCACCGCCTCCTCCACCTTGCTGGACTCGGCGATCAGGGAGCAGTACTGCACCAGCACCTGGGCCGCGTAACTCAGGGCATCGCCGGGCGCGATGGTGCCGTCGGTCCAGATCTCCATGATCAGGCGGTCGTAGTCGGTCATCTGGCCGACGCGGGTGCGCTCGACGACATAGTTGACCTTGGTGATCGGGGAAAAGATGGCATCCACCGGAATCTGGCCGATGGGCAGATGCTCGTGGGCCTCGGCCGGCCGGTAGCCCCGCCCCCGTTCCACCGTCAGTTCCATCTCCAGAAAGGCCTCGTCCGCATCCAGCGTGGCGATGACCAGGTCCGGGTTGACGATCTCCACCGTGCTGGGGCACTCGATGTCGCCGGCCCGCACGACCCCCCGGCCTTTGGCCTGCAACCAGAGTTTGACCGGCCGGTCGGCATAGGAACGCAGGCGGATGCGCTTGACGTTCAGGACGATCTGGGGCACATCCTCCCGCACATGGGGAAGGGTGGAGAACTCGTGGTAGATGCCCTCGATGCGGATGCTGGTCACCGCCGCACCCGGTAGCGAGGAGAGCAATACCCGGCGCAGGGCGTTGCCCAGCGTCGTTCCGTAGCCCGGCTCCAGCGGCTCGATTTTATATTGACCGAAGGAATCGGTGCTGCCGATACACTCGATCTTCGGCATAGCGATATCCAGCAAGAGACGCCTCCTCCCGTAACCCTTCACGGGCCACAGGCACTAACGGCTGTAAAACTCCACGATCATCTGCGGCTGAAGGTTCGGCTCGCACTCCTCCGGGTTCGGCTCCCGCAGGACTTGCGCGCTCATTTCCTCCGGGTTCAGCGAAAGCCAGCCCGGGACGGCGTCGGCCTTGAGCACCGCGCCGATTTCCTTGAAGTAAGGCCGCCGGCGGCTTTCCGGACGGACCGCGATGGTATCTCCGGGCCGCACCAGGAAGGAGGGAATATCCGTCTTGCGGCCGTTGACCACAAAGTGGCCGTGGCCGATCAACTGACGGGCCTGACGGCGCGACTGGGCCAGCCCCAGGCGGTAGACCACATTATCCAACCGCCGCTCCAGCAGGCGCAACAGAACCTCGCCGGTGGCCCCGGTGGTGCGGGTGGCCTCCTCGAAGAGGCGGCGAAACTGGCGTTCCATCATCCCGTACATCCGCCGGGCCTGCTGCTTGGCCCGCAGCCGCACGCCGTAGTCGGAGATGCGCCGGCGCTGGCGAACCGCACCGTGCTGGCCGGCCGGGTAATTCCGCCGCTCCAGCGCGCACTTGGCGCTGAGGCAACGCTCCCCCTTGAGCATGAGTTTGATGCCCTCACGACGACACAATCGGCAAACAGGACCTGTGTAGCGTGCCATCCGTTTATCCTCCGGTTCGCCCCCGCTCACACCCGCCGGCGCTTGGGCGGCCGGCAACCGTTATGCGGAATCGGGGTGACATCGGTGATCGAAGCCACGTGCAGGCCGGCGCCCTGCAGGGCCCGAATCGCCGCCTCCCGGCCGGCCCCCGGCCCCTTCACCAAGACGTCCACCTGGCGCATCCCCATCTCCTGAGCCTTGCGCGAGGCCGTCTCCGCCGCAATCTGCGCCGCATAGGGCGTGCTCTTGCGCGAACCCCGGAAGCCGCAGGACCCGGCGCTGCTCCAGGCAATCACCCCACCTTGGGGGTCGGTGATGGTGATGATCGTGTTGTTGAAACTGGCCAGGATATGCGCCTGACCTCGCGGGATGTTCTTCTTTTCCCGGCGTACCCCCCGCCGGCGTGCACCTTTGGCCATCTTTTCCCTCGCTACGGTTTCTTCGCCTTCTTCTTGATCCCGATCGGCGCGCTCCGCCGGCCGCGCCGGGTGTGGGCATTGGTGCGCGTGCGTTGCCCTCGCACCGGCATATTGCGGCGGTGGCGGATGCCCCGATAGCAGCCGATCTCCATCAGCCGCTTGATGTTCTGCGAGACCTCACGCCGCAGGTCGCCCTCGACCCGATAGTTGCGCTCGATCGTATCGCGCAGACGGGCGATCTCCTCCTCGGTCAGGTCCCGCACCCGCGTCCCCGGGTCGATCTGGGTCTGCTGGAGAATCTCCCGGCTGCGGCTACGGCCGATGCCGTAAATATAGGTCAGAGCCACCTCGATGCGTTTGTCCCGAGGCAAGTCCACCCCAACGATACGCGCCATGCCATCTCCTCCTGAGCCCTAGGCCCTACCCCTGGCGTTGCTTATGCCGGGGGTTCCTGCAGATGATGCGAACCACGCCCTTGCGCCGAATCACCTTGCAGTGTTCACAGCGCCTCTTGATCGAAGCCATCACTTTCATCGTCGACCTCCTGGTGAGCCTCCTAGCCCTCTTCCCGGCCGTTTCACCGCCGGTAAAAGGCCCGATCCCCGGCTACAGCCGGGTCAGGATCTCCGGCTCACCCTCCGTAACCGCTACCGTATGTTCATAGTGTACCGAAAGGCGTCCGTCCACCGTGACCACGGTCCAGCCATCGCCCCGCCGGGAGTCGTCCACCTCATAGGAGCCGGCACAGAGCATCGGCTCGATGGCCAGCACCATCCCCGG
Organism: Chloroflexia bacterium; assembly: GCA_049970175.1. GTDB lineage: Bacteria > Chloroflexota > Chloroflexia > DTKN01 > DTKN01 > JASFBA01. The sequence continues at coordinate 8,820 of JBMFNL010000053.1, forward strand.
CCGCAACACCGGCCCCCGGCCCGGCGGGCCGAAGTTGGGCAGGATCGGATCCTCGTGCATCTCCCGGCCGATGCCGTGGCTGGTGTACTGCCGCACCACGGCCGCCCCCTGGCTTTCGGCATACGACTGGATGGCCCAGGAGATGTCGCTCAGGCGCTTCCCCGGACGCATCTGCTCGATGGCCCGGGAGAGCGCCTCCTGCCCCACGCGCATCAGATGCTTCGCCTCGGCCGAGACCTCGCCCAGGCCGAAGGTGATGGCCGCATCGGCGTGCATGCCTTCGTAGATGGCCCCCACGTCTATGCTGACCACATCGCCCCGGCGGAGCCGCCGCGGCCCGGGTATCCCGTGCACCACCTCCTCGTTGATGGAAACGCAGATGGAGGCCGGGAAGCCCCGGTAGCCCTTGAACGAGGGCACCGCCCCATGCCGGCGGATGTACGCTTCGGCCAGCGCGTCCAGTTCCGCCGTGCGCATGCCCGGCCGGGCCCGCTCCTGGAGGAGCGCCAGCACCCCGGCCACGATGCGGCCGGCCTCGCGCATCCGCCGCAACTCCTCCGCCGTCTTGATGGTTATGCCCATGCCCGACCGCTCCTCTCCTCCAGCGCCCGAAGCAGCCGCTCGCCGACCTCCTCCACCTCGCCCACCCCGTCCACCTCGCGCAACAACTGCTTCCGGCGGTAATAGGAGATGAGCGGGGCGGTCTGCTCGCGGTAGACCTGGAGGCGATGGCGCACCGTCTCCTCCCGGTCGTCGTCGCGCTGGTAGAGCACGCCGCCACAGCGGTCGCAGATGCCCTCTTGGGCCGGCGGATGGAACGTCATATGGTAAGGTGCCTGGCAGTTCCGGCAGATACGCCGGCCGGTCAAACGCTCCAACACCACCTCGTCCGGCACCTGCAGCAGAAGGACGGCATCCACCTGCTTCCCCCGGGCCGAGAGAGCCCCTTCCAGGGCCTCGGCCTGGGCCACCGTCCGGGGAAAGCCGTCCAGGACGGCCCCCTGACGGCAATCGTCCTGTGCCAGACGCTCCAGAATCATCGCCACCACAATCTCGTCGGGGACCAGTTCGCCCCGCTCCATATAGCCCTGAGCCTTCCGCCCCAAAGGCGTCTGCGCGGCCACCGCTTCACGAAAGAGGTCCCCGCTGGCCACGTGGGCCAGTCCCAGCCTCTCCGCCAGATGAGCCGCCTGGGTTCCTTTGCCCGCACCCGGCGGCCCCAACAGAACGACCACCATCCGCCTTCATCCTTTACAGGAAGCCCTCGTACCGCCGGATCAACAGTTGGGCCTCCAACTGCTTCATGGTATCCACCGCCACGCCGACGACGATGAGCAGCCCGGTGGCGCTGAGGTTCAGGTTGGGCACGTTGGTGATGTGCTGGACGATAAAGGGCAGGACCGCCACCACGCCCAGGAAGAGGGCCCCCACCAGGGTGATGCGGTTGACGATCTGGTTGAGCAGGCGCTCCGTCTGCTCGCCCGGCCGGTAGCCCGGGATAAAGCCGCCGCTCTTCCGCAGGTTGTCGGCGATGTTCGTCTGGCTGAAGACGATGATGGTGTAGAAGTAGGTAAAGAACACCACCATGAGAAAGAGCAGGAACGGGTAGGCCGGGCTGGTATAGTTGAAAAAGTGGTACGTCCACTCGGCGGCCCGCTGAATCCAGTTCCAGTTGGCCGGATCGCCCCCGGCCCGGAGGTAAGAGGCCACCGTGCTCGGGAAGAGCATGATGCTCTGGGCAAAGATCAGCGGGATCATCCCGGCCATGTTGACCCGCAGCGGCAAGGTGGTGCTGCCTCCGCCGTAGAGTTTGGTCCCGCGCACCCGGCGGGCATACTGCACGCGCAGTTCGCGCCGGCCCTCCTGCACCAGGACGATGCCCACGATGGTCAGCAGGCCGACGATCAGGAAAAGCCCCACCCCCAGCCAGCCGCCGGCCGCCGTGGTTGCCCCGGTGACCATCTGACCCAGCATGGCCGGCAGCCGGCTGACGATGCCGCTGAAGATGATCATCGAAAGGCCGTTGCCCACGCCCTGCTCGGTGATGAGGTCGCCCAGCCAGATGAGCACCATCGTCCCGGCCACCATCGAGGCCAGGATGGCAAAACTGGGCAGGAAGTAGTGAGCGCTGAAGAGGTCAAAGCGGAAATCGCCCAGGAAAATGCTCCCGGCCGACTGGGCCTGCAGCGCCGCCACGGTGCCGTAGCCCTGCAGGGCGGCCAGCGGGATGGTCAGCCAGTAGGTCCACTTGTTGATCTTGGCTTGGCCCTGCTCGCCCTGCTTGGAGAGTTCCTCCAGTTTCGGGATGATCGGCACCAGGAGTTGCATGACGATGGAGGCGGTGATATAGGGGTATACCCCCATCGCGGCCACCGAAAAGTTGACCAGCGCGCCGCCGGAGAACAGGTCCAGCAGCCCCAGGATGGCGTTCTGGGAAAGGGCCTGCGTCAGTTTGACGCTGTCCAGCATCGGAATGGGGATGTGCGAGATCAGCCGGAAGACGACCAGCATGGCCAGGGTGAAGATGATCTTCCGACGCAGGTCCGGTATCTTGAAGGCATTGACCACGGCTTTCAGCATCGTCCGCTCTCCTGCCGCCGGCCGGCCCGGCCGACGTCCTTCCTAGGCCGTAACTTCCCGGCCCGCGCCCTCCACCGGCACGTCCCAGACCTGGGGGTCCAGCACGGTGCAGGTGCCGCCGGCCGCCTCGATCTTTTGCCGGGCGCTTTCGGAGAAGGCGTGGGCATAGACGTGGAGCGGGCCGGCCGCCTCTCCCTCGCCCAGGACCTTGACCGGGCGGTTGCGGTGGCGCACCACCCGCATCTCCCGAAGCAGGCGCGGGGTCACGGTACTGCCGGCCGGAAAAAGTTCCGCCAGCCGGCCCAGATGGACCACGCTGTACTCCACCCGGAAGGGGTTGTGGAAGCCGCGCTTGTAGGGCAGGCGACGGACCAGCGGCAACTGCCCGCCCTCAAAGGTCGGGCTGATGCCATGGTGGGAGCGGGAGCGCTGGCCGGACATGCCCCGGCCGGCCGTCTTGCCGTGGCCGGAGCCGTGTCCCCGCCCGACCCGCTTGCGCGCCTTGGTCGCCCCCCGCGGGGGCCACAGTTCATGTTGCTTCACGCCTCGACCTCCTCCACCTGCACCAGGTGACGGACCTTGAAGACCATGCCCCGGATGACCGGCGTATCGTCATGGAGGACGCTTTCGTGCAGGCGATGCAGGCCCAGGGCCCGGATCGTCGCCCGCTGGTCCCGGGGGTGGCCGATAGTGCTCTTGACCCAGGTGATGCGCAGCCGCTTGGCCTTTTTCTTCTTTGCCGTCATCCCTGAGCCTCCTTCCGGCGCTTGGGACGCATCCTTCGGCGCAGGAGGTACTCCACCGTCTTGCCCCGCCGGGCCGCCTCGTCCTCGACGGTGGTGAGTTCATCCAGCGCCAGCAGGGTGGCCCGACAGAGGTTGACCGGGTTGGAGTTGCCCAGCGACTTGGTCAGGATGTCCTTGATGCCGGCCAGTTCCACCACCGCCCGAACGGCACTGCCGGCGATCACGCCGGCCCCCGGCGCGGCCGGCTTCAGCATCACCTTGGCCGCCTTGAAACTGCGCGTCACCGGATGCGGTATCGTCGTGCCGACGATGGGCACGCGAATCAGGTTGCGCTTGGCCTGCTCCACCCCCTTGCGGATGGCCTCGGGCACCTCGTTCGCCTTGCCCACGCCGACCCCCACATGGCCCTGCCGGTCTCCAACCACGACCACGGTGCGAAAGCCCATGCGCCGGCCGCCCCGGTACACCTTGGCCACGCGGTTGATCTCGATCACCCGCTCTTCCAGTTCGACCTCGTTCAGGTCAATCGTTGCCTTTGCCACCGTTCCTCCTCGCTCGGCCGAGCCGACGGCCCCTCGCCGGCCCTAGAACTCCAGCCCGGCCTGGCGCGCCGCTTCGGCCAGGGCCTTGACCCGACCGTGATACCGATAGCCGCCCCGGTCAAAGACCACCTTCCGGATGCCCCGGGCCAGCGCCCGCTGGGCCACCAGCCGGCCCACCAGGGCGGCCTTCTCCGCCTTTTTCCCGGCCGCTTCCCGGACCTCGCGCTCCAGGCTGGAGGCGGCGGCCAGGGTGTGGCCCACCGTGTCGTCAATGACCTGGGCATAAATATGGTTCAGGCTGCGGAAGACGTTCAGCCGGGGACGCTCCGGCGTTCCGGAGATGCGCACCCGCACCCGCTGATGCCGCTTCCGATGTCGTTGCTTGGATGTCGTCAGTTGGATCATCTGTCCGTCTCCAAACGTGCCAACGTGTAAACGTGCAACGTGCAAACGTGCAACGTATAAACGTGCTACGCCTTACCGGACTTGCCGGCCTTGCGGCGGACCTGCTCGCCCATATAGCGGACACCCTTGCCCTTGTACGGCTCCGGCTTGCGCAGGGCCCGGATGTTGGCCGCCTGCTGGCCGACCAGCACTTTATCGATCCCCGAGACCACGATCACGTCGTTCTTTCCGGCCACCTCGAAGCGGATGCCCTCGGGAGGGGTCACCCGAATCGGGTGGGAATAGCCCAGGTGCAGCACCAGGTCGCCCCCGTCCAGGTCGGCCCGGTAGCCCGTCCCGACGATCTGGAGTTCCTTGCGGAACCCTTCCGTCACCCCGGTCATCATGTTGGCCACCAGGGTGCGCATCAGGCCGTGATAGGCCCGCTGGGGCTTGGCATCCGAAAGGCGGCGCACCCACACCTGCCCATCCTCCAGGGCGATTTCGATGCCCGGCAGGATCGGCTGCCGCAGCACCCCCCGGGGGCCGCGCACCACCACTTCGGCGGCCGTCACTTCCACCGTTACCCCCGCCGGCACGGGGATCGGCTTTTTGCCTATACGCGACACTGCCAGTCCTCCTCGGCCGAACCCCCTCGGCCTCACTACCAGACGTAACAGATCACCTCGCCGCCGACTCCGGCCCGCCAGGCCTCCTCCCCGGTCATCACCCCCTTGGACGTGGAAAGGATGGCAAAGCCCAGCCCGCCTTTGACCCGGGGAATCTCGTCGCGGGAAACGTAGATGCGCCGCCCCGGCTTGCTCACCCGGCTCAGCCCGGTCAAAACCGGCCGACGGTTATCGGTGTATTTGAGCACGATGCGCATGGTCCGCCGTGGCCCCTTCTGAAAAACCTCATAGCGCTGGATCAATCCCTCGGCCTGCAAAATGCGGGCGATTTCCTCCTTGAGGCGGGAGGAAGGCACGAGCACTTCCTCATGGCGGGCCATGAGGGCGTTACGGATTCGGGTCAACATATCGGCGATGGGATCGGTCAAGGTCACCTTGTATTCCTCCTTGGCAGACCCGGTCTCCCCGCCCGGACGGGGACGCAGGTCCGGCTACCAACTGGCCTTTTTCACCCCGGGAAGCAGCCCCCGCGAGGCGTGTTCGCGGAAGCAGATGCGGCAGAGGCCGAACTTGCGGAGGTAGCCTCGCGGCCGGCCGCAGATTTTACAGCGGTGGTACTGGCGAACCCGATACTTCTGAGGCCGATTGGCCTTGACAAAGAGCGCCTTGCGGGTCAAGGTTCCCTCCTGAGACTAATCTCGAAACGGCATCCCCAGCCGGGCCAGGAGCGCCTTGGCCTCGGCATCGGTCCGGGCCGTGGTAATGATCGAGACCTCCAGGCCGCGCAACCGGTCAATTTCGTCGTAGACGATCTCGGGAAAGACCAGTTGCTCGCGCAACCCGATCGTATAGTTGCCGCGGCCGTCGAACGACTTGGACGAAAGGCCGCGAAAGTCGCGGATGCGCGGCAGGGCGATGTGGATCAGCCGGTCGAGAAACTCGTACATGCGCCGGCCGCGCAGCGTCACGCTGACCCCGATGGGCATCCCGGTGCGCACCTTGAAGGCCGCCACCGAACGCCGGGCCCGCCGCACCACCGGCTGCTGCCCGGTGATCAGGCGCAGGTCGTTCACCGCCGCATCCAGGGCGCGGGCGTTTTGAATGGCCTCGCCCACGCCGATGTTGACCACGATCTTGTGCAGCCGCGGCACCTGCATGATGTTCCGGTAGCCGAACTCCCGCAGCAGGGCCGGGACCACCTCTTGACGATAATATTCCAACAGACGAGCCATCGGGATGCCTCCCGCTAATCCACTGCCTGGCCGCAGGCCTTGCAGATGCGGGCCTTGCCGCCTTCGGGCAAAAGCGCATATCCCACCCGGGTCGGCTCCTTGCAACGCGGGCAGATGAGCATCACCTTGGAGATGTGCAACGGCGCCTCCAACTCGACGATGCCCCCCTGGTCCATCTGCCCCCGGGGGCGACGGTGCTTCTTGACCAGGTTGATGCCTTCGACGATCACCCGCTCTTCCTTCGGCAAGACGCGCTTGACCCGGCCGCGCTTGCCCCGGTCCTTGCCCGCCCGAACCAGCACCAGATCTCCTCGACGAATCTTCATGGCCTTGCCTCCCCCCGGCCTGCTAGTAAACCTCGGGGGCCAGGGAAACGATCTTCATAAAGCGATCGCGCAATTCCCGGGCCACCGGGCCGAAGATGCGGGTGCCCCGGGGGTTGCCCTGCGGCGTGATCAGCACGGCGGCGTTCTCATCGAAACGGATGTAGGAGCCGTCCGGCCGGCGGATTCCCCGCGAGGTGCGCACGATCACCGCCCGAACCACCTCGCTCTTCTTCACCTGCCCGTCGGGCACAGCCTGCTTCACCGCAGCGACGATCACGTCGCCGATGCCGGCATAACGCCGATTCGACCCGCCCAGGACGCGGATGCACATGATTTCTTTGGCTCCGGTGTTATCGGCAACCTTCAATCGCGACATCGGCTGAATCACCCGAGTCCTCCTCCAGACATCCTCAGCGGCCCCGCTACGCCGCCCGCTCCAGAATCTCGAGCACGCGCCAGCGCTTCAGCCGGCTCAGCGGTCGGGTCTCGACGATTCGGACCAGGTCTCCTTCCTGGCAGGTGTTCTCCTCATCATGGGCCAGGAAGCGGCGCCGCTTACGCACGATCTTCTGGTACAGGGGGTGGCGACGGCGGTACTCGACCTCGACGACGACGGTCTTTATCATCTTGTTGCTCACCACCCGGCCGATCATCGTTTTCCGCCTTCCGTTCATCTCTTGGCCTCCTGCAGCCCGCTTTCCTGCAACTGGCGCCGGCGCTGCTCGGTCAGGATGCGGGCGATTTCCCGGCGCACCTGTGGGATGCGGCTATAATTGGGCAAACGGCCGATGGCCAGGCGAAAACGCAGGTCGAACAATTCCCGCCGCGCCTCCTCCAGTTTCTGCTGCAACTCGGCCAGGGTCAGATCCGACAGGTTGGTACGCTTCATTCCTCGACCCTCCAGACCTAGGTTTCCTCGCGGGCCACGAAGCGGCAGCGAATCGGGAGTTTATGCGAGGCCAGGCGCATGGCCTCCTCGGCCACCTCCCGGCTGATTCCGGCCACCTCGAAAAGGATGCGGCCCGGCTTGACCACGGCCACCCAGTGGTCCGGCGCACCCTTGCCTCCACCCATACGCGTCTCGGCCGGCTTGCGGGTGATCGGTTTATCCGGAAAGATGCGAATCCAGACCTTGCCGCCCCGACGGATATGCCGGGTGATGGCCCGACGGGCGGCCTCGATCTGTCGGCTGGTGATCCAGACCGGTTCCAAGGCCTGCAGCCCGTACTCCCCAAAGGCGATGGTGCAGCCCCGGGTGGCCCGGCCCTTGAGCCGTCCTTTATGCATCTTGCGGTACTTGGTGCGCTTGGGCATCAACATGGCTTCACTCCAACTTCAGGATGCCGAACCGCCCGGCAGGGCCGGCACTTCGACCTTCTCGGGCAGGACATCGCCCTTGTAAATCCAAACCTTGACGCCGATCCGCCCGTAGATGGTATGGGCGTGTACCACGGCATAGTCGATATCGGCGCGAATCGTCTGCAGGGGCACCCGCCCGCGCATCTCGACGACCGAGCGGGCCATCTCGGCCCCGGCCAGACGGCCGCTGCAGCGTATCTTGATGCCCTTGGCCCCCAGGCGCATGGCCCGGGCGGCGGCCTGCTTCATGGCCCGGCGGTAGGCCACCCGCTTGCTCAACTGCTCGGCAATGCTCTCCGCCACCAGGATGGCCTCCAGTTCCGGCTGCCGAATCTCTTCGATGTTCAGGCGGACCTTTTTCCCCGTAAAGTCCTCCAGTTCCTTCCGCAACTGGTCCACGCTGGCTCCGCGCTTGCCGATGACGATGCCGGGCTTGGCGGTATGCAGGGTGATCTCCACCTGATTGGCCGAGCGTTGAATCTCGATGCGCGCCACACCGGCACCCTTGAGCCGTTCCTGAATGAGCCGGCGCAGGGCAAAGTCCTCGTGCAGGAGTTCGGTGTAGTTGCGTTCGGCAAACCACCGGGACTGCCAGTCGGTTACAATCCCCAGTCGAAAGCCGATTGGATTCACCTTACGTCCCAAGATGTCCTCCTTACGCCACAGCGTACCTTATCGGCCGGGCGCTTCCTCGCCGGCCTCCTCGTACTCGTCCAGCACCACGGTGATGTGGCAGGTGCGTTTGCGGATGCGGTCGGCCCGCCCCCGGGCGCGGGGGCGCCAGCGCTTCAGAGTCGGCCCGCCGTCGGCGCTGATGGCGGCGACGTAGAGGTCCTCGCGCGTCAGCATGTGGTTATTCTCGGCGTTGGCGATGGCCGATTCCAGCGCCCGCCGCACCTCCCGAGCGCCGGCCCGCGGCGTAAAGCGCAGGATGGCCAGGGCCTCGTCCACCGGACGACCGCGCACCAGGTCCACCACCTTCCGCACCTTCAGCGGAGACATTCGGATGTAACGATGGACGGCTCGAACCTGCATGGCCTGTTCCTCCATCCCGTCCCGGCTACTTCTTCAGGCGCGCCATGCGGGCCTTTTTCCCGCCGTGGCCGCGGAAGAGGCGGGTCGGGGCAAATTCCCCCAGACGATGGCCCACCATGTTCTCGCTGATGTAGATGGGTACGTGCCGCCGGCCGTCATGCACCGCGATGGTGTGGCCGACCATCTGCGGGAAGATCACCGAATCCCGCGACCAGGTGCGCAGGACCCGGCGCTCGCCGGTGCGGTTCATCTCCTCGATCTTTTTCAGCAGTCTGGGGTCCACGTACGGACCTTTTTTCCGCGAACGGGACATGCTTCAACCTCCAGCAACCACATCACGAAGCGCCGCGCCGGCGGATGATGAAGCGGTCGGTGCGCTTGTTCCGGCGGGTGCGATACCCCAGGGTCGGCTTGCCCCAGGGCGTCTTGGGCCCGGGCATCCCCACCGGGCAGCGGCCCTCGCCGCCGCCGTGCGGATGATCGCGGGGGGTCATCGCCGAGCCCCGCACCTCCGGCCGGCGGCCCAGGTGGCGCTTCCTCCCGGCCTTGCCCAGGCTGATGAGGGAGTGTTCGGCGTTGCTTACGGCCCCGATCGTGGCCATGCAGTCCAGCCGAATCAGGCGCACCTCTCCGGAAGGCATCCGGATGTGGGCATAGTCCCCCTCCTTGGCCATGAGTTGGGCCGAGGTGCCGGCCGCCCGTACCAGTTGTCCCCCCCGGCCTACATTCAGTTCCAGGTTATGCACCTGGGTGCCCAGGGGGATATGGCGCAGCGGCATGGCGTTGCCCGCCCGCACCTCCACAGCGTTGCGCGAGGAGATCAGGGTATCGCCCACCCGCAGGCCCTCGGCCGCCAGGATGTAACGCTTCTCGCCGTCGGCATAGTGCAGCAGGGCGATGCGCGCCGAGCGGTTCGGGTCGTATTCGATAGAGGCCACCCGGGCCGGGATGTCGAACTTGTCCCGCTTGAAGTCAATGACCCGCAGGCGGCGCTTGGCCCCGCCGCCCCGATGGCGCACCGTGATCCGGCCCTGGTTGTTGCGGCCGGCCTTTTGCTTCCGCGGACGCAGGAGGGACTTTTCCGGCTCCTCCCGCGTGATTTCCTCGAAGGAGGCCCCGCTCATCCAACGCCGGCCCGGCGACGTGGGCTTGAACTTTTTGATCGCCATTTCCTTGCTCCTACCGCCAAACGTTCAACGATCAACGCTTTACGCACCCTGGAAGATGTCGATCCGCTCCCCAGGCGCCAGCGTGACCACCGCCTTCTTCCACGGCTTGCTTCCGCCGAGAACCCGCCCCCGACGGCGCGGCTTCCCGGGGACGATGCAGGTGCGCACGTCCACGACCTGCACCCCAAAGGCCAGTTCGACCGCTTCCCGAATCTGGACCTTGTTGGCCCGCATATCCACCTCGAAGGTGTACTGGTTGTTGCGCTCCATCAGGAAGGTGTTCTTCTCCGTCAGGATCGGGCGCCGAAGCACTTCGTAGGGGTCCATCTCATTCCTCCCGCCGGCCCCAGATTCGGTCGATCACTTCCAGGCTGGCCACCGGCATGAGCACCCGGTCATAGTCCAGAAGGTCGGCCACGTTCAGGTACGAGGCCAGAAGCGTCTTCACCCCGGGGATGTTGCGGGCCGAGGCCTGGACGATCGGGTCCTTTCCCGGCAGGACGATCAGGGTTTTGCCCTCGTCCAGACGAAGGTTTGCCAGCACCTCCAGCATAGCCTTGGTACGCCTTTCCTCCAAACGCAGGTCATCCAGGAGGACGATCTGCTCCCCGGCCCGCTTGAGCGAAAGGGCCGAGCGCACCGCCAGGCGGCGCATTTTGCGCGGCATATCCTGGGTGTACTTGCGCGGGTGAGGGCCGAAGACGGTGCCGCCGCCCTTCCAGTGCGGGGCCCGGCGGCTGCCCTGCCGCGCCCGGCCGGTGCCCTTTTGCCGCCACATCTTGCGCCCGCCGCCGCTGACCTCGCCCCGCGTCTTGGTCTGATGCGTCCCCAGGCGGGCGTTGGCCAGTTGCCGCCGCAGCGCCTGGTGCATCACGGCCAGGTTGGGCCGGATGCCGAAGATATACCCGTCCAGGTGGACGCTGCCCACCTGCTCACCGGCCATGTTGAACACCGGGGTCGCCAGCGTGCCTTCTTCCATCGTCGTCTCCATCGCCGTCCTCCCCTACCTACTTGTACGGGCGGTTCGCCGGCCGCTTCTTCCGCTTGACCGACTTGCGCACCTGAAGCAGCCCCCCGTTGCAGCCCGGGACGCTCCCGCGCACCAGCAAGAGGTTGCGCTCCGGGTCCACCTCCACCACCCGCAGGCCCTGTACGGTGACCCGCCGGCCGCCCATCCGGCCGGCCATGCGCTTGCCCTTATGAATGCGCCCCGGATAGGTCGAAGCCCCGATGCCGCCGGGAGCGCGCAGGCGGTCGCTCTGCCCGTGGGTACGCGGGCCGCCGCCGAAGCCGTGGCGCTTGACCACGCCGGCAAAGCCCCGGCCCTTGGAGGTGCCGGTGATGTCCACATAGTCTCCCACCTGGAAGACGCTGACATCCACCCGCTGGCCCACCTGGTAGGTCGAGGGGTCCTCCACCCGTACCTCCCGCAGGATGCGCAGGGGCGGCAGGTTGCGCAGATGGCCCAGCAACGGCTTGTTCAGCCGCTTCCGCTCGACCTCCTCGTAGCCCAGTTGCACGGCCCCGTAGCCGTCCCGCTCCCGGGTCTTGACCTGGGTAATGACACAGGGGCCGGCCTCGATGATGGTGACGGGAAGCACCTCCCCGTTCGCATCAAAGACCTGGGTCATGCCGACTTTCCGACCAAGAATTTCGGTAATCATCGTTCACCCACTCGCTTCGCGCCGGCCTAGATCTTGATCTCGATATCCACTCCGGCCGGCAGGTTCAGGCGCATGAGCGTGTTGATCGTCTGGGAGGTCGGGTCCACGATGTCGATCAGCCGCTTGTGCGTCCGAATCTCGAAATGTTCCTGGGAGTCCTTGTCCGTGAAGGGAGAGCGGATCACGCAGTAGCGTTCGATCTTGGTCGGCAACGGCACCGGGCCGGCCACCTTGGCGCCCGTGCGCTCCGCCGTCTCCACGATCTGACGGGCCGACTCGTCCAGGATGCGGTGATCATACGCCTTCAGACGGATGCGGATTTTCTGTCTGGCCACGCTGCATTCCCTCCTGCGGGCCTGGGCCCACCTACTCGATCAACTTGGTGACGACGCCGGCGCCCACCGTCCGACCACCCTCGCGG
>JBMFNL010000054.1:0-20868 GCA_049970175.1 Chloroflexia bacterium
GGGCTAATAGCATGAGTAGTCAAAATGTCATCGTTTATGATGACAACTTTATCACCGGAATAGAACATTATACCCCGCCTTATTGCGCTTTAGCCGCCGTGATACGCCACACTCCAACACCCGCATACGCTCCTCGCCCCCCCGCCCCACGCGAGAGAACCCCTGGCAGGGTGGCCCACCGACAATGCGCGCCGGGCCATGCGACCGGACATGGCGGCGATGTCTGCCCAGATGCAGCGACCATCCATCCGGCCGGTCGTTGTCCACGCCCAGGCCGATTCTGGAAGCCCAGGCTCATACCGCCGGCACCGCTTGCCCATCGGCCACTCTCCCTACTCGCAGGGGGCGGGCAGTTCCTCGGCCCCGGCCTCCGTTGGGGGGGATGGGTGGGATGGGGGGGATACTTCCCATCGCCCCGGGGATTTCGCGCGAAATCCCCGGCCCCGTAGGAAACATCCCACCCATCCCCCCCATCCCACCCCCTACCGTGTTCGGCGCAATTTCCACCGGGCAATCCCATGGGTCGTCCCCACCGCTTCGATGCACCATGCACCGATCATGCGCCCCCGTTGGCGCCTCAGCCAGTATCCCAGCCGGCGTGCGTCTATTCCTCCGCGCACACCGGCAACCGCCATAAGCGCCTCATTCAATTGCATTTTGGACTCGGCGCGCGCGATCAGGTCGGCAACCGTGACGGGTTCTCCTGTTCCTATAGCCTCGGCCCAGGCCTCGACCACGGCGCGCAGTTCCGCCCGCTCGGGGTCGTCTTCCCGGATGGCTTCCATCGTTTCCACGGGGTCGGCGCAGCCCAGCCACACGAGCGCCGAGCGCACCAGGTCGCTCCAGGCCTCGAAGGAAGCCAGACGGGGCCGTTGATCCGGCTTGCCGGCGACGATGTAGGCGCGCACGATCGTGAGTGCTGCGGCGATATACCGCCCCCGGTCGGCCGTGATCGTTCGGTACGGGTCCCGGATAAAGCGCCGCAACTCGGGCCGCTCGACCTGCGCATCCAGGCGGCAACGGATACATCTTCGCACCAGGTCGCCCGCAAGCGCCAGGTTATTGCCGGTCGCAAAGAGCGTCATTCGGGTCTCGACGGTGACGTTGCGCGACAGACCCAGCACGCGCACGTCCACCAGGGGGCGCTCGATCAGCAGACACAGAAGGTCGCTTTTCAGCACCCCATTCACGTTATCGAGGGAAAGCAGCGGTGTGGCGGCCAGGGCGGCGGCGCCCAGGCGCTTCTCCAACTCCGCCCGGTCGCAATCGCCGGCGGCAATGACCGGGCACCAGCGGCCGGTGGCGATGGCTGCGGCCAGGTCGAAGAGATAGCTTTTGCCGGTGCCTGCACTGGGTGAAGTAGCGGCGTGCAAAGGCACCGCTCCCAACGCGGCGCGCACCACGGGGGTGATCAGTGCGGACAAAGCGACGCTGCGGCTTTCCTCATCGGCAAAGGGAAATTCCGCAAGGAGATCGGCAAGCAGCTCCAGGCCGGCTTCTGCGTCCGCGCGTGTTGGTCGTTCGGGGATGGGTGGTAGGGGTGGTGGGGATACCAGAAGAAGCCGTGTAGCGGGGTCAAGTCCGGGTTCGGAAAAGATGGTGCCGTCGGGGCGCAGGGTGGGGGTCGTAATCACGCCGGCCACCCTGGGCAGGCACCACTCGCCGGCGCGGCTCAGGATGATCTTGGCCACCATCAGGGGCGGGTCCGTCGGCACAAAACCTTTGGCGCGTTCGTTGTACCGTTGCCATCGGGCACTGCGCGCGAGGTAATCAACGAGGGCTTCGGGGGTGAGGGTGGCCAGGCGGGCGATCCGGGTCTTGCGGCCATCGGCGGCATCTACCTCGTCGATCACGGGGCGCTGGAGCAGGTCGCCCCGGGCATAGACCGGAGAACCGGCGCGGATGAGGGCGTTTTCCCCTTCTGTGGCCAGCAAGGGCAGTCTACCCGGCGTTACCTCGATGACGGGCAAGGAGGAAGTGCCGGCCGGGGCTTCCTCCTTCGCATCCTCCCGCGCCCAGTGATACAGGCTGGCCAGGGTGATGCCTGCGCCGGGGGTCAGCGTTCGCCACTTCCCGGCGCACACTCCCGGCTCGTACTTGGGGCTTCCCCGGCTCCACGCATCCCACAGGGCCAGGCCGGGATCGCCCAGTTCGGTCAGGGCCATGCCCACGCGCAGCCAGTCGTCGTAGTTGTCGCAGCGCTCCGGCTTCAGGCGCCTCAGTGCTGCGGCCGCCCTGAGCAATTGGGGCCGGGCCAACTCCAGCAGCCAGGCGGGGGGCTCGGCCGGCGGCACGTCGTCGGGATGAAGCCAGACGTAGGGACGCCCGTTCGGATGGACGGACGGGGGCACGATGATGTACCCGCCGTTGGCCTTGATGTCAATCCCCTCGGCCAATTTGCCGCATCTCATCGAATTCGGACACCGAAACAGGATGTGCCGTCCGCCGCCTCCTGTCAGGGATTCAACGGTGCGCGGCAGGGGGCCGTACCGTTGCTCCAGTTCGCGCAGCGATTCGTCGCCCCCGCTGCGGGGGTCCACGTCAAGTGCCAACAGGCCCGACGGTGCGCCGGTGGGGATGGCAATGTTGGCGTCCGGCCACCGTTCCCACCAGGCCCGGATCGTTTCCGGGTCGCAGGTCGCGTCCTTGAAGCCGTGGGGGGTGAGGGGGGTTTTGCCGCGTGGCCGGCAGGGGAAGACGGGCCACCCGCGGGCGGCGTAGGAAAGCGCGGCAAGTTGACAGGCGGGGCTTTCTGTGGTAGAATGTCCGTGGGACAAGGCGTATGCCCCGCCACGTCCGCCCGAGCCGCCGGGGGCAAACCGGCGGCTTCCCTTTGTGTTCGGCATCATCGTGCACCTCCTTTGGAATTGCCTCTACGATAGCACCTGCAATATATATAGCATAAGATTGCATGCCGGCGGCGTGTGCGTAAGGTGGGCCGGCCCCTACCTCTTCTTCCGCGAGATCCTTTCCTCTAACTGCGCCAGCGCCGCCAGGATCTCCTCCCGGCTCGCCCCTGGGGACGAGATGATCGATGCAAAAAGGCGGAAGTACCCTTGCGGGTCCACCCCGTTCACCCCCCCGAACAACGAACTGCGCCGTCCGCCGTACCAGGCTTCCATCTCCTCACGCAGCAGGCTGCGCAGCGGCTCCCGCAGCGACGACAGGGCCATTTCCAGGGCCTGTAGCACTTCCCCCCGCACCATGAGGATCGAGCGCACCGCACTCACCAGCCGGGCTACATCCTCCTCGTTCAGGCGCACTTTCCTCCGTCTTCGAGGGCGCTCTTTCTCCAGCCCCGTCGCCGGCGGACGCGCACCCCGCAGCAGGTAGTACATTCCCCCCAGAGCAGCAGCAAGGGCTCCTCCCCCAAGGGCAATTCCCCACACCGGAAGCATGGTGCCGCTGCCCTCTCCCTCCCCGCCGGTGGGAGAATGCCGGGGTGTTGTCGAGGGGCGCTCTCGTGTCGTCGGCGTCCTTCCTGCCGTCGCCCTCTTCCCCGGCAACGGCGTAGCCGTCGCTACCGGGAGCGGTACCGCCCCCGACCTTGGTGTGGGCGTCTCCGAAGGTCCTGGGGTGGGTGTCTCCGAAGGTCCTGGGGTAGGCGTCTCCGAAGGTCTTGGGGTGGGTGTTTCCGAAGGATGCGGTGTCTTCGTCGGGACGGGGGTAGGCGTCTCCGAAGGTCTTGGGGTAGGCGTCTCCGAAGGAATTGTCGGGACGGGGGTAGGCGTCTCCGAAGGATACGGTGTCTTTGTCGGGACGGGGGTAGGCGTCTCCGAAGGATACGGTGTCTTTGTCGGGACGGGGGTAGGTGTTTCCGAAGGATACGGTGTCTTCAGTGGGACAGGGGTGGGTGTTTCCGAAGGATACGGTGTCTTCGTCGGGACGGGGGTAGGCGTCTCCGAAGGATACGGTGTCTTCAGTGGGACGGGGGTGGGTGTCTCCGAAGGATACGGCGTCTGTGCCTGAACCACCTGCTGTCCCCCGGCACCGCAGATGGCGCCTCCGAGGGCAACAACCAGGAACAGGCCCCTCAGTACCCGAAGGGTGCTCTTCACCACCGTTTACCCCTACTGCCCGCCGTAGTAGCGGACGGAGTAGATGTGATCCGGTCCGAACTGGTCGGGCCGGTAGTCCTGAACCCGGACGTAGTACAGCCCGCCCTGTCCCGGAGAAAAGACCAGGCAGGAACGCCGGGTAAACCCGGTGCAGTCGTCGTTCTGGGCCAGGAGCGTCGTGCCATCCGGGGCATAGACCGACAGCACGGTGTCTGTGCCCGGGCCGAGGAAGTCGGTCTCGAAGGTGTAGGGGACCTGGGCCGAAAGTTCCACCCACATCCAGTCCGTGTCCCCGGCCGGATATACGGTGTGCTCTTGCCAGACTTCCGGCGGCAAGGGCCTGGCCTGGGCCGGGGTGTTGTCCGGCTCGTAGGCGTCGCCACCGTAGCGTGCCTTGTCCACGAGCGGCAGGTAGATTCTATAAGTTTCCACCCGGACCACCCGGACGGCAGTATTCCGGCCACAGCTTCCCGTCGCCGTCAGTGTCACGGTGTAAGCGCCTTCGGATGCGTAGGTGTGGGTTGGGCTTTCGACGGTCGAAGTGATGCCGTCGCCAAAGTCCCAGAGGAAGGCCCCGGCGTTCTGCGAGGCGTTGGTGAAGGTCACCACCAGGCCGGCCGTGGTGTAGGTAAAGGCGGCTGCCGGGAGTGGGAGGACCTGGAAGGTATCCTCGGCCTCGTCGCAGCCCACCACGTTGCACGGCCGGAAGGTGACGGTGTAGAGGCCGGATGCGGCGTAGGTGTGGGTAGGGTTTTCGACGGTCGAAGTGATGCCGTCGCCAAAGTCCCAGAAAAAGTCCCGTGCCGGTGGAAAGCCGGGATCGCCGGTATCGGTGAAGACGGCCTCTTCTCCCAGACAGACCGGGGAGTTGGAGAGGAAGGAGGCGGTGGGGGCGAGCGTCAGGGTGAGCGCCGTCCGGTATAGGTCGCTCCCGCACCTCTGGGAAGCGGTGAGGGCTACGGTGTAGGGGCCGGCGAGGGCATAGGTGTGGGTGGGATGCTCCAGGGTGGAGGTTACTCCATCGCCAAAGTCCCAGAGGTAGGCCGTGGCGTTCCGGGAGGTGTTGGTAAAGGCCGCGGTCAGGCCGCTGATGGTGTAGGTAAAGCCGGCCTGCGGCAGCGCTTCCACGAGGAAGGTATCCTCGGCCTCGTCGCAGCCCACCACGTTGCACGGCCGGAAGGTGACGGTGTAGAGGCCGGATGCGGCGTAGGTGTGGGTAGGGTTTTCGACGGTCGAAGTGATGCCGTCGCCAAAGTCCCAGAAAAAGTCCCGGGCCGGTGGAAAGCCGGGATCGCTCGTGTTGGTGAAGACGGCCGGCTCCCCCAGGCAGATCGGGCTGTTCGACTCGAATCCGGCCACAGGCAGGGCCATGACGGAAACCGTCCCGGTGGTCTTGGCCATGCCACAGGCGTTCGTCGCGGTTAGCGTTACGGTGTACATTCCCGTGGTCGTGTAGACGTGGGTGATGGGGCTGCCGCTGCCCCCCGAGCCGTCGCCGAAGGACCAGGTGTACGAGACCGGCAAGGTGCTCTCGGCGCTGCCCGTGAAGGTGGCCGGCCGGGATTGAAGTGGCGGGTCGGGCTGAACGGTAAAGTCCGGGGAGTGCGGGCTGCCGTGGGCCTGCACCGGGTGGACCTGCGTGTCCACACCGCAGCCGTTCATGGCTATCAGGACGACATCGTAGGTCCCGGGCAGGGCGTAGGTATGGGTGGGGTGCTCGAGGGTAGAAGATGAACCGTCGTCAAAATCCCACAGGAAGGAAAGCGTGGCCGATCCCACGGTCGTGTTGGTGAACTGCGTGGTCCTTCCGGCGCAGACCGGTAGCGTCCCGAAGCTGAAGTCGGCCGTCGGCGTGCTGCTGATAACGACGGTGGCCGTCATCCGATCCAGACCGCAGGGCGCGGTGGCCGTGAGGACGGCCGTGTAGCGCCCGGCGGCGGTGTAGGTGTGGAAGGGGTTGGTCTCGGTCGAGGTGGTGCCGTCGCCGAAGGCCCAGAGGAAGGATAGCGGCGGAACTCCCCGGGATTCATTGTCGAACTGCACCGGCTGAAAGACGCACTGCGGGACGGGGGCGGCGGAGAAGTGTGCGTCCACGCAGGCGTAGGCATACTTGAGGTTGCCGGAATCGTACTCCACATAGGCAATATGCGGGAGGTCGGAAGAAAGTGAAAGTGACGTGAAGAGGCCGGATGCGGGCGAGCTGTCAACAACCTCCTGGTGCCAGACCCCCCCGGCATCCCGCCAGGCATAGCGGAGGTTGGGTTCGGAAATGCCCCCCAAATAGGCTATATGGACCCGGCCGGCCGGGTCCAGGGCCAGGGAAACATAGCCCTGCGTATCCGAGGTCACCGTCTCGATATGCCAGGAGGCGCCGTCGTAGTAGGCATACTTCAGGGCCGAAGCGTTGCCGTAAGCGATGTGGGGGCGTTTGGCCGCATCCAGCGCCATGGATACACCGTTCCAGGGGTATAGCAGCGAGGTGTCCACAACCGTGCTTACCCAGTCCTTTTCAACGTTGTTGTACCGGGTATAGTACAGGTGGTTGCCCACCCCCAGGCCTTCCCCGGTGTGGGCAATTTTGGCCGTCGCCCAGCCCGCCCCGGCCAGCGCCAGCGAGGTGTACCGCCCCACATCGCCGGTGGTATCTATCGTCTCGCAGCGCCAGCTTCCACTCGGCCCGCAGTTGCCGCCGGTACCGACCCGCCGGGCCAGTTTGAGATCCCCAGAGGTGGCGTCGTAGTAGCTGATGTAGGGAACGTTGCCTGCATCCAGCGCCAGCGAGGTGTACTGCCCCACATCGCCATCGCCGGCGGTATCTATCGTCTCGCACTGCCAGCTTCCATTCGGCCCGCAGTTGCCGCCGGTACCGACCCGCCGGGCCAGTTTGAGATCCCCATAGGTGGCGTCGTAGTAGCTGATGTAGGGAACGTTGCCTGCATCCAGCGCCAGCGAGGTGTACTGCCCCACATCCGCGACGCTATCTACCGTTTCGATATGCCAGGAGGTGCCGTCGTAGTAGGCATACTTCAATGAGAAAGTGCGGTAGTAGGCTATATGGACCCGGCCGGCCGGGTCCAGGGCCAGCGAGACATACGCCGCCATCCCCGTGTTATCTACCGTTTCGATGTGCCAGACCCACGGCGAATCCGGCCGCGAGGCCGGGGGAGAGAGCACTCCTCCGAGGAGAGAAACGAGAGCGAGCGACACGAGCAGTTTCTTCATCATCGGCTTTTCCCTCACCTTTCTACTACCGGCAGGAAGACCTGCCGAAAATCTCCACCGCACCCGTTGGCTACCGCTAGCGTTACGGTGTACGTGCCGGGTTGCGTAGGCGACCAAATCGTGCTTCCCCCACCGTCCCCGGACGGCCGGGGCTCCCCGGTCGAGCAGTTCTGGAACTGCACACTAAAGCCGTCCGGGAGAAAGGACCGGTGGAAGCACGCCTGCGGCGGGGTACAGGCCCCCTCGCCCGTTCCCCCGGTGGTGGTTCACCAAAGCCAATATCCGCACGGCGGTTCGCATTTTTCCCTCCGGATTTTTGGGGGGGGAGAAGAGGGGGCGGGCCCCAGGCCGGTGCCGGCCGGCCCCGCTTCTCTCCCCTATCTGCCGGGAATGAGGCCCAGCATGAGGCGCAGACCCCGCTCCAGGTTCTTTCCCCAGAACAGGAGAAGGATGACGATCTGCGCCGCAAAAAGGAGCAGCCACACCCCCGGCGGGTGTTCCCGCATCATTCTGCACCTCCTTGGGTTCACCTGGCGGCTAATGGGGAAGACCAAGGCCGGTGCCCGCGTGTTCCCCGCGCGGCTCTCTTATGGGTATGGGTGCGGGAAGATCTCTTCTACAGGCGCGACCTCCGCTGTGGATTCGGCACGGAGCGTGACCGGGAGTTCGAAGAAGAGCGGCGAGCAGTCTGCGGCTACCACCACACGGATCGTCCGCTGCTCGTGGTTCACATAGATCCCCTCGACCCGGGGGGATATTCCCTGGTGAAGCAGCCACTCCGCGTTTTGCATCACGTACCCGTAGGCTTCATCCAGTGCCCAGGGAGTAACGAAGCGGACTTCCCCGGTTTCTTCCCACCAGGTCGCATCCACATCCTGCGCCGCCGCCAGCGCGGCTGCGTCTGCCGCCGACGAAAGGGTGGCCCGGGCGTGCATGTAGCGGGCTATCCCGAGCGACAGGAGCAGGATCGGCATGAGCAGCGTCGCGCAGAAGACCAGCGCGGAAAGGGTCGAAACCCCCCGCACCGTTCGAACCCCGTCGTCCATCGGTCTATCGCCATCCTTCCATCCGGAAACGGGCCAGGCCATGGACCCACACCTCCGGGAACAGGGGAAAAGTCGACGGGACACGGTAGGCCGCCTCGCACTGGAGGAAGCCGTTCCCGATCCCGACGGAAACGGACCTTTCCGATGGTGTCAGGAGGTCCAGATACCCGTTGATCTCCTGGCCGGCCGCCTCCGAGGGGTTGTTCGCCACAACCCCCACGCGGCAGCCGTTCCGCACCGCTTCCTGGACGAGCTGGTGGGCAAACATCGCATAGCCGCCGTTCAGCGCGAGCATCAGGATGGAGACGAAGAGGGGCAGGACCAACAGGAGCTCCAGCGTCTCCAGACCGTGGACGCGCCTCATCCACCACCGTCGTGAAGTGTGCATCCCTGACCTCAATGGGCCGGGGGACAGGGAACACCCCTGTCCCCCGAATCGGCCTACCACGAGAAGAGCGTCGCGATGATATGGTTGGCGAAGTCACCGAACGCTCCCCCCAGGAGGTAGAGGATCCCGGCGATGATTACCCCCAGGATCCCCAGGATCAGGAGGAGTTCGGTGGTCTCCAGGCCACGGACCCACCAGTTCTTCATCATCTTTCACCTCCGTAAAAAAAGCAGCTGGAGAACGTTAAACCCCAACGGTGCCAGGGCCAGCACCAGGTAGGGGACCAGGAAGAATACGATCAGCGGGAGCACGACTTTGCCGCCGAGTGAGCGCACCCGCTCCTGGACGAAGCCCAGGTACTCCCGCTCGGCGTCGTGGGCCAGGCCCAAAAGGCGCGCCTGGGCATCTACCCCCTGGCGCTCGATCTCCCGCAGGCGCAGGAACAGGGCGTGCAACTCCCGCATCCCGGACGCCTGGGAGCGGTCAACCAGGACGGTCAGAAGCGGAACCCCTCGCCCATCGGCCTCGTTCCGCGCCGCCCGCAGGTACTCGCCCAGGACACCGGGATACGTTTCGGTCACGCTCCGCAGGGCCTTGTCCACCGTGCTCCCGCCGACCACGGCCAGGGCCAGCCTCTCGGCCAGGTCGGGGAGCCCCTTGCGGATCCCCCGGATGATCCGCTCCGTGGAGCCGGAAAGGCGGGCTTCGGGCAGGAGGTATCCCACGAAGCCCACCAGAAGTGCTATCGGCAGGGAGCGGGTCAGAATGTACAGGACCCCTCCCAGGGCGAGCCCCAGGAACTGGGCCGTGACGATCATTCCCCCGCTCCAGCCCCGGAAGCGCCCCAGGAAATGGGCCCAGTACAACCGGGCATCCATTCGGCGGATGCGCGCTGCCGGCAGGTACCTCTCAATGGCCCCCGCCAGGAAGACGATGACCGCCTCCAGGAGCGGGAGGCTTTCCCCCTGCGGGCCGGAGATGGCCTGGAGCTGCATCGCCGCCCGCTCCCGGCGCAGCGGGGCCCACTCGTAGGCCACCACCAGCACCAGGGAACCCAGCAACAGCGCGATGAGCAACGGAAGCATCATCGTCTCAACTCGCGGTTTGCCCGGTACACGACCAGAAACCCCACGAGGGTCACGCCGAAGCCCAGAACGCCGCCCACCGCACTACTGGCGGTATGGGAACCGGCGATGAAGGCTATTACGGCCAAAAGGATGCCTGCCAGAATCAGCCCAAAACCGTACCACCCTAGGCGCTTGAACTTCATCTTTTTACCTCCTCACGGCTCGGCGTCCTGGATCTGAGTGCGGATAACCAGGTAGCCCAGGAACATGATGCCGGCAACGACCAGGGCCAGGGCCTGCCCTAGAACACTCCGCTGAAAAGCCCGGACCGACGGATCGGTGGTCAGGAAGAAGTAGGTGAACGCGGCCAGGAGGGGGGCCAGCCGCATGGTCAGGCGGTGTTCGGAGATGTTGGCGCGGATCTCGGCCTGAAGCTGCAGGGTGCTCCGCAGTCTCCGGGCCTGCTCGGCCAGGAGGTCGAGCATATCCGGCCCGGCCTGGTGGAAGGCCAGGAGCATCCCCGCGAGCCGGGCCAGGTCCGGGCTGGGCGCCCGCTCCTGAAGTGCAAGGAGCGCACGTTCCATCCCCTGGACTTCGGCATCGGCCAACAGGTGGTCCAGTTCCCTGGCGAGGGGGCTGGTGGGGTTCCCCTGGCGACAGACCCGCGCCACTTCCCGCAGCGCATCGGCGGTTGAGGCGCGGACCCGCATCGTGCCGGCCAGGTCCTCCAGCGCGGCGGGGAGCTCCCGGTCCAGTTCCCTGGCCTGCGCTTCCTCGCGTATGGAGAGGTAGGCCGTCGGCAACAGGGCACCCAGGCCGGCCAGGGCCAGGGCAAAGAGTATGGGAAGGCCGAACAGCACGCCGATCCCCAACCCCAACAGGGCACAGAAGGTGCTCAGGAGGTAAAACCCGGAGGGGGAGATGTGCAGGGCTTCCAGGCGGGACGAAAGGGCCCTTCGACGGATGGCCCTGGGGCGGAACGGCCCCACCGAGGCCGGAAGCGGCCCCGGCCGTGCCCGCTCGATCCGTCCACGGACCTCCTCTGCCAGAAGGATCACCAGGGCGAAAACGGCGATGACGATCGGGAAAATCATTCCTCACCCCCCGGCGCCATCATCCAGGCCGGAAAGCCGATGTAGAGGGGCGAAGCGACGGCCTTCCAGGTATCCTTCTCCGGGTCGTAAGCGTAGAGGTCGCGCAGGGAGACGTTCCCCCGCCGCAGGTACGGCTCCACCTCGCAAATGCGGGTGATCACCCGCCGGGTCGTGCCCGGCAGAATGGCCAGGTGCACCACCATGCGGATGGCCACCGCGAAACGCTCCTTGGCCGCCTCCTTGTTCCCGGCGTAGTACCCCGCGCCCTGGGCCAGGTTCACGATCATCCTCCAGGTGTCGTAGGCGCTCTCCGAGTGGACGGTCGTCATCCCGTAGTGGCCCGTGCTGAGGGCCCGCAGCGCCTGATAGGCGGCCTCGCCGTCCCGGATTTCACCGGGTATCAGCCAGGTGGGGGCCTGGCGCAGCGCGTTGCGCACCAGGTCGCCCATGGAGACCTCCCCCTGCCCCTCGATGTTGGGCGGACGGCTCTCCATCGCCACCCAGTTGGGATGCTCCAGGCGCAGCTCCTGGGTATCCTCCACCGTGACGATGCGCTCTTCCCGTGGGATGAACGAGCAAAGGACGTTGAGAAGCGTGGTCTTTCCTGTTTTGGTGCCCCCCGACACGCAGATGTTGACATGCCCGTGGACGGCCCCCTCAAGGAAATTGGCCATCTCTTCCGAGAGCGTCCCGCAGTTCAGGAGGTCCCGGACCGTCATCAGCTCGCGCGTCCAGAAGCGGATGTTGATCGTGGGATAGCGCCCGGAAGCGATGGGAGGCAGAACCACGTTGACGCGCGCGCCGCCGGCCAGTTCCTCCGAGCGGGGGATGCGCCCGTCCTCGATGGGGTGCATCTCGTTCACCGTGCGCCCCACCAGCTCCAGGAGCCTCCTGGCGGCCTGGATCGCCTCCTCCGGGGTGGCGTGGAATGAAGTGTCCTGCACCCACCCCGGAGTGTTGGTCAGGGAAAGCCATAGCTTCCCATCCGGGTTGAGGCAGACCTCTTCCAGGTCATCCCGCTCCAGATACGGCTGGAGGACGCCCAGGCCGAAGATCTGGTTGACCACCCGCCGGATGATCCCCTGCTCGACCTCGAGCGGCAGCGCCTGCCCGATGGTCGCCATCAGACGATAGGCGGTGGCCTCGATCGCGCGCCGGTTCTCCGGCGTCCTCTGGAGGAACATCTGCGGGGGCAATTGCTCCCGTAGCGCCTCGACCAGCCGGCTCCGGAGGGCCTCTTCCTCCTCACGGGGAAGCGCGCTCGGAGAAGACGAATAGTCAACCAGTCCCCATTGCTCCAGTCCGATCAAAAGGGCCACCTCCTCTTCTTTGCCGGAGCCGCCATCTGGGGGAACGATCCGGCAAAGATGTTTGCCAGCACCGCCTGGGTGTCCTGTAGGAGAAGTTCTCCGGCCCCTCCGATCTCCGGTAAAGAGATCGCCGGCTTTTTCGTGGCGGCATAGCGGTCCTGCAACTCCCGCAGGGAGGGATCGAAGCGGACGACACCCAGGTTGGGCGGCGTCCAGGAAGCGAAGACATCCTCTCCAAAGCCGCTGTGGAAGGCCTGGCCCAGGTACGACACGTTCACCGTGTCGCCGGGCTGCGCCCCGTTGATGACGGTGAAGAGGATATCTTTGGGCACCCAGGGCCGTCCGTCGTTGAAGGTCAGGAGGAAGAACGCCGCATAGACCGTCTGGTTCACGGCCACCCGGGTGGGCCGCACGACCAGGAGGACCACGTTGGCCCGACGCAGCGGCTCCAGACTCCACGTCTCCCTCGCCGGGGGAAGGTCCAGGAGGATAACCGGGAAACGCTCGCGGGCCATGTAGATCAGGTCCCGGATGGGGTCACGGTCGGACGAGGGCTTTTCCCGCAGGAGACGCTCCGCCTCCACCACGTTGCGTGGCCCGGCGATCACCGGCCAGTCCGCCACCGGTCGGCTGATCGCCGACTCGAAGCCTTCCAGGGTGGGCAGGCGCAGAAACTGGATCATGTCCCGGCCGGCCTCGCGGATGTCCAGATAGTCCACCAGCGGGTCCTGGCGGGAAAAACCGATCAGGAGCGTTTCCACGCCGGCCTTGTTCAGGATTTGCCACATGGCCATCGCCAGCGTTGTCTTCCCCACCCCTCCCAGGGGACTCCACAAGGCGATGACCTTTTGCGCCGGCAGAATCGGCGGCATGGTGCCTCTCCCGCCGGCGGCCTCCCCAAGCGCGCTCAGGGGCGAAAGCTCTTCGCGTTGCTTACGGCGCTGAAAGCCCAGTTCCGCCGCCCGGACGATGATGGCCTGGACGTTGACCGGCCGGGTCACCACCTCACGGACGTTCGGAAGCGCCCCGAACTTGCTCCGCATCTCCTCCTGGTCGGGATCCAACACGACCAGGAAGACGGTCTCCGGCGAGGCCGGGAGGATGGCCTTCTCCCATTTGTCGAAGCCTATCCCCTCCACCCCGACGGGACGGGGGCGAGGATCGAGCATATTCCCGTCCAGGATGCACACCTCCGGCTGAGCCGACTGCAAGAATGCCGCCAGCTGCATCGGCGCGGTGCAAAAGGACGTTACCGCCACATCGGGATAGGCCTGGGCCCGGGCGATGAAATCGGCAAAGTCCGGGCCGCCGGGAATGGCCAGAAGAAGGGTGATGGGTTTGCCCATTCGTGCTACCTCCCCCTTCCCCCTGCGGCCAAATCCGCGGCAAAATCCGCGGCGGCGCGGGAAAAGTCCCCCAGGCTGAGCGGCTCGGGGGGAAGCTCCTGCGCCTCGGCAGGACGCAGCACGAGGTGCAGCGTGGCCGTCTTGTTCAGCGCCGCCAGAAGCGTCACCGGACTGGCCATGAAGGCCGGATGGGCCACACCGTGCGTATCGGTATAGGGGGGGAGGACTTCCAGCACATCCCCCGGCACGGCCAGGAGCACGGTGGAACGCGTCGAAGCCGAAGGGGAGGTCGCGCCGACCCGGGCCGGTATAACCGTTTCCGTTTCCTCTCCCCCCGTCGGCGGCTCCACGTAGCGGAAAGAGGAAGGCAGGGCCAGCACCAGCGCGTCCCGCACGGCGACCAGCGAATACGTCCCCTGGCCCCCGGCGGGCATCCCGCCGCTCCCTTCCCAGGTGACGACAACATCCACGCGGTCCCCGGGGCGCAGGACGCCCATGGCCCCGGTAGAAAGTGTAACGTCCACGGCCACCGCCCGGTAGGTGGGCGGAAGCGACCGGGCATAGGCCGAGCCGCCGGTCGTGCCCACCATGTCCAGCGTCAGCTGGTCGCCGGGGGCGCGCTGCAACAGAAGTACCTGGCCCACCAGCTCGTCCTTCTTCTTCGGGGCGTTCGGAAGCGCCCCCGAGGGATGGATCTCCCGTTCCTGGATCGCCTCTTCCGTGAGGTACGCCCCGGCCTCCAGGTACCGGGAAGCCACAAACACCTTGACCGTCTGCCGCTGCGACAAGAAGAAAACGAACGTTAATGCGGCGATGACGGCGGCCAGAAAGATGATGCCCAGAAGACGAGTTTTTCCCCGCAGCATTTCGATTTCCTCCTTCATCTTGTGGCGGCCAGTTCCTGGTCCGAAGGCCGGCTCCCGGCGGTCAGGAAGTAATGTACCAAGGCCGGCTCCACCAGTACTTCGTCCGTTGTCCGGCCCAGCACGGTAATCCCCCACCCGATGGGAAGCCGGCTCATGTGCTTGAGGTACTCCGGCTCCACCAGGCCCGCCGCCACCTTGGCCATCACCTCCACCATGCGTTGCCGGTCGGGGCCGATCTTCTGGCGGAAGATGGCAAAGTTCACACACGAGGAGACGATCTCCGGTGGCAACAGGGAGGGACTTTGGGCCAACCAGACCAGATCGATCCCGTACTTGCGGCTGTCGCGCGCCAGGCTCGAGAAGAGCTGCGAGGTGGTCGCGAGCGGCCCGTCCTGCTCCCGGCGCGGCGGCGCAACCACTTTGTTGGCCTCCTCGACAACGAGGAGAAAGTTCGGCGGGGTCCCCCCAAGGCTCCGCCGGAAACGGGCGATTGCCGCCAGGTACACCTGGGCGATCATCCAGCCGAAGACGATCGCCTTCTCCGTCTCTCCCAGCGGCCCGCCCTCGAAAACCACCACCCGGTCGGGAAAGTGCTCGCGGGTGATGTCGAGCGGCGTTTCGTCCTCCCTCAAGGCGGCGTACATATCGGCCAGCCGCCCGTAGGCCAGGGAGTTCAGGCGGTTGAGAATGCCCTGCAGGCTCTCCACATCCCTGGCGCGGTTTTTCGACTCGTACAGGTGCAACTGCCGCTCCAGCGCGTTGTACCAGGCGCGCACATCCACCCGGCGCGAGCGCATCCGGGCCAGGGAGCGCCGGGCTTCCGCCGGAAGCTCGCGCAGCCAGACCTTCCCGCCGACGGGCGCGGGGAGGGAAAGTCCCTCCCGGCGCAGGGCGTCTTCCTCTTCCGCCGAGAGGTACGATTTCTCCTGGAGGAGGGATTCGACCGGCGGCTCGACCTGCTCGTGATCGAAGGTCAGGGCACCGGCCTCCAGGTACAGGCGGCGAAGTGTCTCCCGCAGGAACCCCTTCTGGCGTTCCCCCAGGCCCCCGGCGTTCGCCAGAACATCCACCACGGCCGCCATCTGCATCTCCGGGTCCAGGTCCGGGATGAACTGGAGCGGGTTCCAGCGGATCGGACGCGGGCCATCCGGGTAGAGGCTGTAGAAGCGGAAGCGTTCCGCCGGAAGCTCGCGCAAAAGCTTCCGGTAGTCCAACCCCCAGTCGAAGATGATGGCCGGAAGGCCCCACTTCCGGTTGAGTTCCGAGACCAGGTTGATGGCCGCCTCGGATTTGCCGTAGCCGGAATCGCCGAAGATTCCCCAATGTCCCATTCGGCTCTGGGGAAGGTAGCAGACGACGGGGATTTCCTCACCGGTCTCGAAGCTGATATAGTGGCCCAGGGCGGCCATGGAGGAGGGCGGCTCCCCGCGATAGAAGGAAGGGCCGTAGATGGCGTAAGGCGGAATGGCCTCCTTCGTCGTATTGGCCCGTCCTCCCTCCAGGATGGCCGGCGCAACCAGCGCGGCCAGGTGCTCCATCGGCAGCAAATTGCCGTGTGCCAGACCCTCGAACACCCCGGCCGCACGCTCGCGGCAGAGGGACGGCTGCAACCCGAGGGCGCAGAGCCGGATATAGGCTTCCTCCTCGCGTCTCAGGGGACGCACCCGCGCCGGCGTCACCACCGCGTCGGTCTGGCCGAAGAAGGCGGTGACGAACAGGCTGCTGATGGCCCGGGCGGTGCGTTCATCCGGCGCAAACCAGAACTGCTGGCTGAGAAAGGCACCCGAAAGCGTCATCTGGTCCAGAAGCGTGAGCTGACGCTGGAGGATGGCGGCGATCAGTTGGGCTACCGTATCGTTCCACTCGTAGGACTTGACCAGGGAAAGCCCCCCGGTCAACCCGGTGGAAAGCCCCCCGCTGTGCGTTTGGATGAGCCCGAGCGACG
This sequence comes from Chloroflexia bacterium, assembly GCA_049970175.1. Classification (GTDB taxonomy): domain Bacteria; phylum Chloroflexota; class Chloroflexia; order DTKN01; family DTKN01; genus JASFBA01. The sequence goes on from JBMFNL010000054.1 coordinate 16,343, forward strand.
ACCCCAACGATGTCCCGGAAGTCTTTGCCTGACCGGTGGTATCGGCGCTGCTTTCGGTGTGTCCTTCCGACCACGACTCCCCCACGGTTGTCGATTCGCTCCGCGCGACTGCATGGCTTTCGGAAACGGTCGTGGCCACGCTCCTCTCATGGGAGGACGTGTGCGCCCAGCTTCTCTCCTGGGCAACCGATCTGGAAGTGGTGTCGGCCGTGGACGTGCCCCGGCTTTCTCCCCGGGCGACGGAGTGCATGGAACCGGACGTGGAGGTGTGCTGATCCACGATCACGGTCTCGGAGTGCTGGACGGTCGTCCCCTGCGTGTGCGACCTCCCGGCAGTAACCCCAACGCTGCCGGAATCGGTGTGCGTCGTATTTGTCCCCTCCTGTTTGCCCTGCGACATGCCCAACGAGATCGTGCTGCCGTGGGTATTGGCCCTGGTATCTATATCGGTATCCGAACGGTTCCAGGCGTGGTGATAGTCCCCGCTGACCCCGGTGGTGACCTGCGCTCCCCCACCCACACTGGCCACACCGGGAATGCCGATGCTGAAATTGCCGCCGGCGGAGTAACTTGTGGATACCGAGCCTCCCACCGTATCGGAGGAACCTTCCGTGCGGTTATGCCCCTGGGTATGCGTGCTGGACCCCTGTGCCGCCAGTTCCCAGTTCCCCTGCCGGGTATTGACATTAATGTCGGTTTTACCGTCGCTACTCCCCCGGGTCACGGCAATATCGTGCGAGTTCGTATGGGTATCGATCTGGGTCCGGCCCTCGGTTACGGTACGGCCTGTCGTCGTCGAGGACGAACTTGTGGAACCGTCGGTGCGCACAATGGAAGATTCGGACGAAGTCCCCGTGGTGTGGGCGGTCCCGGCCGTCTCCCCCCGGCTGCCGCCTTCGGTGGAGGCGCTGCCCCAACTCTCCCCTTCCGTATGGGCCGTGCCGTGGGTGTCCGTCTCCGTGGTCCCGGTGGTGTGGGATGTCGAGCGGGTATGCTCCGTGCTCACTGCCGTTCCCCGGGTGTGCTCCGTAGACAGAGACTCGGCCTGATGGCGGGCCGCTTCATAAGAGGTCGTGTGGCCGGAGGTGTCCACGCCGGAGAAGAAGATCGGCAGGGCAACGTTGAGGGAGATCGAGCGGCTTCCTCGCTGGCGCGACATCCAGGTGGTGGCCTCCTCCCGGAAGCGCTGCTGGAGGCGGTAGAGCGAGGAGCGGGCCACGCAGGTGGCCAGGGTGAGGTTGGCAAAGTCCAATCCCAGGGCCTGCAAACCCCGATAAATCAGCTCGTTCTGCTCCAGCGTCTCCTCCTCCGGCCCTATCCCCGGCGCACGCTCCCCGAAGGCGCGCGTGCCTTCCATGCGCGGGTCCGGCTGGCCCACGGCCACCAGGATGTGGGAAAAGGACGAATAGGCCCGCTGGAAAAAGTCCCGCTCCGGCTCGCTCATGGGCACGAAGCGCGCCTGGGGGATGGAGCGCAACGTGGCCAGGAGCGCAAGCCGGGCCGCGATGCCCTTCTGTACGGCTTCATCCGGCGTCGCCCCGTAGGACTGGGAGGCATAGGCCTGCACCAGCCCGCGGGGCTCCTCCCCCAATTGCCCAAACATCCCGGCCACCATGATCACGAGGTCGATCCGGGCGTTGTACAGCCCCTTGAGGCAGGCGGCGAACCGCTGGAGCACGGTCACCTGCTCGCGCATCAGGCGCGGCAGGTACTCCAGAACCACCGGGAAGACCGCTTTGTACCATCCCTTCCCGCCCTTCCCGCCATCATATCCCAGGCCGGAGAGCGGATCGTACCCGTCCATCTGCAGAAGGAGGTAGTCGATCTTGCCCCCGTCGGTGATCTCCACGTGCAGGGAGCGGGCCTGGGGGAAGTCCGGTGGGACGAGCTCCTGCCAGCCCAGGACGGTGCTGCCCGCAACCATCGGGCGCTTCCCGAAAAATTCTTCAAGGAAGCCTCGCATCAGTACACCTCCTCGCGCTCTCCCCGGCCGATAATGTCGGCGAGGATCTCCTGCAGGGTGGCGAAGCGAAAGGTGGGGGAGCGCCGCACGACCGTCAGGTTCTGGAAGATATACCAGAGAAAGGACCCCGGTACGGTGAAGAGGGCCAGGAGCAGGAGTACCAGGTAGGCGTAGCCGATGTTTCGGGAAAGGAGGGCGGTGGTGCTTTCCTGGGAAAGTCCCAAAAAGGTCGGCCAGGCCGAGGAGGAAAGTGTCCCCTCCAGGAGGGCCCGGAGGAGCCGCAGTGCCCAGAGCACCAGCACCTCCGCCCAGACGAACTGCCGGGTGCGAAGAAGGAGGTTGGCCCGCTCGATGCGGATAAAGGCCGAAGCGAAGAAGCCGGCCAGGTACAGGAGGAGAAGGAAAACGTCCACCGGCGGCGGAAAGAGCACGGCGGTCAGGAAGGAGGCGACGAAGGTCAGGCCCCAAAAGACCTTCTTTCGTACCAGGGCCGGGCGCGCAACGGGCAGTTCGGTCGGCCCTGTGGAGCCCAACGGCCCGGCCTGGAACCCCTCGACACCGGCCTGGAGGATTTCCAGGCGGAGGAGCGCCAGGGCGGGGAAAAGGGAGAGGAAAGCTGCCAGGTGCTCATAGACGAAATAACAGGTCAGGAGAAACCCGTTGACCGGTTGCAGCATTCCTGCCCTCACCTCAGCGGATGATCGTCACCCCAAAGGCCGTGCAGGGGATCCCCGGATAGGTGAAATGCCCCGATACCCCATGGGCGGTTGAAATCCCCACGTCCAGAAGCCACCAGCCCGGATCCTCCAGGGGGAAGTTCAGACAGCCCCAGACGCTGTAGCGATGGTTCTCGTCCGGTCCGACGATATCCCCCCAGGGAAAAGGCATCAGGCCGGACTCCGGATCCCCGGAGAAGGCGTAGACCGGATGGTGGATGAAGGCACCGAAGCGCGGCCCCAGGACATTCTCGATCCACTCCCGTGACCCGTCCGAAAGCACCAGGCTGCCCACCGTGGTCGTGATGAGCGGCGGGTCCGGGGTGTAGGAGACGGAGGTGTGGTCCCGGATCGTCCCCGGCATGCAGCAGCGGTCCTGGGGGATGTTGCCGCATTTCGTCGGATCGCAGGGCGGGTTGTTGTATTGGCAGAGGGAGCAGGTGTAGGAGTGGTAGACGGTGACCAGAGGATGGGTGGTCACCGTCACGCAGGTCGTAACCCCGCTGCCGTACTGCTGCACGATCGCCGGGTGCTCCGGATAGTAGGAGAAGTCGAAGGTCGGCGGCGTACTCGTCGTCTCGCTCCACGGATCGGGGAGCGTGACCGGAATGACCGGCGTGGGCGTGGGCGTGGGCTGGGGTTCGCCGCCGCCGCCGCCGCCGCCGCCGCCACCGCCGCCAGCGTCGTTGAAGCAGTGGTCGTCGGGCGCAAAGTTACTCCACTCCCCAGACATTTCCCACGTAGTCGCTTCCCAGGTGTTGATCTGGCAGGGGGCAACCAGGCCCCAATCAGTGCATTTCTCTTGGTCGTAGTAACACTCGGACGACTTCTTCCACCCCGTGATTTGCCACTTGGCGTTGTGGTACCACCAGCCCGCAGACCAGTCGTCGGTTACCGGACATTGCAGACGGGGGAAGTTCCCGACATTTTTCGGCAACGGATCCGGAGGAGTGCCGTCGCCGTCGCCGTGGTCCATCCACCTCCTGTGCGGAGTGTACTCGAACACACCCGCGATGGTCCCGGGGGTCCAGTCGCTATGGCAGCCTTCTTCGGTGCAGCGCGTATCCTGGAGCACCAGGGTGATCACCGCCCAGCCCGGCCCGGGGACGGCGCTTTCGGGCAGGTCCTCGAACACCGATTCCGGGTTAAGACAAGCCGCTCGATGGGGCGCGGCCTGTACACCGGCCTGTACACCGGGTGGGTGGGCTGCGAAATGCGGCAAGAAGAGCGCGGCGATGGCCGAAAAAAGAAGCATCTTCTTCATCGTACACCTCCTGGTAACCAGACCAAGACGTAGAGGTTACTCTGCACCGGGGCGAAGCCGACGCCTGCGGAGGAGTGCTCCGGATCGAGAACGAAGGCCAGCCCGTTCAGAACGATGGTCATGCGGTTCGTCGGGCAGGGGGAGTTGGCGCTTTCGGGCAGGAAAGAGGTATAGACGGCGAAGCCCCCCAGATTCTGAAGCTCGACGGAAGCGCGTCGCTGCGCGTCCACATCGCTCCCCCCCAGGGCCTCGGCCAGGCGCTGGGCCCCGGCCATAAGAATCGCATCTGCCTCAAGCGGGGGAAGGCCGGCTTCCTGCCGGAGGCAGTTGGCCGCGTCCAGGATGCCCTGCTGCTCCGCAGTGCTGCCCCCCACCGGTGGCGAGGGCTGTAAGGGGGAGGAGCCGGCCCCGCGAGAAGAAAGGAAAAGGCCCAGGACCAGGAGAGCGGCCAAAAGGATCAGCCCCACCAGCCCCAGTTGCTTCCAGGAGAGAAGCTCGTAGTAGCCCCGGCCGGGACGGAAGGTGCGGAACGGCATTACCCCCCTCCGATGATGATGACGGTGATGGACGGCCCCCCGGGGCC
>JBMFNL010000055.1:0-20552 GCA_049970175.1 Chloroflexia bacterium
TAAGCCCAAAGCATCTCCTCCGCCGGCAGACGCTCTTCATCCAGTTCATTGGTCGCCAGGACTTACCGACGTTGGGCCTGGGCAATCACCTCGGGCCGCTCCACCACCTCCCCTTCCAGGCGCCACCCCAGCCGCTTGGGGACCACCCCCGCAGCCGGACGCCCTCTTTGGCCGTAGTGGGCGACCTCCCGATAACTCACCTCCACCCGGTGATAGGCCCATTTGCCGGTCAACCGTTCCACAGCCGCCTCCGCGGCTTCCTGGGAGGGAAACTCCCGCCGCAGCAACCCTTTCCAGGCTTTCTCCGCTGCCGCTCGTTCCCGACCCACCCGCTTCTGAAGGGTGGCTCGCTCTCGCCCCTCAGCCTGGGCCGACCAGACGACCAGCCAGCGCTGGCGCACTCCACCATAGGCGGTACACAGCTCCAGATAGCGATACCCTTCCTGGCCGGCGGGCTGCATCTCTTGGGCCGATACCTCTTCTACCAGCCCTTGCGCCAGGCCGATGCGTTCCGGCACCCGGGTCAGCCAGCGTATCCCCTCCAGGCGTTGCAGAATAGAGGGCGCTATCCGCCACCAGGTAGGGCATCTCCCCCTCCTGCAGGTGGGCGATATACGCCTCCACGATCTGGGGAAAGGCATGGTTTTGCCATCCAGGGCCTGAATCCACAGGGGCAAGGCCGAGCGGTAGCTGGTCAGCAAGGCCACCACCACTTGCTTCAGGTCAGGCCGCCTGTCCCGGGAATAGCCGTGGGTGATGCGCACCCCCTCTGGCTCCTCCGGCCACTCGTACTCCCCCTCCACACTGAGCGAGGTGGTGTCCAGATGGACGAAGCGATGCTGGATGCCCCACAGGCGCAAAGCGTGGGAAGCCACCTGGGCGAAGATTTCCGTGGGCCCGGCCTCATAAAGGATGTCCAGGGCTCGCCCCAGGCTGTCATCGTTGAGCATCTCGGCCCTCAATCCCGGACGCAACAGACGGTCCAGGGGCTTGTTGGTGAAGAACTCGGGGGTCAGGTAGAGAGGGCGGCCCACAAAGCCCAGGGCATTCAACACCATGGCTTGCACGGCTTCCCCCACACTGAGCCGGCGGTCGGTCGCCCCCACGATGTGGTCGATCTGGCCCGCCAGGTCGATCTCTCGGCAGATGCCGGCCACGAATCCAGACGTTGGGTAGCATATTCACTCTCTGCCATGGTATCCTCCTCGGTAGGAAGGATACCACAAATTTCAATTTCTGGCTATAGCAGGTGCGGAACGTAGGCTGGTATGCCCAACCTTGCTTATTATCGTTTTACCCAAAACCGGGCCGGATGTCAAATTCCACAAACCTGGGACACACCCGGCGCTGATGCAAGTGGGGGAAAGAAGACGGCCAGGCGATGGCCATAGACGGCCAAACCCTTGGGTGGAGTGGCGACTTGATTTGGTCGTGGACGCTGCCGGTAACGGCCGGAGTTACCCGGGTATCCTTTCGTGGACGGCCCCGTCAAGTACGGGGGGTCTCGGTGCTCTCACCGCCCTTGTGGCGAGATCGTTTCCTCGTCCGTCGCCGGTACACTCGGACGGCGATGCTTCTGCACTTCCTCCTGCAGCCAGTCCACCCATTTTTCTAACCCCTCCCCGGTGCGACAGGAGACCTCAAAGAGCGGAGCCGTCGGGTTCAGGCGGCGCACAGTTTGCCGGAAGCGTGCCCGGTCAAAATCCAGGGCCGAAAGCAGGTCGAGTTTGTTCAGGACGATGGCATCGGCGTGAGCAAAAGGCTCCGGATAGCGCGAAGCGCAGTCTTCCCCTTCGGGCAGGCTGGTCACCACGGCACGCCGGGTGGCGCCCAACGAGCGTTCCGGTGGCAGGACCAGCGTGCCGATATCCTCGATAAGCAGCAGGTCCAGATCGGCCAGGGGGAGTTGCCCCAAGGCTTCCCGGAACATGCTGGCATCCAGGCCGGGCCGGCCGCCGGTATGGACCTGGACGCAGGGCAGGTCCAGTTCCTCCAGGGGAGAAAAGGGAAGGGGAAGGGAAAGGGAAGCCTGGACGACGCCCAGACGCAGCCGCCCCGCCAGGTTCTCCGCGGTCCGCAGGATCAGATGCGTCTTTCCGGCTCCGGGAGGGGCCAGCAGGTGGACGGCTACGATGCCCATCGCTTGTAGGAGGGCCGCATTATCCTCGGCCAGACGGTCTTCTGCCGGCAGAATCCGTTCGATTCGGGTGAGCAGCGTCATATCTTTCCTCCGGCCGGTTCTGTAGCAACCCCATTGTAGGCTCCACCGGGCCGAGCGGCAAGCCTTCGAGATTACAGCAAGGTTACCCTCCCCGCGAAGGGCGCGCCTGGGAACGTCCTGCTGATTTCGATACGGCCGTCGCGGCGCAATCGGCGCCTCCTACGGACCACCTGGGTGTGTCCCAAAGGTGTCGAATCGTAGGAGGTCGGTCCGGCTGACCCTCACCTCTCACCCCCCGGGGCTAAGGGGAGTGGGGTGAGGGAAAAGGCCGCTTCCCGACAAACCTGGGACACATCCTGACGGCCTCGCGGCTTGCTTCCCCCGGCCGGCCGTGGTATACTGTAGGCCGCCGCAGAATGGGGTGACGTGTCCACCCCACTTCGAGGAGACATCCGTATAGGCGTTGCGATAGGGGGGGCACGGCGGTGCCCCCCATGCCGGAGGAGGTGTCCATGCCGGTACATCCTGATCTCCTGCAGATTCTGGTCTGCCCGGCCGATAAGAATCCGGTCGAATATGTGCAAGAAGGGGAGGCCGAGTGGCTGGTTTGCCATACCTGCGGCCGGCGCTACCCGGTGCGGGAGGACATCCCGGTGATGCTCATCGAGGAGGGCGACAAGCACCGGGATGAGCGTCTGATTCGCCCGGCCTCCTGAGCCGACTGTGCGATGTCCTTTCTCCCTCCCGACCCTCGCTATCGGGTCATCGTCAATCCGACGGCCGGCCGGGGACGCGGGGCCCGCCTCCTTCCGTATCTCCATACCCTCCTCCAGGGGCTGCGCTACGAACTGGTACAGACCGAGGCCCCTCGCCAGGCCACAGCCCTGGCCGCCGCGGCCGCCGAGGAGGGCTACGAGGTGGTGGTGGCCGTCGGCGGAGACGGCACCACCTTCGAGGTGATCAACGGGTTGGCCGGCCGGGATACGGCCCTGGCGGTCCTGCCGATCGGCTCAGGCAACGACTTTATCAAGCCGCTCGGCATCCCCACCGACCTGCCGGCCGCCGTGGCATGCCTGCGTCGGGGCCGGGTGCGCCGAATCGACCTGGGGCACGTCGGCCAGACCTACTTTGGCAACATGCTGGGCATCGGCTTCGACGCCCGGGTGGCCGTCGAGACCTACCGCCTGCCACACCTGCACGGCTTTGCCCTGTACCTGGCGGCCCTCTGGAAGACCGTCTGGCGTTATCGCTCCCCGTACCTCCATCTGGAAGGCGACGCTCGATCCTTCGAGGGCCGCTTCCTCCTGGTCGCCGTGGGCAACGGGCGCTGCCAGGGAGCCAACTTCTGGCTGACCCCCGAGGCCGAAATGGACGACGGCTACCTGGACCTCTGCCTGATCTCGGATATGCCCCTGCCCCTCTTCTTTTACCACCTGCCCAAAGTGTTTCGAGGAAAACACACCCGGCTGCGGGAAGTGCGGATGCTACGGGCGCGCCGCATCCGGGTGCGCTCGGCCGAACCGGTGGCCGTCCATGCCGACGGCGAGGTTCTGGCCGAGGCGGCTACTGAAGTGGAAGTGGAAATCCGGCCGGCGGCGTTGCGGGTGGTGTGTTAGGAAAAGGGCGAGCTTCCCGGCGAGCCGGAGGGCCGGCCTATGGTGTGTCCCCGACACAAACTTGACAGCAAGGTAGCGGCATCGTAGACTGCGGGTATCCAAAAGCCCGGAGGTGGACCATGAGCCTGTTCAACGGTAAACGCCTTCCTGACGAGGTCTTCAAACTGGATGTGGAGCGGATGCGCCGCGGCTGGTACTCAGACAAGTACTTTGAGAACGTCGGGCGGATGCTGGCTACGCTGGCCCGGGAGGGCTACCGGCTGCGCGGGGAATACTCCATGCTGCGGGAGCGGGGGATCGACCCGGCCGGCCTGGACGTGGGCAACATGGTGGTGGAGATGCAGTGGTTCACCCGCCGCCGCCCCTTCGCCCTGGTGGCCGGCGTGGACAAGGCCCTCTCCATGCTCCGCCAGTGTACCGGCTACTTTGACCAGGAGGGCCGCTTCGTCAACACCTATGAGCACCTGGAGGTCGAGGCCGTCCAGGACGGCGTGATCGTCCCCTACCAGGGCGACCCCATGGAGGTGCGGCCGGTGTTGAAGGTGCGCGGGCGCTACCGCGACTTTGCCCTCCTGGAGACACCGACGCTGGGGGCCCTCTCGCGGGGCAGCCGCATCGCCACCAACGTCTACCATACCCTGGTGGCCGCCCGGGGCAAGCCGGTGCTCTTCTTCCCGGCCCGCTTCGATGCCCACGAGGTGCAGGCCATGGACGGCTACGCCTACGAGATCGCCGTCGAGCGTTTCAATTACGACTATGGCCAACGGCTCACCCCCTTTGTCTCTACCGATGCCCAGGGCGACTGGTGGGGCGGGGCCGGCGGCGGGACCGTCCCCCACGCCGTCATCGCCTGCTTTACCGGCGACCTCCCGGAGGCCATGCTGGCCTTTGCCGCCACCATTCCTCCCCACATCCCCCGCATCGCCCTGGTGGACTTTCGCAACGACTCCGTCTTCGATTCCCTGGCCACCGCCCGGGCCATGTTCGGCCGGCACATCGAACTCCTGGAGGCCGGCCTGGGCGAGGAGGCCCGCCGCTACATCCTCTTCGGCGTGCGCCTGGACACGAGCGAGAGCGTCCGCGACGTCTCCGTCCCTCCCCTGGGCGACCGGACGCTGGACTGCGGGGTCAACCCCCGGCTGGTCTGGATCGTGCGCGAGGCCCTCAACCGGGCCTGGGAGCACTGGGACATCCCCGAGCGCTGGCGCGAGGCCGCCCGCGACTACTGCCGCAACATCCGCATCGTCGTCTCCGGGGGCTTTAGCCCGGAGAAGATTCGCCGCTTCGAGGAACTGGGCGTCCCGGCCGACATCTACGGCGTGGGCTCCTCCCTCCTTTCCAACTGTTCCACCTGCGGCACCAACACCGACTTTACCGCCGACGTGGTCCGGGTGCAGGTGCGTGGGGCATGGGTAGATATGGCCAAGGTGGGCCGGCGGGCCTGCGAGAACCCGGACCTGGAGCGGATACAGTAATGTGGAAAATAGAGCAAGGAGATGGGAATACAATGCCTGGGTGAGGCCAACCGTATAGCGGCGACGAGCAGGAGGTAGCGACCGTGCTTTTCACAAACGGTGAGGATGGAGGAAGCAGGAGGGGAGGCCCGTTCAGCCGGCCCTAGGCAAATGTCGCACCGGTGGAGGCCGGATGCAGATTCGTTCCAGCAGCGCCTTGCCCCTGGCGACCCATCGCCATCCCGACCGTGCTGCTGCCGAGTGCGCAAATCGCCGGGACCCACCGGTGTTCCCATTGGATGACGAAACCGGTGGCCGGCAAGACGAGCAGCCCCAAACTTGCACAATCTTGGTCCGTCTGCTACACTGCCACCGAGCCCGAACCTGGAGGTGCAATGTTTCGCTGGTCAACGCTGCGCCGCCGGCTGCTTATCTTCCTGGGACTGGGCCTGCTCGTCTTCCTGGGCCTGGCCGTCTGGGGAGGCCTCCGCGAGGTCTGGGCGACCTTCCTGGGCTTTTTCTGGGCCTATATGCCCCTGGCCCTCTCCTTCACCGCCCTGAACTATGTCCTGCGCTGGTGGAAGTGGCATTACTACCTGCGACACCTCGGCATCCGGGACGTGCGGATCGGCGATAGCGCCCTCCTCTTCACCGCCGGAATGACCATGGCCGTCACCCCGGGCAAGATGGGCGAGGTCTTCAAATCGTACCTGCTCAAAGAACTGAACGGCACCCCGATGAGCCTCTCGGCCCCCATTGTGGTGGCCGAACGGCTGACCGACGGGTTGGGGATGCTCCTCATCGCCGGGGCCGGCCTGACCCGCTACTCCTACGGTTGGCCCGTCTTTGCGCTCCTTCTCCTCCTGGCCGGCCTCTTCATCGCCCTGGCGCAGAACCGCCCCCTGGCCCTGCGTCTCCTGTCCTGGAGCGAACGTTTCCGTTTCGGCCGCCGCTTCAGCCGGCCCCTGCGCACGCTCTACGAAAGCACCTATCACCTCCTGGCCTGGAAGCCGCTCCTGGGGATGACCGCCCAGAGCGCCGTCTCCTGGTTCGGCGAGTGCGTCGCCTTCTATTACGTCCTGATCGGCCTGGGAGCCCCGGCCGGCCCCGACCTCCTGCTCCAGGCCTCCTTTATCTTCGCCGCCGGCACCCTCCTGGGCCTGGTCTCCTTCCTTCCGGGCGGCCTGCTGGTCACCGACGTGAGTTACGCCGGCCTGTTGGTCACGATGGGCGTTTTCCACAACCTGGGTCCGCAGGCCGAGGCCGCCGCCGCCACCGCCTCCTTCCTCATCCGCCTCTTTACCCTCTGGTTCGGCGTGGGGCTGGGGGTGCTGGCCCTCTTCCTCCTCACCCGCCGCCTGGGCGGGCTTACGGGCGACGGCGCTTCGTAGATCCTTCCTGGCAGTCCGGGAGACTCCTCGCCATCCCCGCCGTCCCCGGAATGCGGCCGCCCTCCGGCCGGCCATCCTTGAGCCGTAAATTGTTTTCGATTTGTTGCCACATCTTGTTACAAAATTGACAAAATCAGGAAGGTGTGGTATAATAAAGGACAGGAGGTGCAAAATGTATACGGTGGGTGGAAACTGCCCGATCTGTGGCGAACGGATGTACCTGGAGCGGCTGCGCTGTCCGCAGTGCGGGACGGTGTTGGAAGGGGCCTTTTCCCTGAGCCCCCTCTTCCGTCTGGGTGCCGAGCAGATCCACTTTGTGGAACTCCTGGTCAAACACCGGGGCAACATCCAGCGCGTGGGCGAGGAACTGGGCCTCTCCTACCGTACCGCCCGCAACCGGATGGAGGAGATCGCCGCCGCCCTGGGCTATGAACTACCGCCGGAGGAAGCCCGGCCGCGTCCCGGACCGGAGCGCCGCCGGGAAATCCTGGAGGCCCTCCAGGCCGGCCGGCTGACCTCCGACCAGGCCATCCGCCTGTTGCGCGGCGAGGAGATCCCTGGAGGTGTCGGATGAGCGAGGAACGCATGCAGATTCTGCGGATGCTGGAGGCCGGCCAGATCAAGGCCCGGGAGGCCGCCGAACTCCTGGCCGCCCTGGAAAAGCCCAAGGCCGAGCCGGAAGCCCCTACCCGCGGCCGCTGGCTGCGCGTGCGGGTGACCGACCTCAAAAGCGGCAAACCCAAGGTCAACGTCAGCGTCCCCCTGGGCCTGATGGAGATCGCCCTGCGTATGGGCGCCCGCTTCGTCCCAAAGGAAGTTTCCCTGAACCCCCAGGAACTGATGGAGTTTGTCCGGAGCGGCCACGCCGGAAAGATCGTGGACGTCGAGGACGAGGAGGACGGCGAACGGGTCGAGGTCTATGTGGAGTAGCCCGTAGCCGTTCGCCCCACAGACGAGGAGGCCAAGATGTTTACCCGACAGATCGAACTGGATGAAGGCACGGCGGTGGAAATCGAGGGCGAGGGCGACCTGAGCGTCCTGGGCGTTTCGGAACGTTTCCTCCGCCTGGAGACAGGTTCGGAGGAGGATGTCGAGGTCCAGCAGGAGGCCGGCCGGGTGCGGCTGCACCTGCACGACGACGCCCGCCTCCTCCTCTGGCAGGAGGCCCCGCTCACCTTGCGCCGCCTGCGGGGAGACTTCCGGGGGCGGGGACTGCAAGCCCCCCTGGAAGCGGAGGAGGTCCAGGGCGACCTGAGCCTCTCCGACCTGGGTGAGGTACGCCTGGGCCGGGTCGAAGGGGACGTTTCCATCCACCAGGCCGGCGACGTCCGCGGCCGGGACGTCCTGAGCGGCGACCTGAACCTGCAGCGGGCAGGCGCGGTCGAACTCTCCGAGGTCGAGGGGGATGTGGCGCTCTATGGGGCGGCCTCCCTTTCCCTGGAACGGGCCGGGGACGACGTCTCCGCCGGCGAGGTGTCCGGAGATGTCCGGCTGAAGGAAGTGCACGGCGACGTCCTCCTGCGGGACATCGGTGGGGCGGCGGAGATCGGCCGGGCCGAGGGCGACCTGACCGCCCGCCATGTGCGGGGCGACCTCTTGGCCGGCCGGGTGGACGGCGACATCGTCCTGGATACCTCCTTCCAGGAGGGCCATACCTACCGCCTGGTGAGCCGGGGCGACATCGTCGTCCGCTGCCCCGAGGGGACGGCGGCCCGCTTCCTCATCCAGGCCTCCTCCTGGGTCGTCCCGCCCTCCGACGTGTCCCGCGTGGAGCGGAGGGAGGAAGGCCGGGCGGCGGTGCAACTGGGCCAGGGCGGGCCGGACGTGTACCTGACGGCGGACGGCGAGGTGGTGCTGGGGCCGGCCGGCGACTGGGAACGCTCGGTGCACGACTTCAGCCGGCGCATGGAGGAGTGGGGCCGGCGCTTCGGCCGCCAGATGGAGGAGTGGGGCGAGCGCCTGCGGGAGCAACTCCAGCAGGCCGATTGGGAACGCATCGGTCGCGAGGTCGAGGAGGCCACCGCCCGCATCGCCCAACTGGTGGAAACGCGCCTTCAGGAACTCGACCTGGATGAACTGAGCCGGAGGGCCGGGGAAACCGCCGCCCAAGCCGAAGAAAGGATACGTCAGGTGGATTGGGAACGCATCGCCCAGAAGATCGAACAGGCAACCCGCCAGGGCATGGAGCGCGTCCAGGCCGGCCTGCAGCGCCTCCAGGAACGCCTGCGCCGTTCGGCCGGAGTGGAGCCGCCTGCCCCACCTCCTCCACCCCCTCCACCCCCTCCGGCACCGGAAACCCCTCCACCGCCTCCGCCGGAGGCCGCCCCCGCGCCGCTGGACGAGGAGCGCATGGCCATATTGCGCCTGGTGGAGGAGGGCCGGCTGACCGCCGATGAGGCCGCCGCCCTCCTGGACGCCCTGGAGTAGGGGCGCAGCGTGTTGCGCCCGTCCGAGCGGGAGGAATCCGTGGAGATCGTTGCCGCCGCTCCAGGCCGGCCGGGGCTGATGGCGGTGCTTCAGGACTATGGCCGGTGTTACGGCCTGAGCGGGGATGCGGTGCTGAACGTCCTGATGGAGGCCCTGGCCAGCCGCCGAGCACAGGCGATGGTGGCGCTGGAGGCCGGCCGTCCGGTGGGGGCCGTGGTCTTCAGCCGGAAGGAAAACGAGGGCCGCATCCACCTTCTGCACACCCTGGCCGAGGCCCCGTCCGCCGGCGAAGCCCTGCTGGCACGGGCCGAGGAGGAACTGGCCGGTCCGGGGGACCTGGCCCGCCTCTCGGCTACCCTGCCCTTCCCGGCCGGCGAGCATCTGGAGGAGACCTTTTCCCGGCGCGGCTACCGGAGCATCGGCCGGGGGCGCATGGTCCTGCCGTTGGGGACGCCTCCGGCGGAAGAGGCCGTCCCGGCGGGCTATTCCTTGCTGCCCTGGCAGGAGGAGCGGCTTCCGGACGTCGCCGCCCTGATGCAGGAGGTCCACGCCGGTTGGGAGGACCGGGCCCTCTATCCGGAACTGGCCACCCCGGCCGGGGCCGAACGCCTCCTCCGACGCTGTCTGGAGGGCGGCTTCGGCCCCTTCGATCCGGCCTGCTCCTTTACCGCGCTAACGGAAGGGAGTGCCGGGCCGGAACGTCCCTTCCTGGTCGGATTCTGCCTGGCCGTCTGGCATCCCGGCTATCCGGGGCAGGGCTTTATCCTGGACCTGGGCATATCCCCCGACCACCGGCGGCGGGGGCTGGGCCGGGCTCTGGTCATCGCCACGGCGCGGGCCTTTGCCCGGGCCGGTGCCACGGCCCTGGGCCTGGCCGTCAACCTCTCCAACCGGCCGGCCCTCTCCCTCTACGAAAGCCTCGGCTTCCAACTCGAGGAGCGCTTCCTCGTCTTCTACCGCCCGATTCCGTCCGAGCACTCGGCCGCCGGCCGTTGACTTTCGGAGCCGGTCCTGTACACCCCGGCCAGCACTCTGCGCAAGGGGCCGCTCACCCTCGCTGCAGCCGGCGGTTTCCTCGGTCGCTTCTCCCGTTCGCTCGCCGCGGCTGCCTCGCTGCCCCCTTTGGGCGGCGTTCCAGGAGATGGGTACCTCCTGGCAAGTTGCACGTTCTCCGAGAAGCGTTGTAGTCATCTACATATGCGGCAAGAAGCGGACAAGAAACGCATCACTGTGCCCGCTCACAAGGGGGAAGGGAAAGAACTGAACGCCGGCATCGTCGCCGGCATCGGGGTGGGCGTCGCCTACGGCGTGGGCGTGGCGGCCTGAGGCGGCATCGTCGCCGGCACAGGAGTGGGCATAACCTCCGGCGTGGGCGTCGGGGTGGGTGTCGGCGGAGGCACCAGGAAACCGTCGCGCCCCTTCTCCACCAGGTCGCGCACGGTGTAGCCGGCTACCCGTACGTAGTAGGGCGATTCTGAGGAGATCAGGACATAGTTCGTCTTTTTCTCGTTGGGTGCTCCTACGGTCAGCGTAATTGCCCGCTCCTTTGTCCAGAGGGTGAGCACGGCCGAAGGCGACTCCATCCCATACTCCGGCTTCCGTTCCCGACCCAGCGGCTCGGTCATCCGGATGGAGGTGGCCTGGCGGAGGAAGGACTCCACCCGGCTCGGATCCACCTTCTCCTCCGGCCCCAACCCTTCCAACTTCCAGACGTCCCCGGCCTCCCGGGTAAAGGTCAGGACACCCTGGGCATTCTCCAGCCGGAAACGCACGATGTCGCTCACGGGCAGGCTGAAGTAGAGGAGGTCCACCCAGGCGCTGGCCGTGGCGCCGATGTCGGTGGTGCTGAGGTTGCCGACCAGGTAGGTCTCGTCCCGTCCGTCCAGACGCAGGTGGACCGAGTTCAGGCGGGGCGAGGTCCCCAGGTAGAGGCGGATGTGGCCGCCGTCGGCCTTCTCCAGGTCGAGCCGCCGAACGAAGGCGTCCTCGGCCACCTTGAGTTGCCGATGGCTGGCGGAGGTCCGGGCCACCAGGTTCTCCGTGGTCAGGGCGGCGATTTTCTCCAGGAGGGGGACGACCTTGCTGGCCTGGGCCGGATAATCGTCCACCTCCGGGAGCACCCAGGTGCCCTCCTTCTGGCGCAACGTCACGCTCTGCCCCTCTTCCCCGGTCACCGTCAGGGCGACAAAGGCGCTGCCGGTCAGGTCGGGGAAGAGGCGCTCCACGCGGAAGGCGGGCGGCCGCGGCCAGAAGGCCAGGGCGATGAGGAGGGCCTGCAACACCACCAGGCCGGCCAGAATCTGGTTCGTCCGCTTCTTCATCATCGCTTCACCTCCGCCCGCACCGGAAGCGGCAACGGCTTTTCCCGCCGACGGCGGATGTTCCAGACGACCCCCAGGGCCACCAGGGCCAGGAGGGCCACGGCATAGTTGCCGACCTCCCAGGCCGAGCGCTCCCCCTCCTCCATCGGCCGGAGCACCCGGACGAACGAACCGCGCGTCCGGATGGAGAGGAGGTCCACATCCTCGGTGGCCCAGGAGACGGCGTTCTGCAGGAGTTTCAGGTTGTTCAGGTAGGTATCGCCGATCAGCCGGCTGGAGACATCAAAGACCAGGTCGTCCAGGAACTCGGCGCTGCCGATGACCACCAGCCGGGCCGTATCCGGGGAAGATTCGATCACCGCCGGCGGCTCTTCTCCGCCGGGGAGTTTCGGCGGCGACTGGCCCTTGTAGGCGCTCTGGAAGACGCCCTGCACCGCCACGGCCAGGGGATAGGAACGCAACTCCTTCGGAGGCGGGAAACCTTCGGCCGGGTACATCTCCAGGTCGGTCGGCACTTCGGTGGTGACCCAGGAGTTGGGGCTGGAGCGGAGCAGGACGGTCGTCTGCCGCTCCAGGGCCGGCGTCACGCTGATGGGAGAGGTCCAGTGGAGCGTCACGGCCTGCAGGTCGGCGATGATCGGGCTATTGCCGGCCATGCCGCTGCGCCGGATATCCACGAAGTAGGGGTAGTCGATGGCCGCCAGTTGGGAGACCGTCTGGCCGGCGACGGCCCGTTCGATGCGCACCACCCAGGGGTCGTTCTGCAGGTCCAGGACCAGCCCCGGCTCGACCCGCACGCCATAGGCGGCCAGGAGCGTGCCCAGGCCGTTTTCCAGCGGCTGGAGCATCGGCCAGCCGGTGATGGGGTCGGCCGTCAGGCCATAGTTGCCGGCGGCCACGATGACCGAGCCGCCGCGCATCAGGTACTGGTCCACGGCGAAACGCTCCGTCTCGGTCAGGTTCTGCGGGGCGATGAGCACGAGGGCGTTCACATCCTCCGGAACGCGCCCGCTGCGCAGGTCCACCGTCCGGACCTCATACTCCTCCTGGAGGGCCTGACGCGCCTGATCCCAACTGGAGAGGGGTTGTTGCAACTGGCCGAAGATGTTCTGGGTAGGCGGAAGGCTGGGCGTCCACAGGCCCACCACCTTCATAAAGCCGGGGGCGATCCGCTTGATCGCCGCCTCGATGGCCGTGCGGATGTCGGACTCGCCCATCTGCAGTCCGGGATAGATCACCTGAACCTGGTCGCCCATCGCCAACACCATATGCAGGTAGAAACTTTCGCTGGTAAAGAGCGAGGTGGCGATGGGGCGGATGCCGTAGCGGTCGTAGAGTTGCTGGCGGGTGATAGGGCTATCCGGGGCATCGGGGTCCACCGTCCGGAAGGTCAGGTGGCCTCGAGATTTTTCCACCATTTCGCCGGCCACCTTGGCGATGGTGTCGGGAACGGCCGCCAGCGATTCCGGAAGCGTCTGGGGAGTCGCATAGAGGGTCAGTTCGGCCGGCCGGTCCAGGGCGGCCAGCATGGCCTCCACATTCTGGAAACCGTAGACCACCTTCTTGATAGAGCGGGTCAGATCGTACTCCGGGTTGCGCAGCCGCACGTCCACCGAGCCGTCCGGGTTGGTCGTCACCTCGATCAGGTCGCGGTAGGTCAGCACCGTGTTCTGGTCGCCATAGCGCACCAGGATGTGGAAGTAGGAGTTGATGATGCCGGTCTCGTAGCGCCCGGTCACGCGGAACGGTTCGGGAAAGATGCTGTAGACCTGATTGGCTTCGGCCTCCAGGTTGGGGTCCTTGGTCGGATCCACGATTTCCACCTGCACCTTGCCTCCCGAGGCGATGCGGTATTCCTCCAGGATGTCGCGGATGCGGGGCACGAGCGGGGCCAGGAGGGGATGGGTTTCCTCGCTAAAGTAGCCGCGGATGAGGAGCGGCTCGCGCAGCCCGGCCAGGAGGTTGTAGGTGGCCGGGGAAAGGCTATAGTCCCGGCCGGCGGTGAGGTCCAGGCGCAAGACGACCAGGGGGGAGAGCCAGACGTTCAGGAGCACCAGGTTCAAAAGCACCAGCGCGGCCGTGCCCAGCACCTCCTGGCGGACGGCGCGGGCCGGCCGGCCACGACCCCAGCGTTTGGCCTCCAGCGAGACCACGTTCAGGGTGAGGAAGAAGCCGGCCAGGGCGAGGTAGTAGGCCAGGTCGCGGATGTCCACCACGCCGCGCTGGATGCTCTCGAAGCGGCTTCCGGAGCCGATGGCCCGCAGGACCTCCCCCACCGTCCCGCCGACCGAGCCGGCCACCGCCGGTGAGCCGACCAGGTAGAAGATGCCCCCCAGGAGTACGGTGAGAATCAGGGCGACGATCTGGTTATCGGTGCGGGAGGAAATAAAGAGGCCGATGGCGGCATAGGCCGCCGCCAGGAGGAGCGCCGCCAGATACCCGCCTACCACCGGTCCCCAGTCCAGCGGCCCCATGAGCGAGACGCTCACCGGCAGGAACAGCGTGAGCGCCAGCGCCGTGCCCACCAGGGCCATCACGGCCAGAAACTTGCCCAGGACCAGGCGAACCGAGGGGACGGGCAGGGTCAGGAGCACCTCCTGCGTCCCCGAGCGCTGCTCCTCGCTCCACTGGCGCATCGTCAGCGCGGCGACGAGGAAGATGAGGAGCACCGGCATCCACTGGAAGAGGGGGCGGACCTCGGCCACGCCGCGGGCGAAAAAGGCCCCCACCCAGAAGAAGGTGAAGAGAGTGGCGGCCAGGAAGACGCCGACGAAGATGAGGGCCATCGGCGAACCGAAGTAGCCGGCCACTTCTTTGCGCGTAATCGCCCATATCTGTTTCATCGGTCACCTCACGCCGTCGCCACCAGTTGGTTGAAGACCGTCTCCAGGGTGCGGATGTCCCGGCGCAGTTCGCGCAACGGCCAGTTCTCCTGGCGGGCCAGGCGGTAGATGGCCGGGCAGAGGCTGGCACCGTTCGGGGCCGTGCCCCGGATGCGGAAGGCCGGGTAGCCGTCGGCGGAGCGGAAAGGCTCCAGGGCGCGCACGCCGGGAAGGCTGCGGAGGGAGGCTTCCAGGCCGGCCGGGACGCTCTCCAGGACCAGGACGGCGTCAGGTGTGGCGGCCAGTTCCGAAAGGCGGGCGTCGGCGCGCACCTGGCCGTTCAGGAGGATGATGGCCCGGTCGCAGAGCGCCTCGACCTCGGAGAGGATGTGGGTGGAGAAGAGGATGGTGCTCCCCTGGGCCAGGCGGCGGATGAGCCGGCGCACCTCCAATACCTGGGTCGGGTCCAGCCCCAGCGTCGGCTCGTCCAGGATGAGGAGTTTCGGCCGGTGCAGGATGGCCTGGGCCAAGCCCACGCGCTGGCGGTAGCCTTTGCTGAGTTGGCCGATGGGCCGGGTCAACTGGTCCTCCAGCCCCACGGCATAGACGGCTTCGGCGATGCGTTCCAGTTGTTCCCCCGGAGGAATCTGGCGCAGGTCGGCGATCATCTTCAGGTAGCCCTGGACGGAAAGTTCGGGATAGAGGGGGGCGTTTTCCGGCAGGTAGCCGATGAGCGCCTGCACCTCGCGGGTATGGGAGAGCACGTCCAGCCCCCCGATGAGGACGGTGCCCTCATCGGGGTGCAGGTAGCCGGTGAGGATTTTGATGGTGGTCGTCTTCCCGGCCCCGTTCGGGCCGAGCAGGCCCACGATCTCCCCCTCGTCCACCTGAAAAGAGACGTCCCGCAGGGCCTGGAGCGGGCCGTACCATTTGCTCAGGTGCGAAACCTGGATCATAGGCTCCTCCTCGCCATCCGGTCGCGTTTCCAAGACACCCCTTTTAGCGGAACAAGATGAAAAGAAGATGAAGGCAAAGTTGACAAAGTTCCCGAGTTGGAATATACTACAGGTGTACGTTTTCCTCCCTCGCAGCGTTGTACAGCCTCGGACCCATTCCGGTCGGGAAATGGCCTTGCAGGAGGTGATGATGCCCAAGACGCGGAAGACGGCCCGGCACGCCACCGGAATGTGTAGAGTGTTTCCTTACCAGGAGGAGAAACATGAAAAAGCCCATGGTTTTCCTGGCTTCCATCGTTGCCCTCATCCTGATGCTCGTCAGCGGGACGCCTTCCTTCGCTTCCTACCCCTCCGAACCGCCCCAGCCCAACGAGGTACGCATCGGCTTGCAGGAGGACGGCAGCACCGTCACCCTCACCGGTAACCAGGTCCTGGTCGTCGGCCTGGAGAGCAACCCCTCGACCGGCTATCGGTGGCAGGTCCAATCCCTGGATTCGCGAATCCTGCGCCTGATCGGGGACACGTGGATTTCGTCTTCCGGCCTGCTCGGCGCCCCGGGTACCCAGGAGATGCGCTTTGTCGGCGTCTCCGAGGGCGAGGTCAGGCTTGTCCTGGCCTACCGCCGGCCCTGGGAAAAGGTCGAACCGCTGCGCACCTTCACCCTCCAGGTCCGGGTCGTCGCGCCGATTCCCACCGACCTGGTTTCCGGCCTCCCCAAGGCGGCCGGCCTGGCCAACGTGGCTCAGGACAGCCCCGAGTCCCCTCATTCCTCCTTGCCCACTTCCTTCAACTGGTGCAACCAGGGCGGATGCACCCCCATCCGGGACCAGGGGAACTGCGGCTCCTGCTGGACCTTTGGCACGGTGGGCCCCCTGGAATCGAACATCTTGATCAAGGACGGGGTTTCCCGCGACCTGTCCGAGCAGTACCTGCTCTCCTGCAATACCGAGGGCTGGGGCTGTGACGGTGGCTGGTGGGCACACGACTATCACCAGTCGAAGATTCCGCCCGGGGAAACGGCCGCCGGCGCGGTTTACGAGGCCGATTTCCCCTACGTGGCCTCCAAGGTGGCCTGCAACCCGCCTCACCCCCACCACGAGAAAATCGCCTCCTGGGCCTATGTAGGCAACGACTATAGCGTGCCGCCCACGGCCGACATCAAGCAGGCCATCTATACCTACGGTCCGGTGGCCGCCGCCGTCTGCGCCGGCCCGTCCTTCCAAGCCTACAGCGGCGGCATCTTCCAGACCAACGAGTCCTCCTACTGTAGCGGCGGCGTCAACCACGCCATCGTCCTGGTCGGCTGGGACGATACCGGCGGCTACTGGATTCTGCGCAACTCCTGGGGCACTTCCTGGGGCGAAAGCGGCTATATGCGCATCAAGTACGGAATCTCCAACGTCGGCTACGCCGCCACCTACGTCGTCTACAACGCCGCCGGCCCCACCCCCACCCCCGCCCCGCCCACGGCTACACCCGTCCCCGCTCAGGTCCTCCTGGTGGACGATGACGCCGGCAAGTCGTACCAGACCTACTACGCCAACGCCCTGGCGGCCGGCGGCTACACCTACGACACCTGGACCGTCGCCACCCAGGGCAGCCCCAGCCTCTCTACCCTCCAGAAGTACCCAATCGTGGTCTGGCTCACCGGCGACGACTACTCCACCACCCTCACCAGCACCGACGAATCGAACCTGGCCTCCTACCTGAACGGCGGCGGGAAACTCTTCATCTCCGGCCAGGACATCGGCTACGACATCCGCACCGACTCCTTCTACGGCACCTACCTGCACGCCAGTTACGTGCGGGACGATACGAATACCTACGGCCTGACCGGCTACGACTTTATGAGCGGGGTGAGCATCAACATCAGCGGGGGCGATGGGGCCAACAACCAGGCCTACCCCAGCGAGGTGAGCCCGGTGAACGGGGCGGTGGGCATCTTTGACTACAGCGGCTCCTACACCTGGGGCGGCGTGGCCTACTCCGGGGCCTACAAGGTGGTCTACCTGGCCTTTGGCTTCGAGGCCATCAACAGCGCCTCCGCCCGCAACACGGTGATGAACAAGGTGATCTCCTGGCTCAAAGGCACCACCCCCACCCCCACACCGGTACCGCCTACCGCCACGCCCACCCGCACCCCCACGCCGGCCCCGACGGCTACCCGAACCCCCACCCCGATTCCCCCCACGGCCACGCCTACCCCGGGGGCCAAGAAAGTCCTCCTGGTGGACGATGACGCCGGCAAGTCGTACCAGACCTACTACGCCAACGCCCTGGCGGCCGGCGGCTACACCTACGACACCTGGACCGTCGCCACCCAGGGCAGCCCCAGCCTCTCTACCCTCCAGAAGTACCCAATCGTGGTCTGGCTCACCGGCGACGACTACTCCACCACCCTCACCAGCACCGACGAATCGAACCTGGCCTCCTACCTGAACGGCGGCGGGAAACTCTTCATCTCCGGCCAGGACATCGGCTACGACATCCGCACCGACTCCTTCTACGGCACCTACCTGCACGCCAGTTACGTGCGGGACGATACGAATACCTACGGCCTGACCGGCTACGACTTTATGAGCGGGGTGAGCATCAACATCAGCGGGGGCGATGGGGCCAACAACCAGGCCTACCCCAGCGAGGTGAGCCCGGTGAACGGGGCGGTGGGCATCTTTGACTACAGCGGCTCCTACACCTGGGGCGGCGTGGCCTACTCCGGGGCCTACAAGGTGGTCTACCTGGCCTTTGGCTTCGAGGCCATCAACAGCGCCTCCGCCCGCAACACGGTGATGAGCAAGATCATGACCTACCTGGGCTACTAGCGCCCGGCAGGCGTCTCGGACGGGTCCCGCCGGCCCTGGGCCGACGGGACCCGTCTTTTGGGCTCCGGTGCCCAGCCCCGAAAGAACCTGGCTCCGAAGCAAGTTCCGGGTTGAGTGCCCAAATGCCGGATGATTTTCCGCTCCTTCGGCCAGGATACTCGAACTTGCTGATTTTTCGACAAACCGGGGACACACCAGAAACACACCGCTTGACGACCGGGCACGATTGCGCTACACTATATCCTAGAAAATGCTGCCGGAGGTGCGTAACGGGGATGAGCACAAAACGGGACTACTACGAAATCCTGGGCGTTCCGCGGACGGCCGATACGGAGGAAATCAAACGGGCCTTCCGCCGGCTGGCCCGGCAATACCATCCCGATGTGAATAAATCGCCGGAGGCCGAGGCCATCTTCAAGGAGATCAACGAGGCTTACGAGGTCCTTTCCGACGAGCAGAAGCGGGCCCTGTACGACCGTTTCGGCCATGCCGGCGTGAACGGCTCCATCGGTAGCGCTCCCTACGATCCCTTCGCCGGCTTCGGTTTTGGGGACATCTTCGATACCTTTGAGTCCTTCTTCTCCACGATGACCGGCGCGCCTCCCCGCAAGCGTCCCCAGCGCGGCGCCGACCTTCGTTATACCCTGACCCTGTCTTTTGAGGAGGCCGTCTTCGGCGCGGAGAAGGAGATCGAGTTGCCCCGCCTGGAGACCTGCCCGGTCTGTCGAGGGACGGGGGCGGAGCCGGGGACGCAGCCGATGCGCTGCCCACGTTGCGGAGGCAGCGGCGAGGTGCGCCAGCGCGGCCCCTTCTTCAACATGATCGTGATGACGACCTGCGAGCAGTGCCAGGGGGAAGGCGTCATCACCGCCATCCCCTGCCACGAGTGCCAGGGCCAGGGGCGCATCCGGGCCGTCCGCCGGCTCTCGGTCAAAATTCCGGCCGGCGTGGATGAGAATTCGCAGATTCGTCTGAGCGGCGAGGGCGAGGCCGGGTTGAGGGGCGGCCCCCGGGGCGACCTCTACATCTCCCTGCGCATCAAGCCCCACCCCCATTTCCGGCGGCAGGGCAACGACATCATCTACGAACTACCGATCAACATCGCCCAGGCGGCGTTGGGGGCGGAGGTGGTGGTCCCTACGGTGGACGGGGCGGAGGAGGTGGTGCACATCCAGCCGGGGACGCAGCACGGGCGGACCTATGTCCTCCGGGGGAAAGGGGTGCCGCATCTGCGGGGCAACGGGCGCGGGGATCAGATCGTGGTGGTGCGCGTCGTGGTGCCCACGAAACTGACCGATCGGCAGCGCGAACTCCTGACCGAACTGGCCCGTACCCTGGGGAGCGAGGTCGGAGACGGGAAGAAAAGCGTTTTCGAGCGCATGCGCGATGTTCTGGGAGGAGTCTAGGGCCGTCGGGGAAGGGGCCTGAAACCTATTCCCGGCCGGCCTGTTCCCCATCTCCAGGCGGCGCCGGCCTTTCCCCCCGACCGGCCAGGAGGATTCCCCCCAGAAGCAGCGCCCCGCCGAAGAGCGAAGTGGCAGGCGGCACTTCCCCCAGCAGGGCCAGGGCCAGCACCGTCGCCCCCAGCGGCTCCCCCAGCACGGCCACTGCGACCAGGGTGGCCGAGAGATGCCCCAGGGCATAGTTCAGTGCCGAATGGCCCAGAAGTTGCGGCCCAAGCGCCAGGAGAAGAAGGAGCAAGTAACTCTCCGGCGTATAGCCGGCCAGCGGCAATCCGCTCAACAGGCAGAGCAGGATCAGGGCCAGGGCGGCAGCGGTATAGACCGGCCAGATGTAGGCCAGGATGGGAAGTCGCCGGCGCAGCGAACGTCCCAGCAGGAAATAGGTCGAGGCCATGAGCGCCCCGAGGAGCGCCAGGAGGTCCCCCAGGAGGGCCTGGCCGCTCAGGGCGATATCGCCGTAGCCGATGAGGAGGCCTCCGACCACGGCCAGAGCGATGCCCGCGACGGTCAGGCGGGAGACGCGTTCGTGCAGGATCAGGTGGGAGGCCAGGGCAACGAAGAGGGGGTTGGCAGTCACCAGCACCACCGAACTGGCCACGGTGGTCAGGGAAAGGGAGGCGATCCAGGAGGCAAAGTGCAACGCCAGGGCCAGGCCGGAGGCCAGGAGCAGGAGGAGGTTCGGACGTCTCAGGGTGCGCAGCGTCCGGGGCACACCGCCGGCCAGGGCCACCGGGGTCAGAAGGAGGGCGGCGAACCCCATGCGGCCGGCGGCGATGGCCAGGGAAGAGGGTTTCTCGCTCCCGGCCAGGCCGGCACCTTCCAGCCAGCCCAGAAGGGTGCGGCCGGCCGCTACCATAGCGGGTGGGGGAGCGTCGCTCCCGGCCCAGCGAATCAGGATGGCCGCCCAGGCCACGATCGAGACGCCCAGGGCGAGGACGACATAGGCCCTGACCTTGGGAGACATGGACCACCTCTCGGAAGCCCTGTTCCCTCGCCGGTAAAGCCAGCAGGCTAGGAAATCGTACATCAGGATGCCGGCTTTGGCAAAACGACCTGCATCATCCCGGCCGGCGGCGAACGATCCAGGAGGGACGTTCCACGCTCAACGCCTTCGGCGGC
>JBMFNL010000056.1:0-20090 GCA_049970175.1 Chloroflexia bacterium
GCCCACGGAAACCCCCATTCCACCCACCGTAACCCCTATCCCTCCCACCGTAACCCCTATCCCTCCCACCGTAACCCCTATCCCTCCCACGCCGACGCCGGCCCCGCCCACCTCAACCCCCTATCCTATTTCCCTGAGGGAAACCCCATGACGGAACCGCGTTGGATTCGGGCCAGCGAACTCCGCACCTATGGATACTGCGCCCGGGCCTGGTGGCTCCAGTATGTGCTCGGGTTGGAACCGGAAGACGGCGGCCGGCTCCTCGCCGGTGAAGAACGGCATCTGGCCCATGGGCGGGCAGTGCTCCACGCCGAACGTCTGCGCCGCCTGGCCCTGGGGATGCTTCTCCTGGGGCTTCTCCTGGCCGCCGTCGCCCTGGCCCTCCGGTTCTGGGCAGGCTGAAATGTGGCTCCTCCTCCTGGCGCTGGCTCTGGTCGCCCTGGCCTTGTTTCTCCTGCACCGGGCCCGCCGGATGCGGGCCGGAAGCGGCCTGCCGCCGGGGCGGGTGGTCTATGTAGACAGCCGGCGCTGGCAAACGCCTCCCTACCCATTGCGTGCCCCACGTTACGGCCTGGTGGGCCGGCCGGACTATCTCCTCCATCGGGGCCGGGCCGTTATCCCGGTCGAGGTCAAGCCGGGCCGTACCCCGGCGGAACCGTATGAGGCCGACGTCTGGCAACTGGGGGCGTATTGCCTGCTGGTGGAAGCCGAGTACGGAACCGCACCTCCGCATGGCCTGCTCATTTACCCCGAACGGGCCTGGGAGATTCCTTTCACCCCGGAACTGCGTCGGCGTCTCCTGGAGGTGCTGAGCGAGATGCGTGCGGCCGGCCGGGGGAGGCCTCTCCCCCGCAGCCACGACCAGCCGGCCCGCTGCGCCGCCTGCGCCATGCGGAATCACTGTGGGGAAGAGGCTCTGGACTAGGCAGCGCTCCTGTCCATCCCCCTACTTCCGCAACCACTCCCCGAAGATGGTTTCATGCTCGACCAAGCCCAACGTGCGGTACAGTTTCCGGGCCGGCGTGTTCTCCGGCCGCACCAGGAGCCGAACGCCGGCTAGCCCCAGTTCCCCGGCCAGGGCCTGAAACCGCCGGAGCAGGGCACGGGCCACCCCCCGCCGACGAAAGGCCGGGAGGACGTAGAGTTCGTCTATGAAGAGGAAGCCGGTACGTTCATCGGCCTTGGGGATGCGAACGGCCAGGGCATAGCCGGCCGCTTCCCCACCCACCAGAGCCAGGAAGAGGAAACAACTTTCGCTCCGCGTCCAGTCCCAGGCCTCCAGTGAGCGCCGCAGGCCGGCTTCGGCCCGCTCCGCGGCCTCCGGGTCGTTCGGTTTCTCCGCCGCTGCCATCGCCCGAAAAAAGCGTACCAGGGCCGGCCGCTCCTCCGGGCCGGCCCGGACCACCTCCACACCCGCCATCGGCCCCATCCTCCCCCTGGGCCCTCTAATCCGCCTTCCCCACGCTCCCCAGTACCTCCAACTTGTGCAGCACCACCTGCCGCACGGCCTCCCGGGCCGGCCCCAGGTACTTGCGCGGGTCGAACTCCTCCGGGTGTTCGGCCAGATACTGCCGAATCGCCCCGGTAAAGGCCAGCCGCAGGTCGGTGTCAATGTTGACCTTGCGGATGCCGATCCGGCAGGCCTCCCGAATCATCTCCTCCGGCACGCCCTGGGCCCCGGTGATCTTTCCCCCATAGGCATTGCACCGTTCCACCAGTTCCGGGAGCACGCTGCTGGCCCCATGCAACACCAGGGGATAGCCGGCCGGAAGTTTGGCCACGATCTCCCGCAGCCGATCCAGCGCCAGCCTGGGCTGCCCCTTGAACTTGTAGGCTCCATGGCTGGTGCCGATGGCGATGGCCAGGGAATCGCAGCCGCTCCGCTCCACGAACTCGGCCGCCTGATCCGGATCGGTGAAGCGGGCTTCCTGCGCCGCCACCGAGACGTCGTCCTCGATGCCGGCCAGCCGGCCCAGTTCGGCCTCCACGGAGATGCCCCGGGGATGGGCATACTCCACCACCCGCCGCGTCAGGGCGATGTTCTCCTCAAAGGGCAGCCGGGAGCCGTCGATCATCACCGAGGTAAAGCCCCCGTCGATCGCCGCCTTGCAAATCTCGAAATCCTCCCCATGGTCCAGGTGCAGGACGATGGGGACGGTGGACGTCGCGAGCGCCGCCTCCACCAGTTTCACCAGGTACTCGTGCCGGGCATAGCGCCGCGCTCCGGCCGAGACCTGGAGGATGATCGGGGCCCGCTTCTCCTCGGCGGCATCCACGATGCCCTGGAGGATTTCCATGTTGTTCACATTGAAGCCACCGATGGCATACCCCTCCCGGGAAGCCCGTTCAAAAAGCGACCACGTGTTGACCAGCGGCATCTTGTCCTCCTCTCCAACGCTCAACGATCGATGAGCCTTGCCAGCAACGCTTCCAGTTCCTCATCGGAGTAGAAATAGATCGTCACCCGCCCGCCCTTGCGTCCGCGCTTCAGGGAGACGCGGGTGCCCAAAGCCTCGCGCAGCCGGGCCTCCAGGGCCGCCGTCTCGGCCTGTACGGCCGGGTTCGCCTGGACCCGCGGCCGGCCGGGGCGCAGGAGACGCTGGACCAGAAGTTCGGTCTGGCGCACGTTCATTCCCCGCCGGAGCACCAGCCGCATGGCTTCCTCCTGGAGTTGGGGCGAGGGAAGGGAAAGGAGGGCACGGGCATGGCCGGCGCTGAGTTCGCCGGAGAACACCCGCTCGCGCACGGCCGGGGGAAGTTGGAGCAGGCGCAGGGTGTTGGTGACGGCCGGCCGGCTCCGCCCAACCTGCCGGGCGATCTCCTCGTGGCTCAGCCCGAACTCCTCCGCAAGCATCCGGTAGGCCTCGGCCTCCTCCAGCGGGTTGAGGTCCTCCCGCTGCAAATTTTCCACCAGCGCCAGTTCCAGCGCCTCCCGCGGGGAAAGTTCCTTGACCAGGGCCGGGACGGCCTCCAGGCCGGCCATCTGGGCCGCCCGCCAGCGCCGTTCCCCGGCCACGATCTGGTAGACGGGCGGGAGGTTCCCGGCCAGTTCCGTCACGATGATCGGCTGCACCACACCGTAGGCGGCGATGGAGGCGGCCAGTTCGGCCAGGGCCTCCTGCTCCTGCTTCCGCCGGGGCTGGTGGGGGTTCGGCACGATCTGGTTCAGGGGAATCATCCGGACGCTGCCCGCGCTGCCTTCCAGCGGAGGGATGAGGGCTTCCAACCCTCGGCCCAACCTTCTGCGCTCAGACATTTTCCTCCTCCTGTTCCGGAAGCGCCATTCCCAGCCGGGCCAGGAACTCCCGCCCCAGCAGGCGAAAGGCCGTGGCTCCCGGGGAAAGGGGATCGTACTCCCAGATGGTCTGCCCATGGCTGGGGGCCTCGCCCAGGCGGACGTTGCGCGGGATGAGCGTGGCAAAGACCCGGCCGGGCAGGTGGCGCTGGACCTCCTGGACGATCTCCAGCGCAAGGCGTGTCCGCCGGTCGAACATGGTCATCACAATGCCGATGAGGTGCAGCCGGGGGTTCAGGTGCTCCTGGATGCGGCGAATCGTCCCCAGGAGTTGGGCCAGGCCTTCCATCGCCAGGTACTCGCACTGCAGCGGAATCAGCACCCCTTGGGCGGCCACCAGGGCGTTCACCGTGAGCAACCCCAGGGAAGGGGGGCTGTCGATGCAGATAAAGTCGTAGATTTCCTGGCAAGGCCGTAGGGCCCGGGCCAGGCGGTATTCGCGATCCTTCTGGCCGAAAAGTTCCACCGTGGCCCCGGCCAGTTGCAACGTGGACGGCACCAGGTCCAGCCCGGCCCGTCCGGTGGGGATGATCACCTGCTCCAGCGGCAGGTGGTCGAGCAGGGCCTCGTAGAGCGTGGCCTGCAGGGAGCCTTTCTCGATGCCCAGGCTGGTGGTGGCATTCCCCTGGGAATCGTCGTCCACCAGGAGCACGCGGTAGCCCTGCCGGGCGAGGAAGGCGCTCAAATTGACGGCTGTGGTCGTCTTGCCCACGCCGCCCTTTTGATTGGCCAGGGCGAAGGTATAGGCCATAGCGGGCACTCCACCAGCGTTTCTTTGATTGTAGCATCTTCCGGACAAAAGCGCAATTTGACCCCGGACCCCTTCTGGTGTAAAATACCCCTGCCGGCAATGGGGCCGGCCCTGGAAGTCCGCCCCGCTCACCCGGCGGGGCTTTCGTCAAAAGAAAAGGAGTACGGCCATGCCGTTCCCCGCTGAACGTGCCCGCCGCGCCCTCGAACGGGCCGGCATCCCCCCTCAGGATGCTTACGACCTCCCTTCCAGCACCAAGACCTTCCCCGACGGCGCCCACTACCGCATGGAAGTCTCCGGCATCGAACGCCCCAACGTCCTGGAGGCTCTGGTGGACGAGATGCACAAGCGCAACATCCCCATCCACCGCCTCATCTCCGTGGTCATGGGCGCCACCCTCCTCGACGACGACGAACTCCGGCACTTTGCCCGGGTCGCCGCCGAGGCCCGCTGCGAAGTCATCATCACCCCCGGCCCTCGCTCGGCCTGGGATACCGGCCGGCAACTCGTTACCCCCGAAGGCAGCCTCTCCGGGCTGCGCTTCCGGGGCTCTGACCAGTTGCGCGCCGTCGTTACCGACATCCTGCGCTGCATAGACCTGGGCTTTCGTGGCTTCCTGGCCATTGACGAGGGCCTGCTCTGGCTGCTCACCGAGATGAAAAGGAACGGCGACCTGCCCCCTGACGTGGTCATCAAGGTCTCCATCTTCGCCGGCCACGCCTCGGCGGCCGGGGCCAGAGTCCTCCAGTCGCTCGGTGCCAGCACCTTCAACCCCATCGCCGACCTTTCGCTCCCACAACTTGCCTCCATCCGTCAGGCCATCGACATCCCGCTCGACCTGCACATCTACCTGACCGACTCCTTCGGCGGCTATAACCGCTTCTACGAGGCGGCGGAGATGGCCCGCGTCTGCGCGCCCTGCTACTTCAAGATGGAGCCCGGCCCGGCCTGCGCCGCCGGCCCCGGCGCCCTCTACAAGCCCTATGTCTCCCCGCAGATGCTGGCCGACTGGGCCCGCGAAAAGGTCAAGTACTGCCAGATTCTGCACGAGATCATCCAGGATGCCAACCCCGGCCTGAAGATGTCGGCCCAGGGGCCGGCCGACCTGGCCATCCCGAAACCGTAAGCCGGCTCCGGACCGCCCGACGGCTACATCCGGGACGCTGCCCGGCCGGGGCCGAGCCTGGGGACGGCTTCTCCCAGGCCGCCCGCCCGGTAGCGTGCGAACGCGCAACACCTAAAGGTGCAGACGGAAGAATCAAGGAGCGCACGATGCGCGACATCGCCCGTTTCGACCCCCGGGGCGTTTTCCCGGCCCTGGTTACTCCTTTTCAGCGCCGGACGGAGGAAATAGACGAGGAGGCTTTCCGCCGCCTCATCCGCCACGTCCTCCCCCATGTGGACGGCCTGGTCACCAGCGGCACCACCGGCGAGTTCCCCTACCTCTCCCGCGCCGAGAAGCGCCGCCTGGTGGAAATTGCCCGCGAGGAAGCCGGGGGGAAGCCGGTCATCGCCGGAGCCGGGGCCTCTTCCACCCGCGAGGCCATCGCCCTGGCCCGCGATGCCCAGGAGGCCGGCGCCTCCGCCCTCCTGGTGGTCACCCCCTTCTTCCTCCACCCTTCGGAAAAGGGCCTCTACCAGCACTTTTACGAACTCGCCCAGGCCGTGGACCTGCCCATCATCCTCTACAACATTCCCCAGGTGATGGATCAGGTCCTGCCGCGCACCGTCATCGAGGACCTGGCCGACCTCCCCAACGTCGTGGCCCTGAAAGATAGTTCCGGCGACCTCCCCTACACGATGGAGGTTCTGGAGTACTGCGGCGACCGGCTGGACGTCCTCATCGGCCACGATGAAGTGGTCGTCCCGGCCCTGGCCGGCGGCTGCGCCGGCATGATCCTGGCCTCGGCCCAGGTCTACCCCCAGGTCTGGCAAAAGGTATTGCGGCTGGTGCGCGAGGGAAACCTGGAGGAGGCCCGCGCCGAGCAGCGGCAGGTGCAGAAACTTTCCCGCATCTTCTGCCGCTACGGCGGCGGCGTGGCCGTCAAGCAGGCGCTGGCCCTCCTGGGGCTGGATATGGGGCCGCCGCGCCGGCCGCTCAAGGCCGTCGGCGGCGCCCTCATCCACGAGACCCGGGCCGAGATCCGCCTGGAACTGGAAAAACTCGGACTTCTCCCGGCGGAAGCGGAAGAATGGTCGTACCCCTCCGGCCCGCTGGAGGAGCGTTTCTCCCTCCTGGGCCTCACGCCCGAGACGATCGCCGCCCATGGCCTGCGGGTGGGCTGCGGCACGGCCGGGGAGGGGCTCAACCGGGTGCAACTGGACCTCATCGCCGGCCCGAAGGACGGCCCGCTGGGCGAGGCCTATGCCTGGCAACTGACCTATCCCCGGCACGGCCGCGAGGCCCTGACCACCATCCTGGAGCCGGGGCTTATGGTGCGGCCGGCCACCCTGCTCCTTCCTACCTTGGAGCAGAAGGACCTCCGCCAGGCCAATATGATCTACGGCCCGACGCAGTCGGCCCTGGCCCGGGCCGTCGTCGAGGCCCTGGAGGAGGGCACGATCTCCCCCCTGGCGATGGAGGAGGCCTGCATGATCGTCCTGGCCACCGTCCATCCGCGGGCGCTGGACCGCCACGCCCTCTACGGGAGCGTCTACCAGGCGGCCCGGGCGGCCATCGCCCAGGCCTTTGGGAGGTGAACGATGGGCTATAAACCCGAATGGTTCCACGGCATCTATCCGGCACTGGTCACCCCCTTCGATCGCCGGGACCGCTTCGACGAGGCGGCCTACCGGGAACTCGTCCGCTTCGTCCTGCCCCACGTGGATGGGGTGCTGGCCGCCGGCACCACCGGCGAGTTTTCCTACCTGGACGCGGAGGAGCGCAAACGGGTGATCGCGGTTACGGTGGACGAGGTGGCCGGCCACGTCCCCGTCCTGGCCGGGACAGGTGCTCCCTCCACGCGGGAGACGCTCGAACTCACGGCCTTTGCCCGCGACGTCGGGGCCACCGCCGCCCTGGTCGTCGCCCCCTACTACCTCAAGCCCTCCTTCAACGAGGTTTACGACCACTACCGCGCCCTGGATGCCCTGGGCTTTCCCCTGGTTCTCTACAACATCCCCCAGTGCGCCGGCACACACTACCGCTGGTGGACGGCCGAGGGGATGCTCCTGGACCTGGAGAACGTCATCGGCATCAAGGACTCCTCCGGGGATATGCCCTTTATCGAGTCGCTGGTGGAAAAGGTGTACGGTCGGGTGGCGCTCTTTGTCGGCTGCGATGAAATCGTCACGGCGGCGCTGGCGGCCGGCTGCGACGGGGCCATCCTGGCCAGCGCCAACCTGGTCCCCGACGTCTGGCAGCGCATCTACCACGCCGTACAGCGCGGCGACCTGGAGACGGCCCGCTACTTCCAGATTCGGCTGCAGAAGTTGATCCGCATCGTGGTCAACCAGGGCTCCACCCAGGCGGTGAAGGAGGGGTTGCAGATGATGGGCCTCCGGGTGGGGCACTCGCGCCACCCGATCATGCCGGGCGGGGCCTTTCGCCGGGAGGACCGGGAGGAGTTGCGCCTGCAACTGGAGTTGCCCGAGGTGGGGAAAATCCCCCGCCGGCCGGTGGTCTATGACCTGGGCGGGCGCGAGGTGCATACCCAAGTCCCGGCCATCCACCAGACGCCCTCGCGCATCTCCGGCTGGGCGATGAAGGTGGGGGAGGGCTTTGCCGGCCCGCCCTTCCAGGAGATCGCCCACGTGGACCTCCTGATCGGGCTGCGGGACGGCCCGGTGGGGCGGGCCGTCGAACGGGCCCTCCAGGAGCACGGCCCTCAGCGAGGATGCGTCCTCATGGAGGGGCGCCCGCGCACCCTCCTCGTGCCCACGGTGACGATTCGCACCGAACGCCAGCGGCACCTCTTCTACGAACGGGCCGCGGCGGGGGTGCGGACGGCGATCCAGGCCAGCATCGAGGACGGCTTCCTCCCCGAGGCCATCCTGGACGACATCGCCCTGATCGCCAACGTCTTTGTCCACCCGGCCGCCGCCATCGGCAAGCGGGTGGAACTCAACAACTACAAGGCCATGCGCCAGGCCATCCGGAAGGCGCTGGAGGGCCGGCCGACCTACGAAGAACTCGTAAGCGAGCGCGCCGCCGCCCGCCACCCCTTCCGCTACGCGCCGTAACCGGGAGGGCGGCTACCCGAGCCACCCGCCCAGCGTCAGCCCGGTCAGAAGCACCCCGGCGGCGGCCAGGGGCCAGGTGCGAGGGGCGAGTTCCTCGCGGCGTCCGGAGCGGAGCAACCGGGCCTGGAGGAGCACCTGTCCGAGCAGGAGCAGCGTGAGCATGGCGCCGGGGATCGGGCGGGCGGAGAGGAAGAAAAAGGAGAGGACGGCCGCCTGAGGAAGGTCGGTTTCCAGGAGGTGGGGCCGGCCGGCCGCCGAGGGGTCCTGGCTGCGGGCCCAGCCGGCATAGGCCAGTCCCCAGAGCAGGCTCAGGAGGAGGGAAACGCCGTCGAGCCAGGCCCAGAGCACCTGCCCCAGCCACCAGGGCCAGGACATCCCGGCCAGGGGGAGGAGCAGGGCGGTGGCGGCCGGCCGGCCCCGAACCAGCCGCCGCAAGCCCAGGAGGGCCAGGCCGGCTACGGCCATGAGCAGGGCCCGTTCCCCAAAAAGCCCGGCGGCGAGGAGAAGCAGGAGCACCAGGCCGAAAACTTCCAGGAGGTCGCCGCCCGGGGAGGCCAAACGCCGGCGCAGGAGGGATAGAACGCGCCGCAGGGCCTCTTCCCAGGAGGCGCTCAAGGAGCCGGGGACGGTATAGGGCAGGAGGAAACGGGGTCGGCCCTCTTGGGCCGGCCTGGGGCCGGCGACGAAGGGGTCGGGCTTCTCCCCCATCCGGGCCCACAGCCGCCCCCAGAGGGCCGTGCACAGGAAGAGCCCCAGCAGCAGCCAGGCCGGGTAGGGCCAGCGCCAGAACGGCCCCCCCGAGGAGAGCGCCCCGGCCAGCCACCCCAGGGCCGGCCCCAGGCCGGCCCCCCGCCAGGCCGGGAAAAGCCGCATCTCTACCCAACGACCGGGAAGCCCTTCCTCGGTGGACACCTTTCGCCCCCGATCAATCTAACGGACAACAACCGGCGCCGGAAACCCCAAGAACGAAGGGAACCAAAAAGGTGCCCGGCGGGGCTCGAACCCGCAACCTTCTGATCCACAGTCAGACGCTCCGCCAATTGAACTACGGGCACCATCTACCTTTAGTATACCCGTAAGAGGCCGTTCTGTCAAACCACAACCGGGTGGAGGGGGGTCTTGCAAAATACGGTTGCAGGAGAACACGGGTTGTAGTAGAATGCAGGTAGCGAATCGGGGGATCGGGCGGCCGGATGCCGACCCCTTGTCCCCCTGTTCAACCCGAGGGAAGCATGTCCGTCGAAAAGCGCTGTCCCATCTGTGGAGCCGTGTTGCTACGGCCGGAAAGTCCCTGCCCCTTCTGCACGGAAGCGCGGCGCCTGGTGCAACACCTGGCCTCGGCCGAGCAGGTGCGCCTCTGCGCCCGCTGTGGGGCCGTCCTGGAAGAGGGCGAGGAGGAACTCTGCGCCCGCTGCCGCCTGCAGGCCACGGCCCGGCCGCCGGCCTGGCGACGCGAGGACCGCATCGCCCGCTGGCTGCGCGACCACGTGTTCGAGCCGCCGCTGCCGACGGAGGCCACCCGGCCCTGCCCGCGTTGCGGAAAGGCCGTCCCGGTCTATGCCGCCTTTTGCCTGTACTGCGGCGCACCGGTGGCGGCAGAACCAGCGGCTGCCCCGGAAGCCCCGTCTCAGGAAACCGCCACACCGGCGATTCCCGCTCCGCCGGAAGAAGCGGCCCCGCTTCCCCCTCCGGAGGCCGCTCCTGCCCCGCCGGCCGCGCCGATCGCCGGAGAGCCGGCCTCGGAGGCGCGCTCTTCCCCAGCACCGGCGGCTCCGCCATCGCCTGCCTCCTGGCGAGCATTCTGGCAGGAACTTTTCCGGCCGGCCCGGGCCCCGTCCGGACCCCGGAAGCCCGTGCAGGAGAAAACGGCCGGAGCGGCGCAGACGTGGCTCTGGGTGCTTCTGGGAATCCTGCTCCTGGGGCTGGCCGGATTGGCCTTTTTCTGGACGGCGCTTCTCAGTTCAGGGGGAATCGTCTTGCGGTAGGAGTGCGAGGACGGTGGACGACTTTCGACGTGAGGCAGCCGAACATTACGAACGGGCCGTAGCCCTGGAACGGGCCGGCCGCATCGACGAAGCCCTGATCGAATACCGCCGGGCGGCGGATACCGACCCCACCTTCGCCGCCGCCTATGAGGCCCTGGGCTACCACTACCAGCGGCGCGGCCTGCTGGCCAAGGCCCTGGATGCCTTCCAGACGGTGGCCCGGCTGGAAGGCACCTACACGGCCTACTTCAACCTGGGCTACATCCTGATCGAAATGGAGCGCTACCCGGAGGCGATGGAAGCCTTCCGGCATTGCCTGGAACTCTCCCCCGAGGATCCGGCCGCACTCTACGAACTCGGCTACGCCTGCTACGCCATGGGAAGGCCGGCCGAGGCCCTGGAAACGCTCCGCATCCCCTTGCAGGCCTATGCCCAGGACGCCCGGGTACATAACCTGGCCGGTGCCTGCTACCTGGACCTGGAGATGTGGCCGGAAGCCGAGGCCGCCTACCGACGGGCCCTGGAACTGGCCCGCCCCGGTGAAGAGGCGGAAGATGCCCGGGCCGGCCTGCTGGTCGCCCGGCGCTACCAGGAGTTTCCTTCGGGAAGTTCCCTGAGCCTGCGGGACCAACTCTACGCCGATGCCGGCGTGGTCCTCCTGGGCACGGCGGGAGATACCGGACGGGACCTGTCCTCCTGGGAAACCCCACCCCTTTCTCCCGAACATCTCGCCACCACCCTCCACCGCCTCCAGGCCCTGCTCCCGGCCCTGCAGGTGTGTCCTTCCGCCGTGGTGGCGGTGGACCGGGCCTCGATCCCGCTGGCGACCGTGCTGAGCGAGATGCTGACGCAGCCCAGGAAAGCGCTCTCCCAGTTGCAGCCCCAGGAACGCCCCCTCCTCGTCCTCCTCCTGGGCCGGCAACGGGAACTGCTGGAAGTCGCCCTGGAGCAATCCCCCCAGGAGGCCCTCTCCTTTGTCTACGCCCTGGGCTGGTCGCCCCAGGAGAGCCCCCTTCCCGATTTTATCGGCGTCCTGGTCCATGGCCGAATGCCCGAAGAAATCCCCTGGGACGAAGGAGCACTGCGTTCGGCCTGTGCCCGCCTGCAAGGAGGTGTCGAACCGGAACAAATTCAATATTACCTGGAACATCGCCGGCTGCGTTTCCTGGAAGAAACCGTTTCCTTGTAACCTCTCGCGCCCCCCATTCGTAACCGGGACGGGCTTTTCCGGATCGAACCGGCCCATCCGGCCGAGGAGGAAACGATGACCGATTTCCGCGAACGGGTATTTCGCTCCCGAGATGAGAGCAAGTTGAAGAAATTGGCCAGTTACATTCCGGGCTACGGCGGCTACCTGGACAAGGAGATGCGGCGGGATGCCGATAAACTCCTGCGCGACTATGTGGCCGCCCGGCTGGAACAACAGCGCAAACGACTGACCGAGACGCAGCAGGAACTGCTGGCCGGCGGCGGCCTGGCCCTGATGGACGACGTGGACCGCGTCCAGAAAAAGTTGCAACTGCTCGGCGACCGGCTGCGCACCGCCGTCTACGGCTACGCCGGCTGGTTCGACGCCGTGGTCATCCGTGAGGATGCCCTCAACGCCCTCTACGACTATGACGCCACCCTGATCGGCGGCGCGGACCAACTGGCCGAAGAGGTGCAAGCCTTTGCCCAGGCCGTAGCCGGCCGGGGAGATGTCCAGGCCGCGTTGAAACGACTGCAGGAAACGCTGAACGGGCTGCACGAGCAGGTGGACCGGCGGCGAGATATCCTCATCGGGGCCGTCCCGCCCGTTCCGCCGGCCGAACCATCCCCGCCGTCCGCGCCGATTCCACCGACCGAGCCGTCCCAGCCGGCCCCTTGAGAAAAAGTAAGGAGGAACGATCATGGCCCTACTCGAAGTCATCGAGTTTCTGGACGAAAGCGGGCGGGAGATCATCCATCGAGTCCCGGAAGAAGGCTCCGGGGAGATCAAACTGGGTTCCCAGTGCGTGGTCCGGGAGAGCCAGGTGGCGGTCTTTTTCCGCGACGGCAAGGCCCTGGACGTCCTGGGGCCCGGCCGGCACACCCTGACCACGGCCAACATCCCCCTGCTGGTCGGCTTGCTCAAGATTCCCTTCGGCTCGAAAAGCCCCTTCCGCGCCGAGGTCATCTTTGTCAACATGCGCGAGTTCGTGGACATGAAGTGGGGCACGCCCCAGATGCTCCCCTTCCGGGATAAAGATTTCGGCATCGTCCGCCTGCGCGCCTTCGGCACCTACGCCATGCAGGTGGCCGATCCCCAACTCTTTGTCAACAAGATCGCCGGCACCCAGGGCATCTACACCACCGGCCAACTGGAGGACTATTTGCGTAACATCCTGGTCTCCCGCCTGGCCGATCTCCTGGGGGAGAACCTGCAATCGGTCCTCGACCTGGCCGGCCAGTACGACGAGTACGGCGCCGGCGTGCGGGTCAAGGCGGCCGACGATTTCGCCGCCCTGGGGCTGACCCTGAAGGCCTTTTACATCACGGCCATCACCGTCCCCGAAGAGGTGGAAAAGGCCATTGACGAGCGGGCGCAGATGGGGGCGATCGGCGACCTCGCCGCCTATATGCGTTTCAAGGCGGCCCGGGCCATGGGGGATGCCGCCCGCGCCGAAGGCGCCGGTGGGCTGGCCGGGGCCGGCCTGGGTCTGGGGGCCGGCGTCGGTCTGGGCGGCGTCCTGGCCGGGACGATGGCCCAGGCGATGCAGGCACCCCCCGCCGCCCCGGAGCAGGACCTCCTGAAGCAACTGGATAACCTGCGCGCCCAGGGCCTCCTCACCGAGGAGGAATACCAGGCCAAGCGGGCCGAGATTCTGGCCCGCACCCAGCCGCAGAACATCCCCGAACTCCTCCGGCAACTGGGCCAGTTGCGCGACCAGGGGATCATCACCCCGGAGGAGTTCGAAGCCAAGAAGAAGGAACTGCTGAGCCGGCTCTGAGGCCGTTGCGAGGGTGGACCCACGACGGAAACGGGACCTGCTGGAGCAGGCCCGGAAACTCTATCTCCAGGGGCG
This sequence comes from Chloroflexia bacterium, assembly GCA_049970175.1. Lineage (GTDB taxonomy): Bacteria > Chloroflexota > Chloroflexia > DTKN01 > DTKN01 > JASFBA01. Next base: position 13,258 of record JBMFNL010000056.1, read on the forward strand.
CAACCAGGAGGCGCTGGACGCCTACCTGAAGGCACTGGTGCAGCATCCGGACGACCCGGAGGTGCACTGCGGCCTGGGGGAAGTCTTCGAGGCCCTGGGCCGGCTGGGCGATGCGCTGGTGGCCTTTGAGCAGGCCCTGCGCCTGGACCCGAACCACCCCTGGGCCCACTTCGGCAAGGGGGGCGTCTTCCAGGGCTTGCGGCGCTATCGGGAGGCGGCCGCCTCCTACCGCCGGGCGGCCGAACTGCGTCCGTCGGAGGCCGCCTTCCATCGCGCCCTGGGACTGGCCGAGTACCTCTGCGACAACCTGGAGGCCTCCGCCGAGGCCTACCGGCGGGCCCTGGAAGCCGATCCGGAGGACGCCCTTTCCCACTACGGCCTCGGGTTGAACCTGGATGCCCTGGGACGGCCGGAGGAAGCCGTCCTGGCCTATCAGCGGGCAGCCGCCGCCGACCCCGACGACCCCTGGCCTCTCCTGCGCCTGGCCGGCCTCCTTTCCCGCTACGGCCATCCCCGCGCCTCCGAGTACCTCCGCCAGGCCGCCGCCCGTATCCAGGAAAACGACCCCTGGGAACAGGCCGTGTGGCATATGCTCAGCGGCCGGCCGGAGGAGGCGCTGGAGTACGTCCGCCAGGCCGTTGCCCGCCTTCCCGAAAGCGCCGACTGGCTCGCCCGCGACCCCGACCTGGAGCCGCTCCAGGCCGATGAGCGCTTCTGGCTGATCCTTTCCACCGCCCGTCGCCCGTAGACCGCCGGCCGGATCGTCCCCTACTCGGGGTTGCCGCCGCCGGCCAAGCCTTCAGACGGCCGGGGTTGGGGCGTTTCCCCAATCGGCCGAGGCTCGCGCTTGCTGAAGATGATGCCCCCCAGGAGGGCCACCAGGCAGGCCCCGGCGATGATGTAACTGATGAGGCGGGTGGAGCCGCCGGTCGCCCGCACGGTGATGATGAGGGGAGCGATCAGGAGCGAGACCAGGTTGACCACCTTGATCATCGGGTTCAGGGAGGGGCCGGCCGTATCCTTCAGGGGGTCGCCCACCGTATCGCCGATGACGCCGGCCTTGTGCCGGTCGGAGCCTTTGCCCAGGCCGCGGGCCGGGTCAACGGGCTCGGCCTCGATCTCCTTCTTGGCGTTGTCCCAGGCCCCGCCGGCATTGGCCATGAAGACGGCCAGGAGTTGCCCCACGACGATGATGCCGGCCAGGAAGCCGCCCAGGGCCTTTTCCCCGATCATAAAGCCCACCACCACCGGGGTCAGGATGCCCAGCATGGCCACGACGATGAGTTCCCGCTGCGCCGCATCGGTGCAGATGCGCACCACCCGGCCGTACTCCGGCTTCACCCGGCCCTCCAGGACACCCGGCCGGCGGAACTGCTTGCGCACCTCCTCGATGATGAGCGCCGCCGCCCGCTCCACCGCCCGCAGAAGGACAGAACTGAACATGAACGGAAGCGCCCCGCCGATCAGGAGGCCGATAAAGACCACCGGATCGGAGACGTCAATGACCTTGAGTGCCTCGATCCCCCGTTTCGCCGCCTCCTTGCCGATGTCGGTGATGAAGGAGCCGAAGAGGGAGATGGCGGCGATGACCGCCGAGGCGATGGCGATGCCCTTGGTGATGGCCTTGGTGGTGTTGCCGACGCTGTCCAGCAGGGCCAGCGTCCTCTGCCCCTCGGAGTGGGCAAAGTCCTCCTTGGCCATCTCGGCGATGCCGCCGGCATTATCGGCGATGGGGCCGAAGGCGTCCATGGCCAGGTTGTTGCCGGTGTGCGAGAGCATCCCGATGCCGGCCAGGGCGACCGAGTAGAGGATGAAGGTGAACTCGTGGCCGGCCGGCGCGGCCCGGAAACTGCTCACAATCAGCCCGATGACCATCACGCCGGCCGCACCAAAGATGCCGTTCTCGATGCGCCGGGTCTTCCTCCAGAGGTAAACCCCGGCCGCCACCGCCAGGACCGCCGCCCCACCGATGATCCAGGGGACGACCTCCGCCGGCCAGGTGACCAGGTAGATGGCGATCGCCAGGGCGATGCTCAGCACGACGATCAGGATGGCCCAGACGGTGCTCTCATAGCCCACCGCCAGGCCCGATAGAATGACCGTGGCCGGCCCGGTCCTGGCCGAGCGTACCAGCCGGCGCACCGCCGAGGTGCCCCGCTGGGTAAAGGCGGCGGTGTATTTGTTGAAGCCGACGGCCAGGAGAATCCCGGCCGCGGTGGCGGCAAAGACGCGCGGGTCGCCCACGTAGAAACGGGCCAGGAGGAAGAAGGAGGTGGTGGAGATGATCGAGGAGAGGTCGTAGGAAAGGTCCATCGCCCGGAAGGCATCCTCCCCGGTGGGCCAGAGGGAGACGGCATAGGTGCCGATGATGCTGGAAAAGACCCCGATGGCCCGCACGAGCAAGGGGAAGACGATCCATTTCATATTCTGGAAGCCGGGCACCTCCATCACCGCCAGGCCCAGGATCATGGCCGAGACGATGGTGACCTCGTAGGACTCGAAGACGTCCTCGGCCATCCCGGAAAAGTCGCCCACGTTGTCGCCCACGAGATCGGCGATGGCGGCGGCGTTGCGGGGGTCGTCCTCCGGAACGCCCGCCTCCACCTTGCCCACCAGGTCCGCCCCCACGTCGGCGGCCTTGGTGTAGATGCCGCCGCCCACCCGCATAAACATCGCCAGGAGCGTACCCCCGAAGCCAAAGCCCAGGAGGACCTCCGGCGCGTTCTTGCCGTAGAGGAGGAAGATGGTCGTGCCGCCCAGGAGGCCCAACCCGTCGGCCAGCATCCCGGCGATCGTCCCGGAGCGGTAGGCCACCCGCAGCGCGCCCCGGAAGGAACCCAGCCGGGCCTGGTTGGCCACCCGGACGTTCCCCCGCGTGCCGATGAAACGCAGCCCGATCTGCCCGATGGCCAGGGAGCAACTGGCCCCCAGGAGGAGCGCCGCCCCGCGCCCCAGGGAAATCTCCCACGGCGCTCCGGCCAGGTGGGCGGTGAGGAAAAGGAGCACGGCCAGGACAAAGGCCAGCGGGACCACCACCTCCATCTGTTTGTTCAAATAGGCCACCGATCCTTGCCGGATGGCGTTGGAGATCTCCTGCATCTTCTCCGTGCCGGGGTCCTCCCGCAGCACCTCCCGCCCCAGCCGCCAGGCATAGACCAGCGCGGCCAGGGCCGTGCAGATGACGAGCAGCAGACCGATCTGCTCAAACGAGGTCGCTCCTACCAGGCCGGCCACTTTCTTCCTCCTTGCAGTGCTATCTCTGCAAAATCGCCCACCGGGTGTGTCCCAGGTTTGTCGGGAAGGGACTTCCCGCACCCCACTCCCCCTAGCCCCGGTTGGGGGTGAGAGGTGAGGGCACGGGTGTGTCCCAAGTTTGTCGGGAAGCGGCCTTTCCCCTCACCCCACTCCCCCTAGCCCCCTCTCCCCTCTCCCATTGGGAGAGGGGAGAGGGGGTTTGGGGGTGAGAGGTGAGGGTCAGCCGGACCGCCCCCCTACGATTCGACACCTTTGGGACACACCCGAGGGCACGATGCGCTTGCGTTCCCAATGAAGTTGTGGTATAATATTTGTAGTGGGCGACTAGCTCAGCGGGAGAGCGCTTCCCTCACACGGAAGAGGTCATTGGTTCAAATCCAATGTCGCCCACCTGGACGGCGCCAGAAAGCGCCGTTTTTCTTTCCACCGAACTTTTCATTCTTCCGGACGCCGGCTTCGGGCCCGCATCTGCACCTCCAGGGCCTCGTCGGTGGCCAGCACTTCCTGGTCCACACCGAAGCCGATCTCCTTCTTGCTGTAGAGGATCGCCGCGATGACGACGGCCAGCCCCACGCCGGCGGCCGCGTAGATGTACGGCTGCAGATGGGCCTCCTTCCCCAGCCGGACGATGAGCGGGGCCACCAGGAGGGAGACCAGGTTGATCACCTTGATCATCGGGTTGAGGGCCGGGCCGGCCGTATCCTTCAGCGGGTCGCCCACCGTATCGCCCACCACGGCCGCCCGATGGGCCTCCGAGCGCTTGCCCCCGTACCAGCCGTCCTCGATCACCTTCTTGGCATTGTCCCAGGCCCCACCGGCATTGGCCATGAAGACGGCCAGGAGTTGCCCGACCACGATGACCCCGGCCAGAAAGCCGCCCAGGGCCGCCTCCTTCAGGAAAAAGCCCACGATGATCGGGGTGAGGACGGCCAACAGTCCCAGACTGACCAGTTCCTTCTGCGCCGCCGCCGTGCAGATGGTCACCGCCCGGGCGTAATCCGGCTTGACCTTCCACTCCAGGACGCCGGGGATGCGGAACTGCCGGCGCACCTCCTCCACAATGAGGCCGGCCGCCCGCCCCACGGCCCGGATGGTCAGCGCGCTGAAGAGAAAGGGCATGGCCCCGCCGATGAGCAGCCCGATAAAGACCATCGGGTCGGCCACGTCGATCACCCGGAGGGCCTCCGCCCCGACCTCCTGGGCCACCTTGCCGATGTCGGTGATATAGGCGCCGAAGAGGGAGACGGCGGCGATGACCGCCGAGGCGATGGCGATGCCCTTGGTGATGGCCTTGGTCGTGTTGCCCACGGCATCCAGTTCGGCCAGAATCTGGCGGGCCTGGGGTTCCAAATCGGCCATCTCGCCGATGCCGCCGGCGTTGTCGGCGATGGGGCCGAAGGCGTCCATGGAGACATTGTTCCCGGTATGCGAGAGCATCCCGATGCCGGCCAGGGAGACGCTGTAGAGGATGAAGGTAATGCGGCTTTGCAGGGTCATCCCTTCGGTGCTGAAGGAGGCAATGATCACGGCCACGACCAGCACGCCCAGGGCGGAAAATATGCCCAGTTCGATATGCCGGGTGCGCCGGTAGAAGTAGAAGCCGGCCAAGAGCGCCAGAACGGCTCCGCCGATGAGGATGCCGGTGGAGACGGCCCGGCCGACCTGGACGGTATAGATAAAGACGGCAAGGAGGATGGTGGCGGCGATGATCAGGATGGCCCAGACGGTGCTTTCGTAGCCTACGGAAAGGCCGGTCAGGAGGTTGGTCGCCGCCCCGGTGCGGCTGGAACGGGCGATCTCCTTCACCGGGGCGTTCTTGGGGTGGGTAAAGTACGCGGTGAACTTGTTGAAGCCGACGGCCAGGAGGATGCCGGCCGCGGTGGCGGCAAAGACGCGCAGGTCGCCCACGTAGAAATGGGCCAGGAGGAAGAAACTGGCGGTGGAGATGAGGGAGGAGAGGTCGTAGGAGAGGTCCATGGCCCGGAAGGCGTCCCCCTTCGTCGGCCACCAGGAGACGGCATAGGTGCCGATGATGGAGGAGATCACCCCAATGGCCCGCACCAGGAGGGGAAAGACGATCCACTTCAGGCTGAAGGGCTGGATGGCCAGCCCCAGGATCATGGCCGAGACGATGGTCACCTCATACGACTCGAAGATATCGGCGGCCATGCCGGCGCAATCGCCCACGTTATCGCCCACCAGGTCGGCGATGACCGCGGCGTTGCGTGGGTCGTCCTCGGGGATGCCCACCTCCACTTTCCCCACCAGGTCCGCCCCCACGTCGGCGGCCTTGGTGTAGATGCCGCCGCCCACCCGCATGAAGAGGGCCAGGAGCGTCCCTCCGAAGCCAAAGCCCAGCAACACCTCGGGAGCCTTTTCCCAGTAGATCATAAAGATGGCGGTGCCACCCAGGAGGCCCAGCCCGTCGGTGAGCATCCCGGTGATCGTGCCGGTGCGGTAGGCGATGCGCAGGGCATCGGCAAAGGAGCGTCGGGCGGCGGAGGCCACGCGGATGTTGCCCTGCACGGCCATGTTCATGCCGATGTAGCCCACGGCGGCGGAGAAGAGCGCCCCCATGAGGAAGGCGGCGGCGCGGCCGATGGAGACGGTCCAGTGCTGTCCGGCCAGGGCGGCCGTGAGATAGAGCCCGAACACCAGGATAACGATGAGGAGCAGGAGGCTGCGGAACTGCCGGCGCAGATAGGCGTTGGCTCCATCGCGGATGGCCCAAGCCACGTCCTTCATCCGCTGGGTGCCGGTATCCTCCCGGAGAATCTGGCGGGCCAGCCAGAAGGCATAGAGCAGGGCCAGGACGGCCGTGGCCAGGACTCCCCACAACCCACCGCGTTCAAAAAGGGTCGCCTGTTCCATACCGCCTCCGTTTGAGATTCTTTGGAATCGGAGCGAAAATTTTTCACTCCGAACGAAAACGGCATCCTCGGATGCGCGGTATTCTACACCAACTCGGCGTTTTGCGCAAATCCGCCTTGAGGAACACGGCATTTCCCTGACGGGCGGCCATTTTCGCAGGATTGAGCCGCCTGGGTACGTTGTCGTTACTTGGGGTACGCGCCGCTTTCGCCGGAGTAGGCACGGAACCCTCCTGAGACGGACGATCCTCAGGGCCAAGCCCACACCCCTGGTTGTCGGGGCGCAAGTGACCGTCCATGCACCCCAAATGGTGCGCAACCTCCTGCGCCCCGTTTGAACTTTTCGCCCCCATATGTTATAATCCCGTTACCTGAGATCAAAGTCTGAGGAGGAGCGCCCAGAGAAGGAGGAAGGACATGGCTCAGACCGAAGTACGGCCCTCGGAGATCGAGGAGCACATGCGGCAGATCGCCCGCGAAGTGATGGCGGAGCAGGCGGATGCCCTGCGCAAAGAAATCATGGAGGGGGAACTGGGGAAATTGCGGTTGGAATTGGATGCCCATTTTCGGCGCGTCTGGGAAGCCATCCACGCCCTGGCCGAGGCCCAGAGACACACCGAGGAACGGGTCAATGCCCTGGCCGAGGCCCAGAAGCGCACCGAGGAACGCCTGGAACGCCTGGAGGCTACCGTCCAGGCCCTGGCCGAG
>JBMFNL010000057.1:0-19900 GCA_049970175.1 Chloroflexia bacterium
AGATGATCAAGTACGCCTCCAACGCCTTCCTGGCCACCCGCATCTCCTTCATCAACGAGATTGCCCACATCTGCGAACGTCTGGGGGCCGATGTGAAGGAGGTGGCGCGGGGCATGGGGATGGACCGGCGCATCGGGCCGCATTTCCTCAACGCCGGCGTGGGGTTCGGGGGCTCGTGTTTTCCCAAAGACGTCCGCGCCCTGGCCTATATGGCCAAGGCCCAGGATTGCCATCCCCAACTCCTGCAGGCCGTGCTGGAGATCAACGAGGATGCCCGGCGGCGCTTTGTGGCCCGGCTGGTGGAGATGCTCGGCGACCTGCGGGGGAGGACGATCGGCATCCTCGGCCTCTCCTTCAAGCCGAATACCGACGACATGCGCGAGGCCCCCTCCATCGAAATCATCACCCGCATCCACGAAATGGGGGCCGAGGTCAAAGCCTACGATCCGGTGGCGATGCCCCGGGCGGAAGAAATTTTGCCCTGGGTAACCTACTGTGCCACCCCCTACGATGTGGCCAAAGGGGCCGACGCCCTGCTGGTGGTGACCGAGTGGAACGAGTTCAAGCAGTTGAACATGGAGCGCATCCGCGACCTGATGCGCCAGCCGGTGCTCCTGGACGGCCGCAACGTCTATGAGCCGGCCGAGATGCGCCGGCTGGGCTTTCGCTACTACGGCGTGGGACGGCCGTGAAGGCGTCGAACGTTGATCGTTTGTGGCAGGGAAGAGCGTATGGAGTTTCAGATCGGGGTGGACGTTGTGGAGATTTCCCGCCTGGAGGCGGTGTTGAAGCGTTTCGGCGAGCGCTTCCTCCGACGCATCTACACCCCGGCCGAGCAGGCCCTCTGTCGCGGCCGGGTGCCGGAACTGGCCGTGCGCTTTGCCGCCAAGGAGGCGGCGATGAAGGCGCTGGGCACGGGAAGGCGGGGGGTGGGCTGGCGGGAGATCGAGGTGCTTGCCGACCGGCGCGGCCGGCCGCTCCTCTTCCTGCACGGACGGGCCGGGGAGCGCGCCGCCGAACTGGGCCTCCAGCACTTTGCCGTGAGCCTCTCCCACGAACGCCACCTGGCCGTCGCCACCGTCATCGCCTGGGGCGAGGGGCATCGAGATGATCGTTGATGCCCACACCCATATCTTCCCCCCCGAGGTCTGCGCCCAGCGGGAGCGCTACCGGGCCCGTGACGCCTGGTTCTCCCTCCTCTACGAGGACCCCCGGGCGCGCCTGGCCACCGTCGAAGACCTCCTCGCGGTGATGGACCTGGACGGTGTGGACCGGGCGGTGGTCTGCGGCTTTGCCTGGGCCGATGAGGGCCTCTGTCGGGAGCACAACGCCTACCTCCTGGACTGCCTGGCCCGCTACTCCGGCCGGCTCATCGGGCTGGCCGTGGTGCAGCCCCGGGCCGGCCGGGCCGCCCTACGGGACCTGGAGCGCGCCCTGGAGGCCGGGTTGCGCGGCCTGGGCGAACTCTTCCCCGACGGACAGGGCTTTTCGCTGGAGGATCGGGCCCTCCTTTCCCCCCTGGCCGCCGCCCTTCAGGAGCGCGGCCGGCCGCTCCTGACCCACACCAGCGAGCCGGTAGGGCATGAGTACCGGGGAAAAGGCCGCACCTGGCCCCACCAGATCATCGCCCTGGCCCAGCACTTCCCCGAACTCAAGATCGTCTGTGCCCACTGGGGCGGAGGGCTGCCCTTTTACGAACTCATGCCGGAGATCGCCCAGGCCTTGAGCAACGTCTTCTACGACACGGCGGCCTCCCCCTACCTCTACCGCTGGCGCATCTTCTCCGTGGGCGTAGAGATGGTCGGGGCGCACAAGATCCTCTTCGGCAGCGATTTTCCCCTGATTCGTCCCCGTACCTACCTGGCCCACCTGGCGCAGTTGCCGCTGGAGGAGAAGGCTCGGCAGGCCATCCTGGGGGAGAACGCCGCCCGGCTGTTCGGGGAATAGGAGAAAAAGTACGGGCGGGCTCTACCCCGCCCGTACTGTCCCGATGGCCGTGCGGAAGCAGGTCGCCAGCCTGCGGCTAGCGTGTGCCGCGCAGGCGCGGATCCAGCGCGTCACGCAGGCCGTCGCCCAGGAAGTTGAAGGCGAACATGGTGATGGAGAGGGCCAGGGCCGGGAAGATGATCTGATGGGGAGCGCTGCGAATGTACTCGGCCCCCTCCGAGATCATCAGCCCCCAACTGGGTGTCGGCGCGTTCACCCCCAGGCCGATGAAACTCAGGAAGGCCTCGGTGGCGATATAGCCCGGGATGGCCAGCGTCACGGTGATGACCAGCGGCCCCAGGATATTGGGCAGGATATGGCGGAAGACGATGCGCCAGTTGCTGGCCCCCACCGCCCGTGCCGCCAGCACAAACTCCTGCTCCCGAACCGAAAGCACCTGTCCCCGGGCCAGCCGGGCCGTGCCCATCCAGGCCGTCAGCCCGATGCCGATGAAGATAAAGAGCATGCCGCCGAAGTAGCGGTCCAGATCGCTCAGCGCTTTGGCGAAGGCGGACATCCGTTCGGCTCCGGCGAAGGTGGAGCGGAAAAAGGCCATCATCAGGATGATGAGGAGCATGGTGGGGATGGCGTACATCAGGTCCACAAAGCGCATCATGATGTTATCGATCCACTTCCCGAAGAAGCCGGAGATCAGGCCGTAGGTCGTGCCCACGATCAGGGCGATCAACGGCCCCACAAAGGCCACCGAGAGGGAGATCTGGGCCCCGTAGATCAGTCGGCTCAGGAGGTCCCGCCCCAGGGAATCGGCCCCCAGGATATACTGGTCGCTAATTTGAACGTAATCCTGCATCATCGGGAAGACGGCCACGACCCACGCAGGCACCTGGAGTTTCTCCATCCGGTGCTGTTCGGCATAGTGATACGGGGCCACCCAACGGGCAAAGACCGCCGACAGCACCAACAGGGTCACCAGGACGGCCCCGACGACGGCCGCCCGGTTGCGGCTCAGCCGGTAGAGGGCATCGGCCCACAGGCCGGCCGTCTTGCGTCGCTTCGGGATAGCACTCTCGGCAACCGCCATATCTCACCCCTCCTACTCGTAGCGGATTCGGGGATCCAGCCAGGCGTAGGTAATGTCCACCGCCAAATTGGCCAGGATCAGAAAGACCGCATAGAGCAAAATCGTTCCCATAATGACCGTATAGTCACGGTTGGTGATGCTGGTAATAAAGTACCGGCCCAGCCCCGGAATGCCAAAGATTTGCTCGGTGACAAAGGTGCCGGTCACCACGGCGGCAAACATCGGCCCCAGGATGGTAACCACCGGGATCAGCGCATTACGCAGGGCGTGGCGCAAGATCACGACCCGTTCCGAAAGCCCTTTGGCCCGGGCGGTGCGGATATAGTCCTCGCGGATGACCTGGAGGAGACTGGCCCGCGTCAGGCGGGCAATGATGGCCGAGTTGCCGATGCCCAGGGCAAAGGCCGGCATGATGGTAAACTTCCAGAAGCCGTCCCAGGTGTAATCGCGCGGGAAGAAAACGGCAGCAAAGGGTGGAGTGGCCCCCCAGCCCGTCGGGGGAAGCCACTTCAAAAGCACGCCAAAGATGTATTGCAGAATCGGCCCCATGGCGATGACCGGCACCGAAACGCCAAAGATGGCCACGCTCATCCCCAGATAGTCCCAGAGGGTGTTCTGTTTCAGCGCCGCCAGGATGCCCATGGGCATGCCGATCAGGACGGCGATCGTCAGGGCCAGGAGGCCCAACTGGAAGGAAACCGGCAAGTTCTGCTGGATGATCTCGGCAACCGAGCGCTCCTTCAACTGGAGGGAAGGGCCCAGGTTGATCCAGCGAAAGTGCCAGCCGCCTCCCAGAGGAATGGCTACCAAGTACCTTTCCATCACCGAATTCGAGGGGTCCAGGTCCTGTCCGGACACCTTGAGCGCCTGATCCTCGCTGCGGATGATGTACCGGGTATCATCGTCCACAATCGTCCATTGGCTCCCGGCCTTTTTCACCTCCACGCGGGCCTTCTCGGAAAGGGCTCGGCCGTTTCCCTGGAACTGTTCCCGCAGGGCAGGGGAGATTTCCTTCCGGTCGAGTTCGCCGGCAAACTCCGAGCCTATCTGGAAAGAGAAGGGGCCGGTGTGGATGATCCGGGGCACGGCAACGTTGTAGAGGAAGAGGCCGTACTGTTCCACGAACGACTTATCCAGGCCGTACTTTTCGTTCAACATCTCCACCGTGACCGCCGGCAGGGCCTTTTCCCGATCGAACGGCCCGCCGGGCACGGCTCTTTCCAAAGCAAAGGTGATCAGGGACAGAAACAGAAGGACGACGAGCATCCACAGAAAGCGCCGCACGATGAAACGGCCCATATCGAGACCCTCCCGGAGGGGAGGGCAGGGCCCCCCGTCGGGAGGCCCCGCCCTCAAACTATACGGCGTTCCTTACCGCTGGAGGCTCCACTTCTCCAGCGCCTCGTGCCCGTGCTGGGAGAAGGTGCGGATGACGTAGGGCTTGGTGCAGGTGACGCGGGTGTACCAGTAGATGGGGGCGATGGCCGCGTCATCCCAGACCAGGATCTGCTCCGCCTGGGCGTACATATCCATGCGCTTCTCCGGGTTCGCCTCTACGGCGGCATCCTTCACGAGTTGCTCAAAGGTGTCGTTCCTCCAGAAGAGGCCGCCGTCGGGGATGCCGTCGCCATTGTCATCCGGGTTGGCCGAGCCGCCCACGGCCATGACCTCGCGGGTCCAGTTGTTGGCGTCCGGATAGTCCAGGCACCAGCCCAGGCGCCAGACCGGCGGAGTGTCGGGACCCTTGATCGTCTTCAGGTAGACCTTCCACTCCTGGTTGGTCACGCTCACCTTGACGCCCAGCGTCTTGACCCACATATCCTGGATGGCCTCGGCGATCTTCTTGTGGCCTTCGGAGGTGTTGTACATCAGGATGATCTCGGGAATCTGATCCACCGAGGTGTAGCCCATATCGGTCATATAGGCCTGGAGTTCCCCCTTGGCCTTGTCCGGATTGTACTTGACGCCCAGGTCCGGGTACTTGTTGGGGGTCGGGCAGGCGGCCATACCGGGCCGGCAGAACCACTGGGCCGGCTCCTGCCCGCCCTTGAGGACGGTGTCGATCAGCCCCTGCCGGTCGATGGCCAGGGAGAGGGCGCGGCGCATATGGACGTTGTCCACCGGCGGCTTGGTGGTGTTGAAGCCGTAGTAGTAGGTGCAGCCCATCGGGGCGATCATGAGTTCCTTGGAGAGCACCGGGTCGGCCTTGACGCGGTCGATGTCGGCGATGGGGACGCCGGCCACATCCAGGTTGCCGGCCTCGTACTCGGTAAAGGCCGGCGAGGCATCCAGCATGGTGAACTTGATCTCGTCGATCTGGGCCACCGGGACGCTCTCGATGCCCGGCCAGAAGGGGTTCTTTACGATGGTGAGGTAGGAGTCGTGGACCCACTCCTTCAGGGCATAGGGGCCGTAGGACTGGTTGAAGCCCGGCTCGGTCCAGCGCTCGCCCCGGCCCTCGGTGCAGTCGTCGCCCTCGATGATCCAGCGGGGCTGGGCGTGGGCCACCCACATCCCGGCGATGTTCAGGTTGTAGATGGCCGGGGTGGTAAAGGTCAGCACCAGGGTAGCCTCGTCGAGCGCCTTCACACCGACCTTGGTCGTGTCGGTGAGGGCCCCGGTGTTGTAGGCGTCAAAGTTCTCGATGGCGAAGCCGAGCACATAGGCGTACTCGGAGGCCGTCGCCGGGTTGCCGGTGCGCAGGATGCCGTACGCAAAGTCGTAGGCGGTGACGGTGCGCACGTTGCCCTCGCAGTCCAGCACCTGCTCCACTTCGGTACCGTTCCAGCGCACCCAGGGGATGCCCTGGCGAATCTTGAAGGTGTAGACCCGGCCGGTAGCGTCGGCGGTCCAGGACTCGGCCATGCCCGGCTCCAGGAGGAGCGTGACCTCGTTCAGGCGGGTCAGGCCGACGGTGAGTTCATCCACCACCTGCACCGAGGAGGTGTCGGTGGCCAAGGCCGGGTCCAGGGTCGGGACGTCGCCCGGGCCCAGGTTCAGGCGCAGGATGTTCGGGCGGGTCGGAACGGGGGTCGGCTGGGGCGGCGCGGTGACGACGACCTGGGTGACACCCCCGGGGACGGTCTGCACAACCGGCGGTTGCGTGACCACAATCGTTTGAGGAACGCAGGCGGCCAGCAGCGTGCCCGCCAGCACCAGCGTACTCAGTACCATCATCCACTTTTTCATCTGATTCCTCCTCTAGGGTTTCCCAAAACCTGGTCACCACCGGAACGGTCCGTTTCCTCGATAGCCATCACCTCCTTTCGGATGAGGCGCTAGTAGAGAAAGCAGGCCACCCAGTGGCCCGGCTTGACCTCTTGATAGGGCGGCTTTTCCTCCTGACACCGCTCCATCACCTTGGGGCAGCGGGTGGAAAAGTTGCACCCCTTGGGCGGATGGGCCGGGCTGGGGATTTCCCCCCGCAGGAGGATACGCTGGCGCTTTTCCTCGACCTCCGGGTCCGGCACCGGCACGGCTGACATGAGGGCCTGGGTATAGGGGTGGAGGGGGTTCAGGTAGATCTCGTCCCGGTCGGCCAGTTCGACGATCTTGCCCAGGTACATCACCGCCATGCGGTCGCTGATGTGGCGCACCATGCTCAAATCGTGGGCAATGAAGAGGTAGGTCAGTCCCAGACGGTCCTGGAGTTCCTCCAGCAGGTTGACCACCTGAGCCTGGATGGACACGTCCAGCGAGGAGATGGGCTCGTCGCAGACGATCAGGTCGGGGTTGAGGGCCAGGGCGCGAGCGATGCCGATCCTCTGGCGCTGCCCGCCGGAGAACTCGTGGGGATAACGGTTGACAAAGTAGGGGTTGAGGCCGACCAGTTCCAGAAGTTCCTGCACCCGCTCCTGTTTTTCCTTCCCGGTAGCCACGCCGTGGACCTCCAGCGGCTCGCCGACGATAGCGCCCACCGTCATGCGCGGGTTCAGGGAGGCGTAGGGGTCCTGGAAGATGATCTGCATGCGCCGTCGCATCTGGCGCAGTTGCCGGCCGCGGAGCCGGGTCAGGTCCACGCCGTCGAAGAGGATCTGGCCGGCCGTGGGTTCATACAGCCGCAGGAGCGTCCGGCCTACGGTGGTCTTGCCACAGCCGGTTTCCCCCACCAGTCCCAGCGTCTCACCGCGGTAGATATCGAAACTCACGTCATCCACGGCCTTGACGTCGCCGATGTGGTGCTGGATAAGCAGCCCCCGGGTAATGGGGAAGTACTTCTTCAGATTGCGGACCTGTACCAACGGCACCTGCCCAGTGGTCATAGGTTTACCCCTTTTGCTCTGCAACGGTCTGCCATCGCCAGCAGGCCACAAAATGCTCGTCCCCATCGGCCTTTTCCAGCGTCGGCATCGCTTCCAGACATTGGTCGGTCACGTAGGGGCAACGCGGAGCGAAGGGACAGCCCGGCGGGAGGTCAATGAGATCCGGCGGCAGGCCGGGGATGGAGATGAGTTTGGTACCCGGCGCCTCGTCCAGGCGAGGAAGGGACCCCAGGAGCCCCTGCGTATAGGGGTGGCGCGGCCGCTTGTAGATATCCTTGACCCCGCCCCGCTCGATGATATAACCGGCGTACATCACGTTGATGTATTTCGCCAGGCCGGCCACCACCCCCAGGTCATGGGTGATCCACATCACCGCCATCCCCAACTGGTCCTGGAGCCGCTTCACCAGGTCCACAATCTGGGCCTGAATGGTCACGTCCAGCGAGGTCGTGGGCTCGTCGGCGATCAGGAGTTTGGGGTTACAGGAAAGGGCCATGGCGATCATGGCCCGTTGGCGCATGCCTCCGGAGAATTGGTGGGGGTAATCATCCAGGCGAGACCGGGCATCCGGGATACCGACCATCGTCAGCAACTCTTCCGTGCGCCGGCGGGCCTCGCGGTTGTCCATCCCCTGGTGCAGTTTCAGGGCCTCCATAATTTGAAAGCCGATGGTATAGACCGGGTTGAACGAGGTCATCGGGTCCTGGAAAACCATGGCGATCTCGGCACCCCGAATGTGGCGCATCTCGCCTTCGCTCAGGGAGAGGATGTCGCGCCCGTCGAACCAGATTTCATCGGCCCAGATCTTGCCCGGCGGCTGGGGAATCAGGCGCATGATGGAGAGGGCATGGACGCTCTTCCCGCAGCCGCTTTCCCCCACGATGCCCAGCGCTCCTCCTTCCTCCAGGGCATAAGAAATCCCGTTCACCGCATGAACTTCGCCATCCTGCGTAAAAAAAGAGGTCCGAAGGTTCTTGATGCGCATCAAAATGCCCATACCGGCTCCTCTCGGTTTCCGTCCAACCCAACCATCCCGGAGCCTCCTTGCTCCGGGCCTCGGTGCATTTCAAGTATAATGCGTAAGGCCGTGGTTGTCAAGTGCCATTTTTGACCGGTCCTCGGTCCTGTGATAGAATGCGGGGCGGTGGTCCCGGTGTGCGAAGACGAAAGGATGCGTCCGATGTCTCACCCACAGTGGAACTGGACATCCCGCGATGGATGGCTCCTCTATGCTCAGGCCTGGCAGCCGGAAGGGGAGGCGCGTTCGGCCGTCTGCCTGGTCCACGGCCTAGGGGAACACAGCGGCCGCTACGGCCATGTCGCCGCCGCCCTGAACCGCGCCGGCCACGCCCTCCTGGCGGTGGACCTGCGCGGCCACGGCCGTTCGACCGGCCGGCGCGGCCACATCCCCTCCCTTGAGGCCGTGCTGGACGATATAGACCTCCTCCTGGAGGAAGCCTCCCGGCGCTTCCCCGGCCGGCCGCGCTTCCTCTACGGCCACAGCATGGGCGGCCTCTTCGTCCTCTACTACGCCCTCCGCCGTCGCCCCTCCCTCTCCGGCGTCATCGCCACCGGCAGCGCCCTGCGCACCCCGCTGGCGGACCAGAAGGTCAAGGTAACCCTGGCCCGCCTCCTAAGCCGTCTCCTCCCGGCCCTGACCCTGCCCAGCGGCCTCGACCCGACCACCATCTCCCGCGATCCGGCCGTGGTCCAGGCCTACCGCAACGACCCCCTGGTGCACGACCGTATCTCCCTCCGCCTGGCGGGCGAAATGCTGCGCGCCTCCCGCTGGGTGATGGAGCACGCCGCCGAATTCCCCCTTCCCCTCCTCCTCATCCACGGCGGTGCCGACCGCCTGACCCTGCCCGAGGGAAGCCGGGAGTTGGCCGCCCGGGTGGGCAACCGTTGCACGCTGAAAATCTGGGAGGGCCTGTATCACGAGGTGCACAACGAGCCGGAGCAAGGGGAGGTGCTGGCGGATATCCTTTCCTGGATGGAGGAAAGGTTGAAGGTTGAAAGGTTATAGCCATGGTGGGCTATGTGGCTGCGGTGGACCAGGGCACGACCGGCACGCGCTGCATCGTCTTTGACCGCGAGGGCCGGGTGGTCTCCTCGGCCTATCGGGAGCACCGCCAGATCTATCCCCAGCCCGGCTGGGTGGAGCACGACCCCCTGGAGGTCTGGGAAAAGACCCGGGAGGTCGTTCAGGCGGCGCTGGCGCAGGGCCGGATTCGACCGGAGGAAGTGGCCGCCGTGGGCGTCACCAACCAGCGCGAGACCACCGTGGTCTGGGAACGTTCCACCGGCCAGCCCTACCACAACGCCATCGTCTGGCAGGACACCCGCACCCGACCGATCTGCGAGCGTCTGGCCGGTGAAGGCGGCCCGGACCGCTTCCGCCCCCGGGTGGGGCTGCCGCTTTCCACCTACTTCTCCGGCCCCAAGTTGTGCTGGCTTCTGGAGCATATCCCGGGCCTGCGGCCGGCCGCCGAACGCGGAGAGGCCCTCTTCGGGACGATGGACACCTGGACCCTCTGGTGGCTCTCCGGAGGGCCGGCCGGCGGCGTCCACGCCACCGACGTGACCAATGCCAGCCGCACCATGCTCATGAACCTGGAGACGCTGGACTGGGACGAGGAGATTCTGCAGGCCCTGGGCATCCCCCGGGCCATGCTGCCCCAGATTCGCCCCTCCAGCGACCCCGCCCTCTACGGCCATACCCGCCCGGACGGCCCCTTCGGAGCGGCCCTCCCCCTGGCCGGCGACCTGGGCGACCAGCAGGCCGCCCTGGTCGGCCAGGCCTGCTTTTCCCCGGGCGAGGCCAAGAACACCTACGGCACCGGCTGCTTCATGCTCCTGAACACCGGCACCCGCCCGGTCCCCAGCCGGAGCGGCCTCCTCACCACCCTGGCCTACCGCTTCGGGAAGGAGCCGGCCGTCTATGCCCTGGAGGGTTCCATCGCCATCACCGGGGCGCTCGTCCAGTGGCTGCGCGATAACCTGGGATTTTTCTCCCGATCCCCCGAGGTGGAGGAGTGTGCCCGCCAGGTGGAAGATTCCGGCGGCATCTACATCGTGCCGGCCTTCTCCGGCCTCTTTGCCCCCTACTGGAGGAGCGATGCCCGGGGCGTCATCGTCGGCCTGACCCGCTTCATCACCAAACATCATCTCTGCCGGGCCGCCCTGGAGGCCACCGCCTACCAGACCCGCGACGTGCTGGAGGCGATGGAGAAGGACGCCGGCATCCGCCTGAGCGCGCTCAAGGTGGACGGCGGGATGGTCGGGAACGAACTCCTGATGCAGTTCCAGGCCGACATCCTGGGCGTCCCGGTCATCCGTCCTCGGGTGGCCGAGACGACCGCGCTGGGGGCGGCCTATGCCGCCGGGCTGGCGGTGGGCTTCTGGCGGGGTGTGGAGGAACTGCGTCGGAACTGGGGGGTGGAGCGCGTCTGGGAGCCGCGGATGCCGGCGGAGGAGCGCGAACGGCTCTACCGAGGCTGGAAAAAGGCGGTGGAGCGCACGTTGAACTGGGTGGAGGATTAGCCGTGTCCAGGGTCGTCCCGGTCCCGCTATTGAAACGTTTCGCCCAGGAGGTCTTCCAGCGCCTGGGCGTGCCGGAGGAAGAGGCCCGCATCTGCGCCGAGGTGCTCATCGCCGCCGACCTGCGGGGCATCGCCTCGCATGGGGTCAGCCGGTTGCGTTACTATGCCGAACGCATCCGCGCCGGCCGGCAGAGCCCCCGGACCGAGGTCGAGGTGGTTCGGGAGACGGAGACGACGGCGGTATGGGACGGCCGTCACGGGATGGGCCAGGTGATCGCCTACCGGGCCATGCGACGGGCGATGGAGAAGGCCCGGCGCTACGGGCTGGGGGCGGTGGCGGTGCGCAACAGCACCCATTTTGGCATCGCCGGCTATTACGCCCTGATGGCGGCCCGGGAGGGGATGATGGGGCTGGTGGTCACCAACGCCCGGCCGGCCGTGGCCCCCACCTTCGGCGTGGAGCCGATGCTGGGCACCAACCCCATCGCTTTCGCCGCCCCCTCCGACCTGCCCTACCCCTTCTGCTTCGATGCGGCCACCTCCATCACCCAGCGGGGCAAGATCGAAGTGGCCGCCCGCCTGGGGAAAGTTCTCCCGGCCGGCCTGGCCATCGATGCCGAGGGACACCCGCTAACCGACTCCCGGCGTCTCCTTTCGGCCCTGGAGCAGGGGGAGGCGGCCCTGCTTCCGCTCGGCGGGGCCGGGGAGGAGACGGCCGGCTACAAGGGCTACGGCCTGGCCGCCATGGTCGAAATCCTCTCGGCGGCGCTGTGTGGGGGTGCCTTCCTCAAGGACCTCCTGGGGAAGGCTCCCGACGGCTCCCCCCGCCCCTACATGCTGGGGCACTTTTTCCTGGCGCTGGACATCGCCCACTTCATCCCCCTGGAGGATTCCCGGCGCATCACCGGCGGCATCATGCGCGCCCTCCAGCAGGCCCGCCGGGAGGCCGGCCAGGAGCGCATCTACGTGGCCGGGGAGAAGGAGTACGAGGCCGAGCAGCGCCTGCGGGCCGAAGGCATCCCGCTGGACGAGGAACTGCACCGGGAACTACAGAGGCTGGGGGAGGAACTGGGGATGCCAGGCTATGGGATGAGTTTTTTCCAGACCTCGATATTGTCGTAACCTTAGTGAGGCCGAATCACCGGAGGGCGCCGGCCTCGCGGGCGAGGTCCAGCGCCCAGGGGGTGGCCAGCCGGACCGCCCCCAGCGCCAGAAGAGACTGTGCCTCCTCCAGGGAGCGGATCTCCCCCATCGCCCCCAGAAGATACCCTGGCCCGGCGAACTCGGCCAGCCGGCGGAACATGGTCGGCGCAATCGGCTGGGGAACCAGGGTGCCGACCAGCAGGAACTTGCCCCCGGCCTCCTGCACGAGGCGCACGACCTCCCGTTGCTCGGCCAGGCTCAGGAGGTCCACGTAGAGGAGCACCCGCACCTGGGCCTCGGGGTTCACCTGCCGGCACTGCTTCAGGACATAGGCCACATCCTGGCGAAAGGTCTCGCGGTAGCCGCTTTTATAGGCCGAGAGGTTGGGCACCAGGGTGATCTCTGCGGCTCCTTCCTCCAGGGCCAGCCGCGCCTCCAGCCCTTTGACCGAGGCGGTGTGCGTCCCCAGCGGATAGCCCACCACCACGCCCAGCCGCACCGACGATTGGGCCAGGGCCAGGCCGGCGAAGCGGGCCCATACCGGCGTCACCGTCAGGGCGGCCAGGTGGAGGTCTTTGGCCTCCATCGCCAGCCGGCGCACTTCCTCCTCGCTATGGTCCGGACGCAGACAGGTCAGTTCGATCCGGGGGAGAATTTCCATCCTTGCCTCCATAAAAGACATCGCCCTCGCCACCCCAAGGGACGATCCCCCCTCAACCATCGCCGCCTGGGCTACTCGACCGGGCTCAGGCGCGGGTTGGGGCGGGAACGGGCCGGCCGGGCACAGGGCCGGCCGTCCACCTCGACCACCTCGGCATAGTAGGCCAAGTCGCCCTGGAGGAGGAAGCGCCCCACAGCATAGGCGTCCACCGGGGCACCGATATCTTCCAGGGCACGAATCTTCTCCGGCGTGAGGTCGCCGGAGACGACGATGCGGACGAACTCGCCGCCGGCCCGGTCCAGCGCCCGCCGCAGGTGCCAGACCGCCTGCAGGTCCAGCGGCTGGGCCGGCCGGTCCGACGGCGCCTCGCCCCAATCCAAGCGCACCCCCCAGAGGCGTCGCCCCAGGCGGCCGGCCACGGCCAGGGCCTGTTCGGCCGTCTCCACCGGGACGATCAGGTTGACCCCCTCCTCCAGGTGTCGGGCAAAGGCCTCGGCCGCCCGGACGGCATCGCCTCCGTAGCAGGCGATGAAGGACGGGGGCACGGTGACCATGCCCGGCCGGCCCCACCAGGCCCCTTGGGCATCGGTGCCTACCCCTAAGGCCCCGCTGATGTAGGCGGCGTAGCCGTCCCCGGTCTGCATGAGGTGGTGGTCGAAGCGGGCCGGGAAAAAGAGCACCGGCTTGCCCCCGGCCGCCTCCACTACGGCGGTGGTGTTGGTGGCCACCCGGGTGCGCCGGGCCAGGACGCCCAGGAAGTCGGTCTCCAGGTGGGCGAAGAGGGCATAGTCCCCGGCGATGGTCATCACCGCCTCCTCCGGGGCGGCCCGTTCGCCGTCGTAGAGGCTCATCACCTGGAGTTCCTTCCAGCCGGGATGCCACCTGCCGTCCGGTTCCATATAGCCGCTGCAGAGTTTCAGGATGGCGATGGCCTCGTCGGTGCCGCAGACGACCACTTCCTGCCGCTGGTACACCCGGACCTGCACCTGGGGATGGTAGCCGTCGCGCAACAGGACCTGCTGCGCCCGGCAGAGGTCCTGGTCGGCATAGTAGCCGGTGCGCATCTTTTCCACCGGCAGGTTGAAGATGGCCGGGTCCAGCCGTTTTCGCACCAGCATTTTCCCGTCCCGCAGGTCGGATGGACAATCCGACCTACCACTTTATCCGGCGATAAAGGCCTCTGTCAGGCGGTAGGCTTCCTCATCCGGAATCTGCCGCGGCGGCGTCTTCATGAAGTAGGCCGAGGGGGCCTCGATCGCCCCCTTGAGGCCGCGGTCCAGGGCCAGTTTGCAGCAGCGCACCGCGTCAATGACCACGCCGGCCGAATTGGGGCTGTCCCAGACTTCCAGTTTGCACTCCAGCGTCAGGGGCGAGCCGCCAAAGGCCGTGCCCTCCATGCGGATGTAGCAGAACTTGCGGTCCTGGAGCCACGGCACATAGTCGCTCGGACCGATGTGGATGTCGCCCTCCGGAAGGCGGTAGTCGAGTTCGGCGGTAACCGCTCCGGTCTTGGAAATTTTCTTCGATTCCAGCCGCTCCCGCTCCAGCATATTCAGGAAATCGGTGTTCCCGCCAAAGTTCAACTGGTAGGTCCGCTCCAGGCGCACGCCCCGCTGTCGGAAGAGGTGGGTGAGGGTCCGGTGCAGGATGGTGGCGCCGACCTGGGACTTGATGTCGTCTCCCAGGACCGGCAGACCCCGTTCCTCGAACCGGCGCTGCCAGTAGGGTTGGGAGGCGATAAAGACCGGGATGCAGTTGACAAAGCCGCAGCCGGCCTCCAGCACCTGCTCCACATACCATTTGGTGGCCATCTCCGAGCCCACCGGCAGGAAGTTGACCACGACGTGGGTGCCGGTCTCCCGGAGGATGCGGACGATGTCATCTGTGGGACCGGGAGCCTTACGGATGACCTGGGAGAGGTACTTGCCCAGCCCGTCGTGGGTCATTCCCCGGTGTACGGGGACGCCCAGGCGGGGAACATCGGCGAAGCGGCGGGTGTTGTTCGGCGAGGTGAAGATGGCCTCGGCCAGGTCCTTGCCCACCTTGTTCGCGTCGATGTCAAAGGCGGCCGAGAACTCGATATCGCCGACATGGTAGCCGCCCAGGACAACGTGCATCAGGCCGGGGACGAATTCCTCCGGCGAGGCGTGGCGGTAAAAGTGTACCCCCTGGACCAGGGACGAAGCGCAGTTACCGACCCCGATGATGGCGACGCGGACTTGACCCATCGAGCCCTCCTTTTTTCGAGTTCACGGAAATGCAAGTTGCCGTCGGCTAGGCTGGGCCGGCCCGGGTTCGCCGGCGCCAGTGTTCGATGTACCGCTTGGCGTAGCGGTCCCGGCCCAGGAGCAGGTCCACGGCCAGCACCGTGGGCCGGGCTCTGGCCACATCGACGATGGGGCAGTTGACCCCGTTCATGATGGCCAGGGCCAGGAAGGCCAGGTTGAGCACCTCCCGGTCCGGTAGGCCGAAGGAGACGTTGCTCACG
The DNA here is from genome assembly GCA_049970175.1 of Chloroflexia bacterium. Lineage (GTDB taxonomy): Bacteria > Chloroflexota > Chloroflexia > DTKN01 > DTKN01 > JASFBA01. The sequence continues at coordinate 15,125 of JBMFNL010000057.1, forward strand.
CCCAGGGTCTGGTTGACCCCCAGTTCCTGGGCCACCAGGCGGACGGCCTCCAGCGTCACCCGGGCGGCCTGCGGGTCGGCCCCCACGGTCAGGGCCAGGCAGTCGATGAGCACGTCCTGTCGGGGAATGCCCTGCCGTTCGGCCCGCTCGACGATGCGCTCGGCGATCTTCAGCCGCTTGAGGGGATCGGCGGGGATGCCCTCGCCGTCCATGGTCAGCCCGATCACGGCGGCTCCGTGCTCCCGCACCAGCGGCAGCACCCGTTCCAGCGCGGCCTCCTCCCCGTTGACCGAGTTGACCAGGGCCTTGCCCGGGTAAATTTCCAGGGCGGCCTTCAGGGCGGCCGGGTTGGTGGTATCCAGGGAGAGCGGCACATCGGCCGCCTCCAGGGCCGTCTGCACGGCCAGCGGCAGGATGCGTACCTCGTCCACGCCGGCCGCGCCCACGTTGATGTCCACGATGTCGGCTCCTGCCTCCACCTGGGCGCGCACCTCCTGGGCCACAAGCGTCATCTCGCCGGCCCGCAGCGCCTCGGCCAGCCGCTTGCGGCCGGTGGGGTTGATGCGTTCGCCGATGAGCACCGTGGGCCGGTCGCGGGAAATCTGCACCGTTTTTCCGGCCGAAGACAGGGTGGTGACGAGCGCCTGTTCCATAGGAACCTCCTATCGCTCCTCCGGGAACGACATGGCCCGGATAAAGGCCTCCTGGAAACCCGGGTGGGCGGAAAGTTCGATGTAGCGAATGCGGCGGGCAAGTTCCCGGGCCTGCCGACGCCTCGGGAGGGAGAGGAGGGCCTGGACGGCCCCCGCTCCGGCGGCGTTTCCCAACCCGATGACCCGCTCCGGGGGCAGCCGGGGCAAGAGCCCGATCTCCATGGCCTCTTCCCGGTCCACATCGTTGCCGAAGGAGCCGGCCAGGAGCACCTCCTCCAGGTCGCTTTCCCCCAGGCCGGCCTCCTGCAAAAGGATGTGCAACCCGGCGGCGACGGCCGCCTTGGCCAGGAGGAGTTCGGCGATGTCCTGCTGGGTGAGGGTGAGGCGCTTCCCCGTACCCGAGTCGGCCTCCGGCACGAGCACCAGTTCCGGCCCGCGTCGGCCCGGGGCGAAGAGGCCCGGCGGGGCATCCTGCAGGAGGAAACGGCCGCGGGAAGAGAGGAGACCGGCCCGCCTCAGGGCGGCCGCCGCCGAGACCAAGCCCGAGCCGGCCAGCCCCAGCGCCGGGTGCTCCCCCAGGACGTGCACCTGCACCCGCCCGTCGGCCAGATGCACCCGGTTTATGGCCCCCGGAGCGGCGCGCATGCCGCAGGAGATGCGCGCCCCCTCAAAGGCCGGGCCGGCCGCCGCAGCACAGGCGAAGAGTTCCCCCCCACGGCTCAGGAGGACCTCGGCATTCGTGCCCAGGTCCACCAGGACACGCACCCGCTCATCCTCCCCCAGGGAGGCGGCCAGGGCGTCGGCCACGGCGTCGGCCCCGACGTAGCCGGCCACGGCTGGCAGGATGTGGACGTTGGCCCCGGGGGCGATCTCCAGCCCGGCCTCCCGCGCCGGCAGGTCCAGGGGGTCGGTGACCGTGGGGATGTAGGGGGCCACGCCGATGGGGTGGGGGTCCAGCCCCAGGAAGAGGTGCACCATGCAGGGATTGCCCACCAGCGTGGCCTCGTAGATGTGCTCCCGGGAAAGGCCGGCCTCCCGGCAGGCCTGGGCGATCAGGGCGTTGAGCGTCTCCAGGGCGGCCCGGCGCAACGCCTCCGTCTCCCCGGCGTGGGCCCGGTCGAGGCGGGAGAGGACATCGTCTCCGTAGACGCTCTGGCGGTTGAGGGCAACGGAGGCGGCCCGTGGCTCTCCCGTGTTCAGGTCCAGGAGGTAGACGGCCACCGTGGTCGTGCCCAGGTCGCAGGCCACGCCCCAGGCCCGGTCGCGGGTATCCCCCTCCTCGACGGAGGCCAGCCGGCCGCCGACCAGGACGGCGGTCACGTCCCAGTGGGCCTGCCGGAGGGTGGAGGCCAGGCGGCGCAGGGCTGCGGGGGCGACCTCCAGGTTCGGGAGGCCCAATTCCTCCCGCAGCCGCTCCAGGTCGGCCCGCTGGTCCGAAAGGGAAGGGGGAGACAGGCGGCCATGGACCTTGCGCACGTTGGGCTCCAGGGGAGGGATCGCCCTGAGGAGGACCGCCTTGTAGGCCACCGGTTCGACGAGGGGGAGTACGACCGTGGCCGGCCCCCGGAGCCGGGCCTGACAGGCCAGCCGGTAGCCGGCCTGCCGCTCCTCCGGGCTTAGGAGAGCGATTTCCTGGGAGGTGGGGGCGTCCAGGAGTCCCCGGACCTGCACCCGACATTGGCCGCAGGTGCCCCGGCCTCCACAGGTGGAGGCGATGGGCAGGCCGGCCCGCCGGGCTGCCTCCGCCAGGGTTTGCCCGGGGGAACCAAGGATGCGCCGGCCGGAAGGCTCAAAAGTTACCAGGCAATCGGTCATCCCCGTCACCAGGAGATGGGCGAATTGGGCCCCATTTCACGGCGGACTGCTTCTATCACCACGTCCAGTTGGTCGAGCACACCGTAAGGAATATCCAGACGCTCTAATACCTCTATAACATAAGTAAAAAACGTTTTTAGTTCATATTCCCGGGTCGATTCCATAATCTCACCTGCCCAATGTGGGATCTCCCTGCATCCGTCGCGTAACGCGCCAGTGGAATTCGGCGGGCGGCCGATCGGGATGGCTGCGCCGCTCCGTCAGGCGCACCACGTCCAGGGCAAACTGATAAGCCTGGAAAGCCACATCGAGTCGGCGGGCCGGGCTCATGTGTTGCCAGGCAGCAACCTGCCGCCGGTCGAGCGGGCCGAGCCGACGGCATAGTTGCTCTATGTCTTCGGAGAAGAACGACCGTTTGGGCGGTTCGCGCATCTTATAGACCTCAAACCGACCGTACAAGCACGAAGAAGTATATCACCATCGGTCAAAATTTGCTATCGGGGGCAGTCCTCGTTGATCGTTCCCATCCTCTACGACCTTCTGTGCCAGAAAAAGCGCCACATCATGGCGATGGCGATCACGTAGGAGGAGATCGTTCCGGCAAATACCGGGGCGAAGCCGTAGTTGGTCTGCAGCCAGCCGCTCACCCAGGGGCTGAGGGCCCAGCCAAAGTTCCAGCCGATGCTGGTCAGGCTGCTCACGGTGGCCCGCGCTTCCGGCTCCACCTGTTCCATCACAAAGGTCGTGTACACCGGGTTGCTCATGTTCATCAGGGCCACCCGGATGAGGTAAGCCGCTGCGCTCAGGTAGAAGGAGGGGGCAAAGCCCAGGAGGACAAGGAAGGGGATGGAGAGGGCCTGGGTGGCCACGACAACGCGCATCTTGGGCCAGCGGTCGGCCAAAAGGGGAGCCAGAAGCAGGCCGATGCCCATGGCCAGCGAACCGAGGGCGAAGAGGGTACCGATGGTGGCATCGGGCTGGCTGTAGTTGCGGCGGTAAAAGACGTTCATAAAGGGGATGAGCAGACCGGCGCCGAGGCTGATGATCCACTCTGGGCCGATGAGTTTGCCCAGCAGGACCGGATTCTTCCGGAGGTACTGGAAGGGGGAGAGCATCCGGCGAGCGGATGAGCCGACGGCCGGCCCGCGCCGCAGGCAAAGCAGGGGCAGGAGGCTCAAGAAGGAAAGTCCGCCGACCAGGAGCAGGGAGGCCGTGTAGGCCGGCGTGCTGGTGGGGGCGACCCCCAGGGCCTCCCCCAGCCAGGTCGGTAGGTTGCCGCCAAACCAGTTGCCGAGCGAGCCGGCCAGGGCTTGCAGGCCCATCTGGAAGGAGAAGAGGTAAGTACGTTCTTCCTCCCCACTGTTTTCCATGAGGAAGGGGCCGGCCGTCACCGCCCCCAGGCTCTGGGCCAGGCCCTGGAGGATGTGCATCAGGAAAAAGTTGGTCGGGGTGGGCCAGAGCACCATACTCACCACGGCAGCCGCGACCGCCGCGCTGGAAAGCAGGAGGGAGGGTTTCCGTCCCAGCCGGTCGGCCAGGTATCCGGCCGGCAGGGCCCCGGCCAGGGCGGCCAGGCTGCTCGCCATGACCAACTGGCCAAGCAGGTTTTCATCGTAGCGCGGGTTTCCCGGACGAAAACTCAGGACGAAAAAGTTGAAGAGCAGGCGAAAGATGCCGTAGCCGATGCCGGCCAAGGTCATGCTCAGGAGGTACAGCCGGGCATTGGCCTGAAAACGGCGCAACTTGGATAGGTAGGACCGGCGGCCGGGCCAGACCCGGGATGAAGAGCGGGGCGGGTTCGGCCTCACGATTTCCTCACGCATCGGGCGGTCAACAACGCCTCCTTGTTCATCCTGCACCGCACAACCTGGGGAATTGTAGCACAGGAGGGCGGGTTCTCAAAATCTGGCGAGGGCTGGAGAGGGTATGTCCCAGGTTTGTCGGAAAGTGGCCTTTTCCCTCACCGGCTAGGGGGTGAGAGGTGAGGGTCAGCCGGACCGCCCCCTACGATTCGACACCTTTGGGACACACCCGCTGGAGACATCCCCCGGACCGGTCGGGAATACCCCAGGGTGAGGGGGAGGAACATCGCCGGGAGCCGTCAAACGGGATGTCCCAACCGGATGTTTCAGCGCCTCTCCCCAGAGAACGGGGACATCGCACCGCCGAGACGTTCGGCCGGGTGGGAGGGAGCGGCTTCCCGGTGCATCCCCCGGCCCACCCAGGGCAGGAAAATCCGGTGGGTGGCGGGGGTCGGCGTGGCCGTGGGCGTGGGCGAGGGGCCGGGGGAAGGCGTGGGCGTGGGGCT